>JANOBX010000187.1:0-2469 GCA_031411875.1 Burkholderiales bacterium | reverse complement strand
CCCACGCTGCACTACTTCGCCGTGGCGCTGACCATCGGCATCCTGTTCGGCATTTATTCGTCGATCTTCGTCGCCGCCGGCATCGCCATGTGGCTGGGCGTGAAGCGCGAGGACCTGATCAAGAGTGGTGGCAAGGAGATCGACCCGAACGATCCGAACGCCGGGGCGGTGGTGTAGAGTGGTCTGAACCCGTCACCTGAACGCGTCTGACATGGCCCTGAGCGCGTCGCCCGATACCATCGCCAGCCAGGCCCGCAGGCTCTACACCGAAGAATTGGTCAAAGGCCTGGTCGACCTCGTGCAGGCGGCCCTGGACGGTGCGCGCAGCCTGCTCGACAAACCCAGCGAACACGCCACCTTCCAGCGCCGGCGCGAACTGCTGCAGGGCCTGAACAGCGGGGCCCAGGCCTGGCACCGGGGCATCGTGACCGGCCTGCGGCAGGTGCTGGCGGGCGGCGTGTCGATGACCAAGGCCGCGGAATGGCCGCAGGCCGGTTCGGCCCGCGACACGCTGACGCTGGTGTCCGACGACACCATCGAACTCGAGATCGTCACCTCGCGGCTGGCCCTGGCCATCATGGACCGGGCAAGCTGGGAATTTGCCGACCTGCGTTCGCGCGTGGCCTGGCTGGAGAACCGCGCCGAGCTCGACCCGCACGACATGCTGCGGGCGCATGTGCTGGCGCGCATCGTCTTCGATGCCTGGTGCGGCTCGGGGCAGACGCTGGACAGCTGGCGCGAGCTGCAGGCCGTGCTGCACGAGGAGTTCGCGCTGCTCGTCGAAGAGGCCTATCACGAGACCAACCGCTGGCTGGTGGCGCAGGCGGTGCTCCCCGAAGTGGACCTGCGCCCCTTCATCCGCCGTTCGCGCACGCATCCCAACGCGCCGCTGGGCTGGCAGGCCGGCACCGGCATGAACCGGGCGGGCATGGCCTCGAGCCTCGGCGACAGCCAGGTGTTCGGACCCTCCGGCTACGGCGGCGTGAGCGGCCAGTCCGACGGCGGTGGCGGTGGCGGCGGCGACCGGGGCAGCGGTTACGGCGGCCTGCAGGGGTACACGCCCTTGCAGGGAAGCAACTCGGGCGGCAACTCGGGCGGTGGTGGTGCGGGCGGTGTCGGCGACGAGACCCGCCTGATGACGCGTGCAGCGCCACTGGCGCGCAGCCGCGACCATGCCGAGGCCGTGCTCGGCCGGCTGAACCGCCTGATCGGACGCCATGTGCCGCAGTTCGCGGCGTCGACGCGGTCGATGCGACTGCAGCAGTCCGGCCCGCCGACGACTGCGGCGTTGTCGCCTGGCCTGGCGCGCGCCATCGAAACGGCGCAGCAGGGCATCCGCCAGCGCCTGGCGCCCACGTCCAAGCTGGGCGAACCGCTGGTCACCACGCCGGTGATGCTCGACGAACTGCACCAGCGCAAGCAGGTGCTGAAGAAGGCCGCGGCGACACCGGAAGAGCGCGCCACCATCGAGTTCGTGGCCCTGCTGTTCCAGAGCATCCTGACCGAGGAACGCATTCCCGCCAGCGTGCGCGTGTGGTTTGCGCGGCTGCAGATGCCGGTGCTGCGCGTGGCCGTCACCGAGCCCGATTTCTTCGCCACCATCGACCACCCCGCGCGCCGCCTGATCGACCGCATGGGCGCCTGCGTGATGGGCTTCGACAGCATGGCGCAAAGCATGGTGGGCAGCCTGTCCGACGCGCTCGAGCGCGAGATCAAGCGCGTGGTGCAGGTCGTCGAGGCCTACCCCGACACCGGCCGCCGCGTCTTCCAGACCGTGCTCACCGAGTTCGAGAAGTTCCTGGAGCACTACTTCAAGAACGAGAACGAGGCCACGCGCAAGGGCGTGTCGCTGGCCCAGCAGGTCGAGCAGCGCGAGACCATGGCCATCCAGTACACGATCGAGCTGCGCCGCATGCTCAACGAGGTGCCGGTGCAGGAAGGCGTGCGCCAGTTCCTGTTCCACGTCTGGGCCGACGTGCTGGCCACCACGGCGGTGCGCTACGGCGGCCAGGGCGACCAGACCAAGGTCATGAAGCGCGCCGCGGCCGACCTGATCTGGAGCGCCAGCGCCAAGGTCACGCGCGAGGAACGGGCCGAGGTCATCCGGCGCCTGCCGCTGCTGCTGAAGAGCCTGCGCGAAGGCATGGTCTCGGCTGGCATCGACCCGGCGCGCCAGGACGAACAGATCCAGCAGCTCAACAACTCGCTGGCCGCGGCCTTCACCGCCAAGGCGGCGGTCATCCCCGACGACCGCCTGCGCGAGCTGATGGAACGGCTGGAGACGCTGGAAGAGCTGCTGCCCGAGGCGCCCGACGTCGACATCGACGAGTCGATGGTGCTCGACCTGTCAGGCCACCAGAGTTCCGAGCTCGAGGTGGTGCTGGACGGCGGCAGCATGCCCACCCCGGCGATGGTGGCCTGGGCCCGCGAGCTGCAGGTGGGCAGCTGGTACATGCTCGACCGCGGCGG
>JANOBX010000186.1:0-3552 GCA_031411875.1 Burkholderiales bacterium | reverse complement strand
CTGCAGGAGTGGGAGCTGGCGCGGCTGACGATCAACATCGCGTACCCCACGCGGCGGCACCTGCCGGCGAAGGTGCGGTGCTTTGTGGACTTTCTGGTGGAGAAGTTTGCGGAGCAGGAATTCGAGGCGCGCTGGACGGCTTGAGGGGACGAGCGGCTTGACGTGGTGCTGATCGCTTGCGGGCCTTCGCCTTCCAAGAGTTGTTCTGGGGCGTCACGGAGGAGGGCAGCGATCGACCACGAGCAGGTGTTCGGCTCAGGCCGATGAACAGCCGCTCAAGGCGCCGGCCCCACGCGCCTTTCGCGGGGCGGCGGTCGCCGTGGCGTGCCGGGCCGGGTAATCACGGCTGGCGTCGCCGGCGCCCCCTGGACCGGGGGGTGCTGCTACTCAGATCCTGCGATGTGCGGCCGGTCCGGTCCATGGAACCATCCGCCAGGCGCACGCCAGCCGGCACGGCAGGGCGGCCGCTCTGCCCATCCCGGCCGGTCTACTCCCCAGGAATCATCATGAAGCGTTTTGCTTTCAGCCTTGCCACTGCCGCCGCTTCCGGCGCGCTCGCGCTACTGCCCGTCGCTGCCGACGCGGCCTTGGTCACGTTCACGGCGTCGACGGCACAGACGGCGATCACTGGCAGCTTCGATCTCGACACCCTGACGCGAACGTTCGTCAATGTCGATCTGCGGTTCGTGGGCACGGTCGCCACATTGGGCGGCGGCAGCACGGTGCCGTTTGACTACACGATCGACCAGATCCAGGCGGGTTCCGCCAGCTTCAAGCAGCCATTCACTGGCAATGCGCTCAACTTCCCGTACTTCGGCGACGAGGCCAACGTCACGTCGTCGGGTCCGACTCCGGCGACCCGCGTCATCGTCGCGGCCGACTCACTGAAGCAGTTGATTTCGATCCCGGACTCGTTGCTGCCAGATGGGCTCGACTTCACGGGCGCCATCCAGACCTTCATCGGCACCACCCAGTTCCTGACCTGGACGCAAGTGTTTCTGGACGGCACCAGCACGGCGCTGGGCAGCGGCGGCCTGCTGACGGGCGCCAGCTTCAATGTGAGCGCTGCCAGCACCACCCCCAATGACCCTGGCACCGCCATTCCGGAGCCTTCGTCCGCCGCACTGGCCGCGCTAGGCCTGCTGGCAGCTGCGCTCCGCTCGCGCGCGGGTCGTGCCGCGCGCGCCTGACATGACGCTGCACGCAACGGCCAGCAGGGCGCCGAGGCAGCGGTTCATGCGACGTCATGGCACCGCACCGGCACTTCGTTAGTCACCGGCTGCCTCCGCACTACTTTGCCTGACTGCTCGCCCCACCTCGACCGAAACCTGGTTTGGGTGGGCACTGCAAGCGCGAGCGATGCAGAAGCGGTCGGCCGCACGGCAAACCGCTTCGAGAACGACCTGCGACATCTGCGCCTCGAACAGCGGCCATTCCTGGCCGCGCCGGTCGCAGGGGTCAACGGCCGCTTCGAGTCGGTCAGCGCAAGTACACCCACCCGCAATCCATGTCAGCAATCGCTGCAAAGCAGGCCCATTTGCTGCTGCTTGCCCTGGGGTTAGGCGATCGGCCCAGATTGCGAACTCGTTCCGCGCGATCACCGTCGCAGTGCTTGGCGCCTGCATGAGGGAACGGCGTCTGATGGTTTGCCGGCCGCCGCGAACCGTTCCTGGCGTCCCCATCGAGTACCCGCGGCCGCTTCGGGTCGACGCTGGTATCCACTCTTGTGTGGAGTCGCCGTGTCCAACCGGTGGGGCCAAGGTCGTACTCCTGGTGCAGGCCGTGCAGTGGCGGTCGCCCCCGGAAGACGCAGCCCATGGCGTCTTCCACACCCATGAACCAGGACCGGAGATCTCCCATGCTCAAAGATACCCAGCTGGCCGCCGATGGCGATGCGGCGCTCGAACGCTCGCTCAAGGGCCTGAAGAAGCTGCTTGACGCCAAGACCGCCCCCCTGACAAAGGACCTCATCAAGTGGAGGGACAGGACCGGCGGCGACGTCTCTCTCTTCAACCGGCTCTGCTTCGGTGCGATCGTCTGGGATCGCACGCTCGGGCGCCCCTCGACCGCGACCTTGACTGCTGGCTTCAGGATCGGCGCCTGGACAATCGATGAGGTGTTGGAGTACACCCCGCAAGGCGTCGTGTTCCGCAAGTTGCGTGCGCCGTGTGCCGTCTCGCTGTGGGACGGCGAAGGCGACACCCGGCGACACCGCGTGAACTTCGTCGTGACCACGCAGAGCCGGCAGACCGAGCACTATGTGGAGCCTGCCTTTGCCCCGGACACCCAGTGGACGGGGGCCAGCCAGGTGCAGATCGTGCGGGGCTTTCGCGCCATCGAGCCTTCGATCATCGGCTTCGTGCCGTCGAGTATTTCGGCCCTGCCGGTGTTCGAAGTGGTGATGAAGCCGCTGACGCGCCTGGTGCCGTAGTTTCCAGCATTGCTTCGTCCGAGGGGCCCTGCCGCGAAGTGCTCGGTCCACTCGCGCGCTGGGGTCGCTGCCCGCCAGCGCCGCTGGTGCCCGTTCGGGCAGGCGACAGGCCGGAACAGCCTGTCTGCAGCCGCTCACGGTCGGCAGGTGATCGGCAGGTCGAGCCGAAACCGGTCGCACGATCGTCATCAAGTACGACACCTTGGGACTGGAAGCCGCCTACCTGGCCACCGGCCAGGCTCGTCGCGCTGAAGCCATCCGCCAGGCGATGGCCGACTGGCGCCGGTTCGGTCCGAGCCCCTACGGACGCCAGCAAAGGGATACAGCTCGGCACGCTGGTCTGCCTCGTCGACTCCGACGACAAGCAGCAACAGCTCTTTCTGGGCCCGGATGGGGGCAGCATGAAGTTGGTCTTCGGCGCTCAGCCCGTTCACGTCATCAGCTGCAAAGCCCCTTTGGGCAGCGCCATGTTGGGCAAGCGCGAGGGGGATACGGTGTCGATACGGGTCGCTCGCACCCGACAGCAGTTTGAGGTGCTGAGGGTTCATTGACCTGGAGCGTCGAGCTTGGTCCGAGGCGCTGTACCAGACCACGAGGTCACCACGGCGCAGTGTCCAGACGTCAGCTCCCGCCACCTGCGAACGGGTGCTTCCGACCCACTGGGAATGCCAGGCACCAGCGGTCGCAGCCTCGTCAATGTGGCTGGCAACGGACCTTCCACTCGCATGGAGCGCGGACGGCACCCGGCCCACTGCAGTCGCGCGCCGGTGGCAGCTTGGGGCTGATCCTGGCCCGCGAGTCGCCCGCGCTGCGCCTCGTGCGTGTGCATTTCCCAAAGGCGGATTTCGAGCTGAGCGAGCCCTGGAAGCCTGATCCAGTGCGCTCCCGTGGCTCAGGTCAGGGCGTGCCCATGGCCTCCCGCCAACGCATGGCGTCGTGGATGCGGTGCCGCGCGCTCGGGTGGTGGAAGAACACGAACGCCTCGACGGCGCCCGGATCGGGCTTGCGGTAGTCCGAGAGCTTGAGCATCACCTCGGCAAAGCCATGCGGCTCGCGGGCCAGGTTCAGGCCGAAGCGATCGGCCTCGATCTCCTGCGTGCGGATGATGGTGTTGAAGACCG
>JANOBX010000185.1:0-2206 GCA_031411875.1 Burkholderiales bacterium | reverse complement strand
TGCGACCTGAACCGCCTCGTCCACCGTCAGTGGCTTGGCCAGCAGCTCCGCCACGCGCTTGGCAATGGTGTCGAGGTCGTCGTCGCCGCGCGCCCAGTGCAGGTCCTTCCCGATGCGCTCTTTGGTGGTCCGTTCGACTGTGCCGAAACCACCATCAGGGCTGAAGCTCGCGCAGCCCCCCAGCACTACGGCGCTGGTCAGCAGGGCCAGCACCCGGAGGCCGCGAACGCCGCTCCTTGATTCGGAAAACCTGTGAATGTCATGGTTCATCGTGCGGCCCTCAGTGCTTGTGGCCGGGCTGACCCGCAGGCATCGGCTTGGTCGCTGGCGCGGTCGACGGCGTCTGGGACGGAGCCTGCGCGGGTGCCGATGGCTTCTCGGCTGCAGCAGCGTCGGGTTGCTGCGCTTCGCGTGCGTAGACCCGCCAGCCGCCGATGCGCGCGACGGCGTCGTTGGCCTCGCGCCAGGCCAGGGGTTTGTCGTCGCCGATGCGACGGAATTGTGCGAACGACGACTCGTAGCGCACCGAGGGCACTTGGGCCTTCGGGTCCAGCGGATCGGGACGGTTGGTGGTGGGCGACTGCGCCTGGGCTTGGGCGACCAGCAGCATCGTGAAAAGCAAGCTCGACACAGCGCACGGCATACGCCGGCGCGTTGGGATTGGGACCATGAAATCCTCGCGTGATCGTCTGGAAACGTCCCGGCTGCTGTCGCGGCGGGGACGGAACGGAACCTGGAGCGAGGCCGCGCGTCGCTAGACGCGCGTCAACCCGAGCCAGTTACGCGACGACGTATCGAGGGGGGCGGTCAGGGCCGTCGGCGGCGAACGCGCCGACGGTGGGCACGACGGTGGTGAACACCGTCGGCGCCGAGTCCGTGGCCGGAACGACCGGCACGGTAGTCAGGATGGCGCCTAGCGAACAGCAGGACGCGCAGACGCTGCACTTCTGCTTGGCAGCTTGGCTGGCCTTGACGACGACGGACACCTCATCGGCACTGGCCACAACGGCAGCGGCATCTGCAGTGGCATCGAGCTCGTGACCGGCCATGGCATCCCCATGATGGGAGTGCTCAGAAGAGGTCGCGCTTACCTCGGCGCGGGGCGATCCGCCACCGTGGTGATTCGGGCCGCAGAATGCCATGGTTGCGGCGGCAGCCCCTTGCGCAGGCACTGCCAATACCAACAACCAAATCAGAAGCGTTCTGACAGGCAAACACATTCTAACAGTTTACTGCATGCCTTCTTCGCGACCCAGGCAAGGCTCGCCGGAACCCTTTTGTGCAACGTGAATTTCGACCGAGCCGCCACCCTTGCGCACTCTTCCATGCAGGTCGCATGCCTGACCCGACGCCTCATGCCCCCGGTCGAGGCTGCGGACGTTTCGGGCCCTGGGCAGCAATCGCTCCCCGCGTCGGCGGACCACAACCGGTTGCACTCAGGCTGCTGATGGCGTCCCGGTCAGGGCCGAGGCATTCCCAGGATCGCCGGCTGCGCCAGCATTGGCTCGGCTGCGCCTGCGCATCAGCCGGTAGATCGCCGGCACGACGAACATCGAGAGCAGCGGCGCCGTGACCATGCCGCCCACCATCGGCGCGGCGATGCGCTGCATCACCTCGGAGCCAGTGCCACCCCCGAACATGATGGGCACCAGTCCCGCGATGATCACGGCGACCGTCATCGCCTTGGGTCGGACGCGCAGCACCGCACCCTCGCGGATAGCCTCGAGCAGGTCGGCGTCGCCGCCCTGACCTCGCGCCAGCCGCACTTCCCAGGCCTGCTTCAGGTACAGGAGCATGATCACGCCGAACTCGGCTGCCACGCCGGCTAGCGCGATGAAGCCGATTGCACCCGCCACGCTCAGGTTGTAGCCCAACAGGTAGAGCAGCCAGAAGCCGCCGATCAGCGCGAAGGGCAGTGTTGCCAGGATCAGCAGCGCCTCGTCGAAACGTCGGAACGTCAGGTACAGCAGCACGAAGATGATGCCGAGCGTGAAGGGTACGACCACCTTCAGCTTGGCCGTCGCGCGCTCCAGGAACTCGAACTGACCCGACCACGAGACCGAGTAGCCGGGTGTCAGCTTCACCTGCTCGGCCACCGCCTTCTGCATGTCGGTCACCGCCGACTTCAGGTCGCGCCCACGGATATCGACATAGACGAAGCCGGCCAGGCGCGCGTTCTCGCTGCGCAGCATCGGCGGGCCGTCGG
>JANOBX010000184.1:0-7825 GCA_031411875.1 Burkholderiales bacterium | reverse complement strand
AGCTTCAACTCCCTTGGTGCCGGAGTGGACCCATCTACGGCGCTCGCAGCAAGCGAAGGCCTGAGCGCAGCCTACTCTGGCTTCGTCCATGCCGCCTCTGAGAGCATCATGGATATGTGCGGTGGTGATCCGCCGCGCTTTCACGTGCGGGGCATGCTCGGTACGACAAGAGTCGAGGGGTATGCCCGCGATGCTGAAAACTACGTCTACCGAGGCCTCATGGGTACAACCGTCGTTGCCAAAGCTTTTGGCGACAAGCAACTCGTAGATCAACTCTACGCCTTCATGGCGGAGTATGAGCGCGCAAACGGCCACACGCCGCCCGCAACGCGCAAAGGCGATGCCTCTTAAGATACACCTCCTAAGTGATTGATATGAGGGGCAGTTTTCAGGCCGTCTGTGGCACAGCGATGAGTTGCATGCCGAGCTTGCTGGCGGGCTGCGAGAGGTTGCGCAGCACCCGTTCGCGGTATCGCTCCTCGTAGTAGGCTTGGCCTTGTTCGGTGTACTCCTCGCCCTTGGTCAGCATCGTGTAGATGAGCCGCGCGATCTTGTGGGCGGCGGCGGCGGCGGCGACCGCTTTCGGCTTGTCCATGCGCGCGCACATGCGCCGGAAGTACGCCCCCAGCGCCGACTGGCTGGTGCGCAGTGCCGCCGCCGCCAGACCCAGCGCCTGCGCGGCGCGGTTGGCACAGCGTTTGGTCTTGCCACACATCACCTTGCCGCCCGTGATCTTGGTGCCCGGACACAGGCCAAGCCAGCTGGCGAAGTGCTTGTCACTGGGGAAGCGCGACATGTCCGCGCCGGTCTCGCCGATGACTGCCAACGCCGTGGTCACGTCGATTCCGTCGATGCGCGTGAGGTCCACGCCGCACATCTTGAAGAGCTGGGTGCGCAGGTCGAACTTCGGCGCATTGCGCGCCCGGCCACGCTTCTTGCCTTTGGCAGGCTCACCTTCGTGAACCTGCAGAGTCTGAAGTTGCTGCTCGATCTGCGTGTCGCATTCGGCCACTTGCGTGCCAATGAAGTCGAAGGCATTCAGCGCCTGCTTCAGCGCGAACAGGTGCTCTGGCCGCTAGTTGCCCTGCAGACTCTTGGCGATCTCCTCGACGCTGGCCTTCACGCGCACGTTCTTCATCGCACCCAGCACCTGGCCATCGCGCTCGCCGGCCACGATGGCGCGCAGGATCTTCTGCCCCGTCTCGCCCACCACATCGGCGATCACGTTGGCCAGTTGCACGTTCATCTGCGTGAGCGCCTTCTGCATGTGCTGCACCTGCCGGCCCTGGCTGCGCAGCAGCATGCCACGCTGGCGCCACAGCAAGCGCAGCACGCACACCTGCTCAGCCGGGCGGAACGCGCCGCTGAGCAGGCCATAGCTCATGAGCTGCTGAAGCCACTGACAGTCGAGCACGTCGGACTTGCGGCCACTGACGTTCTTGACGTGCCGGGCGTTGACCAGCAGCACGGTGAAGCCGCGCGACTCCAGCAACTCGAACAGCGGGATCCAGTACACGCCGTTGGATTCCATCGCCACCGTGTCGACCCGGCAGGCCACCAGCCAGTCGGCAATGGCATTGAGGTCGACCGTGAAGCTCGGAAACTCCCGCACCGGCTCGTCGTCGCGGTCTGGCGGCACGGCCACGAAGTGGGCTGCGCTGTCGATGTCGACGCTCGCGGCGTTGGGGTGGATGATCATCAGCGCGGCCCGGGACTTGTCGGGCTTGAGGCTGACACCTCGATTGCGTTGCACCATGGCTTGCTCCATCATCCGTTGCGGAATGTAGTGCTGCCTTGGGTATCGTCATGCTCACTCTCTTAAACGGGATATCGCCGCGGCAGCTGCGAACTGCTGCAACGATTCACCAATGTCGATGACGTCACCCAGGACCACGCTAACCCGCGGGCATTGCGCACCATTGCTACATCGGTCTTCCGCGGCACCGCATTCCACCTTGCCACAACCAGCGCACGCAGTGTTTCTTCGGCGCGTTTTGCGGCAGCGGGCCGATGACTTCGCTAACCCCTCGGTCAAGCGGAGCGCCTTGCCCTTGGCGCCCGCTTACCTCGAAACGTTAGGCACCGCAGACAACCATGACCATTTCGACCACCGACTGGCTAACGCTTGCCCTCGTCATCATCACAGGCGTTTATGCTTGGGCTACCTTCAAGATTCTCCGCGCGAACGAAGGTGTATTGGCTGCGATGGAGAAGCAGACGGAAGCACAGCTCAGGCCGTATGTCGTGGCTACTGTCGCACCACGAATTGGCACAACGCTCTTACTACTCGAAATTCAAAACTCAGGTAGGTCGCCGGCTCTGGACGTCAGATTGACGTTAGATCGAGACTTCTATCCTCATGCGGAACGCCGAGAAGGTGAGAACATAGCGCAGCTTCCCGCGTTCTCTCAGCCAATTGAGTCACTCGCACCAGGTCTGCGGATGCAATTCATTCTTGGAGTCGGCGGCACCATCTTTGCTGCAGGAGTCGATGAAGCCCTGTGCCCCAAGGTGTTTACTGTTCGCGCACAGTACAGTTACGGCGGACGTACATATCTCGAGAACAACACCATCGATCTACGACCCATGCTACACAGCGCAGCAATTCATGATGCAGTTGGCGAAGAGATCAAGCGTCTCAGAGAATCACTAGAAAAGATGCTCAAACGGTGAACGGCGATGCCTTTGCGCTGCCAGCCTCCGTGGGCCGGTAAGCTCAGACGTTAGGCCTCACTGAAAAGATCCTTGGCGCGCCACCCGTGAAAGCAGCCAACTCGCGAATCCGACGTTTTGCAGGCTCCCGCGACCTTCCCGTACGGGTTGACCCGAGCGCTGTAGACAGAGTCATGACTTTTGCGCGTCCGACTACTTGCCCAAGCGTTGTCGATTCGGTCCAATCAGGTCATGTCAGGTTTGTAACCGGTGATTGATAAAACACGTTGAACGATACCGCTGACGCGGTGGCTTCGCGCGCCGAGTTTCGCGCAGCAATAAGTGGTACCTTCGTATTCGGGAATTGTTCCCTGGACCTCGGAGACGACGATGACACCGCTGCGCCAACGCACGATCGATGCGATGGTGGTGCGCGGCTTTGCTGCGCGCACCCAGGCGACCTACCTGTCGGCCGTCACACAGATGGCCAGGCACCATTGCTGCAGCCCCGCGCTGCTGACCGATGAGCAGGTGCAGGCCTACCTGTTTTCCCTGCTGCAGGAGCGACAGCGCTCACGCTCCACCGTCAACATTGCCTCCTGCGCCTTGCGCTTCCTGGTTTGCGATGTGTTGGGCCAGGATCAGCGTCGAGCGCAGATCCCCATGGGTCGCAACCTTAGCGGCTGCCCTAGGTGTTGTCGCGCGCCGAGGTGGCCGCGTTGCTGGCCGCACCGGTTTCAGCCAAGGCGAGGATGTTCCTGACCCTGGCCTACGCCACCGGCATCCGGCTGGGCGAGCTGTGTCAACTGCGCGGCTGCGACATCGACTCGGCCCCGACCGCATGTGCATCCGCTTCATCCAGGGCAAGCGCGTTGTGCTGGTCCGCCGCGGTGGCGGCGCACTCGATGTCGTCGACGGCGCCCACTGTGATCGTGCCGCCGTCGGCGATCAGCGCCTCTATGTTCTTCATACGTGAGCGTCTGGCCGCCCCATCTGGACGCGGGGTCTGAGGTCGCTATTGGCTTGGTTTCTCCGCCCCGACGAAGGCGAGGCACTCGACGAGGTTGAGCGCGCCGAGCATCAGGTACTTCTCGGCCTCGTTACGCACGGCCATCAGGTCGTGTTCACCGAGATAGCCATATACGAACGCCAACAGGTAGCGCTCGGCATGTTCGTTGTGGAACTGCTCGACGACCTTGGTCGCCAGGTCCTCAGGCACCCCCTCGTTGAAGCGCGCACGGGCCGTCAATCGCTGCAGGCAGCCGTCCTGGATGTCCTCGGTGATCACCGGCCACGGGTGCCCGCTGAGTTTCATTGCCTGGAAGCTGACGAGCAGGATATGCAACGCCACTTCGAGCTGCGCCATGTCCACCCCCATGCGCGGCAGCGCCAGGATCGAGGCGAGCATGTTAGGCTGCTGGGCGTAGATCTCGTCGGCCAGGCGCACCTTCTGGTGGTGGCTCATGCGGCGCACGGCGATGTCGGCCTCGATCACCTCCCACTGCGTGAGCCGCCCCCTCATCTTCAACTTCAGTCAGGCCGGCCGCCAGCGATGCGGCAGCAACTCGTCGATGCGGTGGCTGGGATGGGAGTGGATGCGCGCCAGCACGTCACGCAGGTAGGCCCACGGATCCAGCCCGTTGAGCTTGGCCGACTGCACCAGGCTCATCACCACGGCGGCTCGGTGACCTGCCAGTTCACTGCCCACGAACAGCCAGTTTTTCGCCCCGAGCTTCCACGGCTTGATCTGCCGCTCGATCAGGTTGTTGTCGATGGGCACCGCGCCGTCGTCCAGGTGCAGCGTCAGCGCCTTCCAAGCGTTCAGGCTGTAGTCGATCGCCTGGGCGATCTTGCTGCCGTCCAACACCCGCGTGCGCTGCAGCTTGAGCCACACCTCCAACTCGTCCCACAGCGGCCTGGTCAGTTGCTGCCGCGCCTGGCACCGCCGGGCGTCGTCCAGTTCCGCCAGGGTTCCCTCGGCGTGGTAGATCCGCGCCCAGCGCTGCAGCGCCTCGGTGGCCACCTGGCTGGCGGCCTGTCCTCCGTGGCTGAGTTCTTCGAAGTAGCGCCTGGCATGCGCTGCACACACCGCTGATCTGCGCTGCGGGTAGATCTTGGTGTCCAGCACCGCGTTGTAGCCGGCGTACTGGTCGGTGATCAAGATGCCGTTCCACGGCGGCTCAGGCGTTGGTGGCCCCTTGCCACCGAGGAAGGCCACGGGATACTGCGACCCTCGGCCCAGACAGAACTCGTAGACCACGCCCGGGTGCGGATCATGGTGACTGCGTGCCCAGGCCCAGACGTAGGCCTTCTTCGTTTTGCCCGACCCCGGGTCGAGCATCGGGACGGGTGTTTCGTCGGCGTGCAGCACCCGGCAGCCCAGCACGAAGCGCCGCTGCGCCGCGTGCAGCGGCTCCAGCGCAGCGCCACCGGCGCCACCCCCGCCCGCCAGCGTGGAGCGCGGCGTGTACACGCCTGAGCGGGCGTTGATCGGCTCTTGCCGGTAGTACGGCAGGTGGTCCACGAAGCGGCTGATCAGCGTGTGCGCCACCAGCCCGCTGGCCGGGATGCCGCCATCGACCACGTCCGGCTCGGCCGGCTCCTGACGCAGCACCTGGCAGCAGCGGCAGGCCCACTTGCCGTAGATGTGACGGTGCACGAAGAACTTGGCCGGAACGATGGTAAGCGTCCGGCGAAGTCATCTTGACTTCGCCCTGCATGCTCAGTGCGAAGTCGCCAGCGGTGCCCAGCGATGCGGCAGCAGCTCTTCGACCTTGCTGGCCGGCTGCGTTGGCAGCCTTTCCAGCACGTCCTTCAAGTAGGCATACGGATCGTGGCCGTTCATCTTGGCCGAGTGCACCAAGCTCATGATCGCGGCAGCCCGCTTGCCCGCGCGCAGGCTACCGGCGAACAGCCAGTTCGACCTGCCCAGCGCGATCGGCCTGATCTGGTTCTCGACCCAGTTGTTCGAGATCGGCACCTCGCCGTCGTCGATGTAGTGCGTCAGCGCCTGCCAGCGCTTCAAGCTGTAGTCGATGGCCCTGGCGGTGGCTGAACCGTCCGGCACGCGTTGCCGCTGGGCCAGCAGCCACTTGTTCAGTGCGGCGGCCACCCTTCTTGACTTGCGTTGTCGCAGTCGTCGTCGTTCTCCAGGCGTGGCACCGGCGACTTCTTCCTCGATCTTGAAGAGCACCTGGAAGTACCGCAGCGCCTGCTCGCCGACCTTGCTGCCGTGGTTGGCCCACAGCTCGTGGAACTTGCGCCTGGCGTGCGCCAAGCAACCCGCCTCGGTGACGCCGCGCTCGAACGTGGCCTTGTAGCCCGAGAAGCCGTCCGTCACCAGCGTGCCTGCCCAGCCTTGCTCTCGGGTCGCATCGTCCTGGCGCAGGAAGCCGCGCACGTTCTCGCCGCTGCGGGTCTCGGCGAAGTTGAACACCACCGCCTTCGTTTCGTTGAAGCTGGTGGTGCAGTAGGTCCAGATGTAGGCCTTGTGGGTCTTCTTGTTGCCCGGCTTGAGCATGCCCACCGGCGTCTCGTCGGCATGCAGCACGCCGTGGCGCAGCAGCTCCGCGGTCAGGGCGTCCACCAGCGGCTGCAGTTGCGCGCCGCACTCGCCGACCCACTGCGCCAGGGTCGAGCGTGCGATCAGCAGGCCAGCCCGCTCGAAGATGCGTTCCTGGCGGTACAGCGGCAGGTGGTCCAGGAACTTGGCCACCAGCACCTGAGCCAGCAGCCCGGCCGTGGGGATGCCCTTGTCGATGACGTGCGCCGGGACCGGCGCCTGCACGAGCTTCTGGCAATGCGCGCAGGCCCACTTGCCGCGCACGTGGCGCTCGACCGTGAACACGCCCGGCTCGTAGTCCAGTCGCTCGGCCACGTCCTGGCCGATGCGCTTCATCTCGCAGCCGCATGCGCAGGCCGTACTCAGCGGCTCGTGGTGCACGTCGCGGCGCGGCAGGTTCGCCGGCAGCGGCTCGCGCTTGGGCGCTTGCTTGGTCTTCCTGTCCTTGGCGGCCTGGTCGGCTTCCGCTTCGACCTGCTCGATCTCGGCGCCCAGCTGCGCGATGTCGCTGTCCAGCGTCTCCTCGATCAGGCTCTTCTGCTCGGCGCTCATGCCAGCGCAGAACTTCTCGCTGCTCAGCGCGTACTTCAGCCGCTTGAGGATCGCGTTCTCGTGCGTGAGCTTGTCGATCAGTGCTTGCTTGAAGGCGACTTCGCGGTCCCGGCGCGCCAGCAGTTCGTCCTTGGCCGTCACCTCGGCCATCAGGCTCAGCAGTGCTTGGCGCAGCTGCTGCGGGTCCAGGGCGTCGAGTTGCTGCGGGGCGATCACAGGCCGTGATCGTGCCGCTCCAGGCCGCCTTGGTCTATTGGCAGATTCAGCAATTGCCTGGCGCTACAGCACCCGGATCACTCCGGCCTCGCCCATGCGCTGCCAGGGCAGGCCCAGCACCAGGGCATCGAACTGCGCCCGGCTGAGCGCGACCGTTGCCGCGCCTTCCTGTGGCCACGTGAACTTGCCGCTGTTCAGGCGCCGCGCCGCCAGCCACACGCCGATGCCGTCGTGAACCAGCACTTTCATGCGGTTGGCCCGCCGGTTGGCGAACAGGTACGCATGATGTGGGCGGGCCTCGCCGAAGACGTTGACGACACGGGCCAGGGCGGACTCGGTGCCGGCGCGCATGTCCAGCGGCTGCACGGCCAACCACACAGCTTCGATGTGGATCACCGCAGCAGCTCGCGCATCCAGCCCGCGCACTCCGCGGCTGCGGCTATCGGCCAGGCCACCGTGATCGTTGCCGCACCGCGGCGCACCTCGATGCGGATCGCATCGGTCGCTGCGACAGGCTCAGGTAGCTGCACAGGGACGAACGCCGTCGTCGCAGGAGCAGCCATGGCCAGGGCCTTCGCCGGTGGCATCTCGGCCTCGCGGACCCACCGGCGCAGGAGATTGGCGTTGATGCTGCGCGCCATGGCCACCGAGGCCATCGACACGCCAGGCTGCGACGCTGCGGCTACCGCGTCGGCCTTGAATTCATCACTGTGCAGTCGGCGGCGGCGCCGTCCGGCCGCCGGCTGCTGTTCGATAGTGTCCACGTGTCCACCAAGAGTCGAGGTAGACACGAGCATCCTTTGCGCCTACGCGGGGTTCAAGATGACTTTGCCGGACGCTTAC
>JANOBX010000183.1:0-1813 GCA_031411875.1 Burkholderiales bacterium | reverse complement strand
TCGGTGATGATGGTGACGGTGGGCTTGTTGAGATCTGGGAACACGTCCACTGGAGTCGTGGACAGCGTGAACGCCCCGTAGGCCATCAGCACCACGCTGGCGATGATCACCAGCAGCCGGTTCGTCAGGCTGTGTTCGAGTAGCCACTTGAACATGTCAGCGCACCTGGTTGATCAAGGTGGCGCCTTGGGTCGCGACCCTGTCGCCGGGTTCGAGACCCGAGGTGACTGCGGCGTTGACACCGTCCAGCGGCTCGGTGGTGACGGTCCTCGGCTCGAAGCGTTCCGGCGCCGTCTTCACCCAGACCACGGTCTGATTGGCGGGGTTCTTCATCAGCGAGGCCACCGGCACCGGGATGCCCTTGACCTTGTCCTTCGTCTGCACGAACACACGCACCGGCTGGCCCACGGCCAATTGGTTGAGTGCGGCCCCCTGGGCGCGGAAGGCCAGGGGCAGCGCCTGCTCACGCAGGCTGCGCGAGGCGCCGATGAAGGTGAGCGGCACACGCTGGTTGCCCAGGGCCATCGTCGCAGTGCCGATGTTGGAGGCGATGGCGGCATCGAAGGCCAAGGCCTCGATGCGCAGGCGCGAGGGGTCGACGATCTCGAAGATGAGTTCGCGTGCATCGACCACCTGGCCGGCGACGACGTGGGCCGAAGCGATCACGCCCGACACCGGTGCCAGCAGTGCCTCGCGGGTGGACAGGCCACCGCCGACCGCCGTGATGCGCGCCGCCAGGCTGTTAGCCTCGCTCTCGGCCGCTTCGATGTCCTTGCGTGGCACCGTGTCGGCCAGTTCCTGCAGGCGCGCGATGCGCTTGTCTGCAAGCGCCTTGGCGGCACGCAGCTCTGCCAGTTGCGCAGCCTGGTTGGAACGTTCGATGGGCGCCGCCGATGGCACAACGTAGGCGAGCACCTCACCCTTGCGCACGGTCTGCCCGGGGTTGGGCAGGCCGCGCGGCCCGGGTTCGATGCGGCCGGCGTTCAGCGGCTGCACCTTGCCACCGGCGTTCGGGTCCATCAGCACCTTGGCGCTCAGCTCCACGGTGCGCGGCAGTTCGGCGGCTTCGGTGACGAGGGTGCGCATACCCAGTTGGCGCTGGGCGGGCTTGGGCAGGAAGACACTGCCATCGGGCTGGCGCTGCGGGCCGTTGGCGCTGGGTGCTGCGGGGGCGTCGCCGTGGTCGTGGCCGGGACCGGCTTGGGCAGGACCCCAGCCCGTCAGGGCGATCAGCAGCCCCAGGCTGGAAGCGAACAGGATGCGCTTCATGCTGCAGCTCCTTCACGAACGCTGCGCGCATTCATCACCCGACGCCCACCCCATCCGAGCAACGCCAGTGCGGCGATGCCGGCCACCACCCATCCCGCGTACTCCGTCCACGAATGCGTATGCGCGGCCTCGCCGGCGTGCGCCTCTTCGTGGATGTCGAGTTCACCCGCCAGCAGATCGGCTTCGTTGCCGGCGGTCACCGTGGCGGTCACCGGCAGGACGCCGGGCTTGGGTGCTTCGAGCAGCACGACCTCGTACTCGTCGTCGCCTTGCTTTTCCGCTTTGAACTTGGCCCCGCCGATCTCGAGCTCAATCTGCGCGCCGCGCACCGGACTGTTGTCGGCAAAGCGGTCAAGGTACAGCGTGATCTGCTTGCCACTGAGCACGCCGACGAGCTCGAAGGTCTCGGACACGGCCGAGAAGCGCGGCAACGCCTGGCCGACGGCCGCGGGGGCGGCCTCGCCGTGGTCGTGGCCCGGGCCGGCCCAGGCTGGGGCGGCGACAAGTATGGCCGCGGTGAACAGTGCGGCCGGGATTTTCGGGA
>JANOBX010000182.1:0-2343 GCA_031411875.1 Burkholderiales bacterium | reverse complement strand
GATTGAACGGAGCGAGCGCAGCGAGCGAAGTGAGTTCCGCGAGCTTGTGGATTTCGGGGCCGCGGGACCGAGCACCGCAGGGGAGCCGGAGCGCCAGCGGAGGCCGCCGAAGCTAAGCGCCACAGCCAGCCCCAGCCCGCCTTTGCTCAGGGACCATGCAGGCACGAGACGCCACGCAAACCAACGTCCGCGGGGGCCGAACGCCGAACGCGGGCTCACGCAGAAGCCAACTTTGACTTGGCCGCCAGCCGCAGGGCTTGAAGGGGCGCCTTGCTAGACCCCCAACGCGCGCCGCAGCGCCGCTAGCACCGCGTCGGGCGCCTCGGCCATCAAGGCGTGACCTGCCTTCACGCTGTGCACCGTTGCCTTGAGCATCTGCGCCAGGCGGACGGCGGCGCGGGGCTGGGTCATCTGGTCGGCCGCGCCCAGCACCAGGTGGACGGGGCAGGCCACCCGCGTTGCCGCGGCTTCGGCGCCGGCGTAGGCGCTGCAGGCGCTGAAGTCGGTGTGGAAGAGGGGGCTGCCGCCGGCGGCTTCGCCTTTCAACACCTGCTGCATCAGCCCGCGACAGCCACCGTGCAGCCACACGCCCGGGCTGGGGTAGGAAGGCTTGGGGGCCAGTGTCGAGATCGACCAGCCCACGACCATGTCGATGGCCGCCAGAGGCGTTTCCAGCGACGCCTGCAGCAGCGCCGGCGACACCTTCATCGGGTAGGCCGTGCCCAGCATCCACAGCTGCTGCACGCGGGCCGGGGCGCGGCCTGCGGCTTCCAGCGCCACCAGCGAACCCATGCTGTGCCCGGCCAGCACCGCGCGCTGCACGCCCGCCGCGTCCAGCAGGGCCAGCAGCCACTGGGCCATGGCTTCGACGCTGGCCAGCGGCGGGCCGGCGCTGCGGCGGTGGCCGGGCAGGTCGACCGCGAGCACGGCATGGCCGTGATGCGCGAACCAGCGTGCCAGCAGCGTGAAGACGCTGTGGTCGTTGAGCGCGCCGTGCACGAAGACGATGCAGGGCAGGGTGGGGTCGAAGGCCTTGCCGCCGGTGTAGGCGTAGGCCTCGCGGCCATCGACGACGAGCTTCATGCGCCCGCCCCCGCGCCTGCCTTCTCGGCCAGCTTGAAGGCGCGCTTCAGGTCGTCGATCAGGTCGTCGGCGTCTTCCAGGCCGATGCTCAGCCGGATCGTGCCGGGGGTGATGCCGGCCGCGGCCAGCGCCGCGTCGTCCATGCGGAAATGCGTGGTGCTGGCCGGGTGGATGACGAGGCTGCGGCAGTCGCCCACGTTGGCCAGGTGCGAGAACAGCTTCAGCGCTTCGATGAAGGCGCTGCCCTGGCGGCGGCTGCCCTTCAGGTCGAAGCTGAACACCGCGCCGGCGCCGCGCGGCAGCAGTTGCCGGCACAGCGCATGGCTGCGGTGTTCCGGCAGCTCGGGGTAGCCCACCTGCGCCACCATGGCGTGGCCGGCCAGGAAGGCCACCACCTTGCGGGTGTTCTCGACATGGCGTGCCATGCGCAGGGGCAGGGTCTCGATGCCCTGCAGCACCAGCCAGGCGCTGTGCGGGCTGAGGCAGGCGCCGAAGTCGCGCAGGCCTTCGCGCCGCGCGCGCAGCAGGAAGGCGCCTTCGGTGCTTTCCTCGCTGAACACCATGCCATGAAAGCCGGCGTAGGGCTCGGTCAGTTCTGGGAAGCGGCCGGAGCGGTCCCAGTCGAAGCGGCCGCTGTCGACCAGCAGCCCGGCCACCACCGTGCCATGGCCCGACAGGAACTTGGTGGCCGAATGGAACAGCAGGTCGGCACCGTGCTCGAAGGGCTTCATCAGCCAGGGCGTGGTGAAGGTGCTGTCCACCAGCAGCGGCAGACCGGCGTCGTGGGCCACGGCGGAAACGCGCGGGATGTCCAGCACGTCCAGCCCCGGGTTGCCCAGGGTTTCGCCGAACAGCAGCCGGGTCTCGGGGCGGACGGCGGCGCGCCAGGCGTCGATGTCGCCGGGCGCCACGAACGTCGTCGTGATACCGAAGCGTGGCAGGGTGTATTGCAGCAGGTTGTGGCTGCCGCCGTAGAGCGCGCGGCTGGCGACGATGTGGCCGCCGGCACCGGCGATGGTGCAGATGGCCAAATGCAGCGCCGCCTGGCCGCTGGCCGTGGCCAGCGCGCCCGCCCCGCCCTCCAGCGCCGCGATGCGCTCTTCCAGCACGGCATTGGTGGGGTTGCTGATGCGGCTGTAGACGTGGCCTGAGCGTTCCAGGTTGAACAGGCTGGCAGCGTGTTCGCTGCTGTCGAAGACGAAGCTGGTGCTCAGGTGGATGGGCAGCGCACGCGCTCCGGTGGCCGGGTCGGGCGCGGCG
>JANOBX010000181.1:0-7400 GCA_031411875.1 Burkholderiales bacterium | reverse complement strand
GGCAGCGGCCTGGCGGCCTGGCAGGCGCTGCGCGGCGACCCGGCTTCACAGCCGGCAGCAGCAGCCACCGACTGGCCGCTGGGCCGCGCGGTGGCGCAGATCGGCGGCGTCTACGTGCTGGCCGAAAACGCCCAGGGCCTGATCGTCGTGGACATGCACGCCGCGCACGAGCGCATCGTTTACGAGCGGCTCAAGCGCGAGCTGTCGCAGCAGGGCGCCGACGCGGGCGCGCTGCCCTCGCAGCCGCTCCTGATCCCGGTGAGCTTTGCGGCCACGCCCACGGAAGCCGCGCTGGCCGAGACCGAACAGGCCACGCTGCTGCAACTGGGCCTGGACGTCAGCGCGCTGAGCGCCGGCACGCTGGTGGTGCGCAGCCGCCCGGCCGCGCTGCCCGACGCCGACCTGGCCGAACTGACGCGCTCGGTGCTGGCCGACCTGGGCAGCGCCGACACCGGCGGCGCCAGCCGCGTGGTGCAGCGCGCGCGCGACGAGATCCTGGCCACCATGGCCTGCCACGGCGCCGTGCGCGCCAACCGGCGACTGACGCTGGAAGAGATGAACGCGCTGCTGCGCGAGATGGAAGCCACCGAGCGCGCCGACACCTGCAACCACGGTCGGCCCACCTGGCGGCAGGTGACGATGAAGGAGCTGGACGCGCTGTTCCTCAGGGGGCGATGAGCCCACACGCTCCCCTCAAGCCTGATGAAGGTTGGAAGCCCAGGGTTGTCCAGCATCCCCGTCGCCCGCGAGGTCATTGGACAGGGCCGGGAGCGATGTTCTGCACTGCCTGGGCTTTGAACGAAATCACCCGCTGAAATCCGTGCCTCCCAATGCCGTACGGAGTGGCCATTGGCATTGGGGCGCCGATTCCCCGTGAGGGACATGCAAGGCCTGTCAATTTGGAACAGTACATCCCCATTTGTGGTGTAGGCGTCCGCTCATCCGGTTGGTTAGACTCCGTCGCGTTCCCAAAGCCGGCCAACAGAGCCCTGGAATATCACCGAGAAAGGGGGTTGGTCGGGTACAGGAACCGATGCGCGGTTTGCCGCGGAGAGCCAGTCTTCGGGCGTTGAATTCCAGGATGAATCTCAGCCACCGGCCGCGACACGCCCGGACGGCACGTCGCTGCTGCTTGCGCTGAGGGCACTGGCGATCATCGCGCGCCTTCACCACGTCTCGTGCGATCCGGCAGCGCTCGTCCATCAGCTGGGACGTTCGGCCACAGACATCGCCGCTGCTGACGACCTTCTTCTGGTCGCCAAGCAACTGGGTCTGCGCGCCAGACGCGTACGGACAGATGCCGACCGGCTCCTGCTGACTCCCTTGCCAGCACTCGCGCTGTTGCGCGATGGCAGTTTTGCCGTGCTGGCCCAGTGCGACGCGCAGCGCGTGCTGCTGCAGCGATTCTCCGAAGGTGCAGAACAGCGGCCGCTCATCGAGCCGGTGGCCGACTTCTTGAAGCACTGGAGCGGCGAGCTCATCCTCATCACGAGCCGCGCCAGCTTGGCCGGCGAGTTGGCCAAGTTCGACTTCAGCTGGTTCATCCCCAGCCTCGTCAAACACCGCCGCCTGCTTGGCGAGGTGCTGATGATCAGCGTCTTTCTGCAGCTGTTCGCGTTGGTGAGCCCCCTGTTTTTCCAGGTGGTGATGGACAAGGTGCTGGTGCACCGCGGCACCAGCACCTTGGACGTGCTGGTGGTAGGCCTCGTCATCGTCATGCTGTTCGAGAGCGCCTTGACGCTGCTGCGCAGCTACGTCTTCAGCCACACCACGAGCCGCATCGACGCGGAGCTGGGTTCGCGCCTGTACCGCCATTTGCTGAGCCTGCCGCTGGCCTACTTCGAAGCCCGTCGTGTGGGCGACTCGGTGGCACGGGTTCGGGAGCTCGAGAACATCCGCAGCTTTCTGACGGGCAGTGCGCTCACCCTGGTGCTTGACGTGGTGTTCTCGGTCCTGTTCATCGCCGTGATGTTTCTGTACAGCGTCAAGCTCACGCTGATCGTACTGCTCAGCTTGCCGCTGTATGTGCTGCTGTCGGCCTTGGTCGTGCCGGTGCTGCGGGTCCGGCTCGAAGAGAAGTTTGCCCGCGGCGCCGAGAACCAGGCGCTGCTGGTTGAAAGCATCACCGGTGCACAGACGCTGAAGGCTGGTGCGCTGGAACCCATCTTCTGCCGCAAGTGGGACCAGCAGCTGGCAGGCTACGTGTCGGCCAGCTTTCGTACGCAGAACCTGGCCACCGCCGCGCACGAGGTCGTGGGGCTGGTTAGCAAGCTCGTTACCGCGGCGGTGCTCTGGTTCGGCGCCCACGCCGTGATGGCGGGTGAGCTCACGGTGGGCATGTTCGTTGCGTTCACCATGTTCGCCAACCGGGTGGCCAGCCCCATCATGCGCATCGCGCAGATGTGGACCGACTTTCAGCAGACGGGCATCTCGGTGCGCCGGCTCGGGGACATCCTGAACACCCGCACCGAAGCGCCGCCGCAAGCGGTGGCGCAGCTGCCGCCCATCAAGGGCCGCATCACGCTGGACGGCATCACCTTTCGCTACCGGCCCGATGCGCCGCCGGTGCTGCACGCGGTCAGCCTGGACATCCGCCCCAGTGAGGTCATCGGCATCGTGGGCAAGAGCGGCAGTGGCAAGAGCACACTGACCAAGCTCGTGCAGCGCCTGTACTCGCCCGAACAGGGGCGTGTGCTGGTGGACGGCATCGACATCGGCCTGATCGACGCGGCGCAGTTGCGCCGCCAGGTGGGCGTGGTGCTGCAGGAGAACCTGCTCTTCAACCGCAGCGTGCGCGAGAACATCGCCATCGCAGACCCTGCGGCGCCGCTGGAGGCCGTGATGCAAGCGGCAGCCCTGGCCGGAGCGTCGGAGTTCATCAGCGAACTGCCGCACGGCTACGACACGACGGTGGGCGAGCAAGGCACGGGGCTCTCAGGCGGGCAGCGGCAGCGCATTGCCATCGCACGGGCGCTCTTCACCAACCCGCGCATCCTGATCCTGGACGAAGCCACCAGCGCGCTGGACTATGAAAGCGAGGCGATCCTGCACAGGAACATGGCCGCCATCTGCAAGGGCAGGACCGTCATCATCATTGCGCACCGGCTCACGGCCGTGCGCCATGCCCACCGCATCATTGCCATGGAGCGGGGCCGGATCGCCGAGGCCGGTTCTCATGACGAGCTGCTGAAGCGGGGCGGCCTGTATGCCCACCTGTGGCGCCTGCAGACCGCCGCACCTGTCAATCCGCCGGAGAAGACGGCATGACTGAAGCAACAGGTGCTGCGCAGCGACATCCGGCCATGGACTTGGTGCGCCGCTATCGCGACGTGTTTGCGGCCGCATGGGCGGCGCGGTTCGAGCTGGCGGGCCCGAAACGCCTGGCCAGTGAGGCAGCGTTCTTGCCGGCAGCGCTTGAAGTTCAGGAAACGCCCGTGCACCCGGCACCACGCCGCGCGGCGTGGGCCATCATGACCTTGTTCACCGTCGCTGTGGTCTGGAGCATCGTTGGCCAGGTGGACATCGTCGCGGTGGCGCCAGGGCGAATCGTCGTCAGCGACGGGACGAAGGTGGTGCAGCCTCTGGAAGCAGGTGTCATCCGGTCCATCCTCGTGCGCAACGGCGACAAGGTGGCTGCAGGGCAGGTCTTGATCGAGTTGGACCCAACCAGTGCCGTTGCAGACCGCATCGGTGTGGGCCAGCAGCTGGATGCCACCCAACAGGACGCCGTTCGAGCGCGGGCCCTGTTGCAATCGCTGCAAACCGGCAAGGCGCCCAGCGTGCCAGCGGCCGCGCAGCAGCAGGTCAGCGCAGAGTGGGCCGACATCAGCGCCCGCCTGGCCCGGCTGGATGCCGAGGCCGCGCGCCGAGAAGCCGAAATCACCACCGTGCGCGAGGGTGTGATGAAGCTGCAGACCATGCTGCCCCTGGCGCAGCAGCGTGAAGCCGACATCCAGGCGCTCAGCACACAGGGCTTCGTGGCCGGCCACGCGGGGCAGGACCGCACGCGTGAGCGTCTCGAGATCGAGCGCGACCTGGCCACGCAGCAGGCCCGCCTGAAGGAAGCACAGGCCGCCCTGGCCGAGAGCCGGCACAGCAAGACGGCCTACCTGGCCGAAACGCAGCGCAGCTTGAACGAACGCCTCACCAAGGCCGGCCTGGACCAAAGCCAGCTGCAACAGCAGGGCGCCAAGACGGCGCAGCGCGAGCACCTGACCAAGCTGCGGGCGCCGGTGGCGGGCACGGTGCAGCAGCTGGCGGTGTTCAGCACCGGCGGCGTCGTCACGCCCGCACAGACGTTGCTGGTGGTTGTGCCCGATGGCGTGGAGGTCACCGCCGAGGTGGTCATCGACAACAAGGACATCGGCTTCGTCAACGCGGGGCAGCAGGCGGCCGTGAAGGTGGAGACCTTCAGCTTCACGCGCTACGGCACCGTGCCGGCGACGGTGAGCTGGGTCACGGCCGATGCGGTCAACGATGACAAGCGCGGGGCGATCTTCCCAGCCACGTTGCGGCTGGAGAAGTCAACGATCGACATCGACGGCAAGGTGGTGAAGCTGACGCCGGGGATGGTGGTGACGGCGGAAGTCAAGACGGGTCGGCGGCGGGTAATTGACTTTCTGCTGAGTCCGATTCAGCGGGCCGCGAGTGAAAGCTTGCAGGAGAGGTGATGCGCATGGGAAAACGGCCTTTGACGGCGCTCACCAACTGGCCATACGCGGTCCTTGGCCTCAATTGCGAATCGGAAAATTCTGGATATCGCTTTTTGCATTTGGAACCAGTTGAACTGAGGAGCGACGATCCATGGCAATGAGCCAAAAGACTCGAAACCTAGCGCTCGGCGTGGCGCTCACTGTCGCTGCGCTTTCGCTAGTGAAGTACCTCGGCGAAAGCGAGATGCGGCGCCTGGACCGGGAGATGGTGCGGCTGTGCGCCATTGACGGCAAGAGCGTCATCTACGAGACGGTGACGTTGCCGGCCGAGAAGTTCAACCAGTTTGGGCAGCCCTTGGTGCCCTACCGCCGTGACGACACCGGCTTTGGCTACTACGTCCAGGGATCGCAGCGCACCGTTGATGGCCGGGCCCAGGAGCCCGGTGCTCGACTTCTTCGCTATGAATGGCGTGTGCTTCGAACCACCGATGGGAAGCTGCTCGCCGAGCACATTCACTACACGCGTGGAGGCGGCGATTGGCAAGAGTGGCTGTTTGGATTGGCCAGCGGCTGGTCGTGCCCTGGCCCAGTTCCGGCAGATTTTGAGCAACGAATCTTTATTAGGGACTAACACATGCAGTCAATAGACGCTCTTGCGCGTGCCGTGGAAACGGCGCAGGCGGTCTACTCAAACCTTGTGAGGGGCAGCATCACTGCTCGGTCGTTGAGAACGACTGCGACCGGCAATCCGCACATGGAAGAAGCTCAAGCCGCGGACTTCGTCAGACGCTATGACGTGGTGGAAGTGTTTGACGACACCACGAACGGCGGCACTGGCACCTACGCCGTCCTGTTCCGAGAAAAAGGGCCTGGCGGGCGCGTGACTTTGGCCGTCCGAGGCACCGACAACATCCTCCAGGACGTCTATAACGCCAACCTGCACTTGCTCTTCGGCATTCCTCCGTCCCTCAACCCGCAATTCAATGCGCTGCGCCCTGTCGTGGCGCAGTGGATTGAGCGAGGTTTGATTCCGCCCGGCTCGTCGATCGTTGGGCACTCCTTGGGGGGCTACCTGGCCGCGGCGCTCAAGAATGTGAACCAGGCGACCTTCTCGTCAGCCACAACCGTCAACTCGCCGGGTTTTGTGGAGGCACTGGGCCTGCCCGCCCAAGTGCTGCAGGAAATTTTCGGCATGCCTGTCGCACAAGATGGCATTGTCGACGCGCGCGGTAGCGCCGGTCTTTCGCCAATCGCAGGCCTGGGGAACCACCTCGGCGCTCTTACACCAGTCGAGATTGAGGCGGCGCCAGCGCCGTTCATCGGCAACCACTCTGTGGCCAACATGGCGCGGTCTCTGGCCGTACTCAAGATGTGGGCTGATTTGGTCCCTGGCCTGACGCTTGCGCAGGGCAACGCGTTGCTGACTCAAGCATCCAATGTTGCGGCCACGACTCTGGAGCAAAGCGTCCAGGGCTTGCTGAAGGTTCTCAACGGTGGAGCAGCTCAAGCTGTTCCTATAGACAACCGGCAGGAGTTGTACACGACGATCCTTGCCCTGTCGGCCCGCGACGCGGCCGGCAGCCTCACCCACCCGGGGATGGCAGGTTTGGCGGGGCGGATGCGCGTCGAAGCGGGCCACGACTGGCAAGCAGCCCGCACTGATTTTTCAGCCCTCCTGTCACTGACCTTGGGCCTGCCTTTCTCACTGCGGCTGATCGACTCGACGCCCACATCTCCTTCATCTCAGGCGCTGTATCTTTTGCACCGCGCCGCCTACGAGCAATGGTTGATCGACCAGAACGCGCTGGCCGCCGGCGCTGAGTCGAGTTCACTCAACTTTACCGACTCGTACCTGCGCGATCGGCAGGCAATCCTAGAGGGCCTGATCCGCCAGAACCGGCAGGATGTAGTGTCCGGGAGCATCGTGATTGGCCAGCCAGTGTCGGCGACAGCTGCCATGATCGATGAAGAAACGGGGCGTTTGTTGCTGATCGGCGTAGCTGATCGTATGAATCAGCGACGGCAGGTGTATTTCGGGGACCATCAAGCGAATGTTTTTACCGGCTTCGGCATGGCCGACCGCCTCTACGGTGGCGCCGGTAACGACACTCTCGACGGCCTGGGCGGAAACGACTACCTCGAGGGGAACTCCGGCAATGACACGCTGGACGGTGGACTGGGCAACGACACCCTGCTGGGCGGATCAGGCGCCGACACCTTCGTGGTGGGCGCCAACGCCGGCTTCGACACGGTCCTGTCCGCCGACGTGCAGGACCGCGTACGACTCGCAGGCCGCATCCTCACCGGCACCGGCAGCTTCAGGCCCAGCGCCAACGGCCTGACCGTGTGGGTTGACGACGCGGCGGGTGTGGCGCCGGTGGTGTACCTGCACGACGCGGCTCGCGCTGAACTCACCATTGCTGGCTCGGGCAGCACGGTGCTGGTCAAGGACTTTCAGAGTGGTGACCTCGGCATCACCGTGCCGGTTGCCGCGCCGCCGGCGCCAGCGCCCATCGCACCCACCACGATCGACTTCAGCGGCCCCAACGTCAGCACGCGCTACGGCGATTGGAGCCGCGCCCAGGGCATGGCCTCGGATGCGGTGTTCATCAACGCCAACGCCGGCCTCGTTCGCGTGGAAAGCGGCCGTGGGAACGACGTGATCATCGGCGGCGCCACGCTGGGCGCCGGCCAGCTCAGCTTTGCAGGGGTGGAGCTGGTCGGCCGCGCGGGCTACGACCGCTTCTA
>JANOBX010000180.1:0-2141 GCA_031411875.1 Burkholderiales bacterium | reverse complement strand
CAAGCTCGAAGCCACGGGCAGCTTCAAAGTGGGCCCGGGCACCAAGGTCGTCGCCGTGGTGACGATCGCCGGCAAGCCGGCAGGCACCGTGCGCTTTGCGCTGAAGTAGGCCGGACTTCATCATGATCGAGTCCAAGCTGCCCCAACGCAGAACCCTTTTGCTTGGCCTGGCTGTGATCGGCCTCGCGCCGCTCGCAGGGTGCATGACCAAGCCGCTGCGATCCGTCAACGCCGACGGCACCTACTGCCACCGCATCGGCAAGAGCTACCGTCCAAAGTTGACCTGCACGCCGACCGCAGTCCCGACCGATGCCGTGGAAGCCGAGGCCAAACGCTTCGAGGCCGACCCTGCATTCCTGACCTTGTACGTACTGCGCCGCCGCTGGGGAGATGCCAGCATGGTGGTGCCCGTGACCTTGGACGGCGCTGCCGGCGTGGTCACCATTCCCGAGTCGTTGGCGCGCCTGCGCCTGAAACCCGGGGCACATCGCTTGTCCGCGCAATGGGAGGGTCGGACCGTGGATATCAGTGTCCAGGGCCGGGCCGGGGACTTGCGCGTCGTGGAGCTCGTTGGCTCCGGCTGGACCTGGGGAACGAGCTTCAGCTGGGAGACCGTTCAGGCCGATGAGGTCAAATCGCGGGCGCAGGCATCGAAGCTCGTGGCCGATCTCGACCTTCGGCGATGACGCGAATCGAGTCCCGACACCTGATACCAACGTGACCCCCACGATCCGAAGCTCCCTGGTCCATCCCGGAGTCGCCGCAGCGCTGGCGGCGGCGGCGCTGTTTGGCGCCGGCACGCCGATGGCCAAGCAGCTGCTGGGCCCTGTGGATCCCTGGCTGCTGGCGGGGCTGTTGTACCTGGGCTCCGGCGTCGGCCTGGCGCTGTGGCGGCTGCTCAGCCGCGCCGCGCCCGTGAAGCTGCCTGCCGATCAACGGATCTGGCTCGCCGGTGCCGTGGTCGCGGGCGGGGTCGTAGGCCCGCTACTGCTGATGTTCGGCTTGTCTCGCATGCCCGCGTCGGGCGCATCCCTGCTGCTGAATGCAGAGGGCGTGTTCACGGCTTTGCTGGCGTGGTTTGCCTTCAAGGAGAACTTCGACCGGCGCATTGCACTCGGCATGGTGGCCATCGTCGCCGGCGCGCTGGTGTTGAGCTGGCCCGGCGAGGCGCGCATCGGTGAGGCCTGGCCCGCACTGGCCGTGGTGGGCGCCTGCGCGGCCTGGGCGGTCGACAACAACCTGACCCGCAAGGTGGCGCTCGCCGACGCAACGTGGATTGCGTCTATCAAGGGGCTGGTCGCGGGCAGCGTGAACCTGGCACTCGGACTGGCCATCGGCGCATCCTTGCCGCCAGCTCCCTGGCTGGCCGGGGCACTGCTCCTCGGACTTGGGGCCTACGGCATCAGCCTGACATTGTTCGTGGTGGCGCTGCGGCACCTGGGCACAGCGCGCACGGGAGCTTACTTTTCGGTGGCGCCGTTCTTCGGCGCAGCGCTCGCCGTTGCCTGGCTTGGCGAGCCGGTCACGCCGGGTCTGCTGGTGGCGGGTGCCTTGATGGCCGCTGGGGTGTGGCTGCATCTGACCGAAAGTCATGACCACGCGCACGCACACCATGCCGAGGAGCACGACCATGAGCACGAACACGACGTGCACCACCAGCACGAGCATGCAAAGGGGCCCGTTGCTGGCCGTCACTCGCACCCCCATCGGCACGAACCCCTGATCCACGCGCACGCGCACTTCCCGGACGCGCATCATCGGCACAGCCACTGAATCTGCGGGTGTGCCAAATCGGGATCAGGCCGCGACCCGGTTTCCAGGATCGACGACATGAGCGGCTCCCGGCACTCAGGCTTTCCACTCGCGCTGCAGCCTTGTGTCTCCCTGCTCGAGCTTGTTGCGACGCAGCAGCTCTTCCGGGCCGGTACGCCACCGCGGTACATCCACTTCGTTGAAGAAGGCGCCGTGCGCCTGGTGCGGCATGGCCGCCAGGGCGAGTAGGTGGTGCTCCACGACGCGCGACCCGGCGAGTTCCTGTAGTCCACGTGACCGGTTGCTGAGCGACTGGCCCGCCAGGCCATCGGCAGCATGCCGCAATGGCCGCCCACGCCGACCGGCAGGCCCTTGATCTTCGAGAAGAC
>JANOBX010000179.1:0-4782 GCA_031411875.1 Burkholderiales bacterium | reverse complement strand
CGGGTGCTCAACAACCTTGCGGACATGGGTTTCGCGTACATCGTCTGCGATTCGCCGGCCGGCATCGAGACTGGTGCGCTGATGGCCATGCACTTCGCCGACGAGGCGCTGGTGGTGACCAACCCCGAGGTGTCTTCGGTGCGCGATTCAGACCGCATCCTGGGCATGCTGTCCAGCAAGACGCAACGCGCCATCGACGGCCGCGAGCCGGTCAAGGAACACCTGCTCATCACCCGCTACAACCCGAGCCGGGTCGAGGGCGGGCAGATGCTGTCGCTGACCGACATCCAGGAGATCCTGCGCATTCCGCTGATCGGCGTCATCCCCGAAAGCGAAACCGTGCTGGACGCCAGCAACCAGGGCCTGCCGGCCATCCACATGAAGGCCAGCGACGTGAGCGAAGCCTACAAGGACGTGATCGGCCGCTTTCTCGGCGAAACGCTGCCGATGCGCTTCGTCGACGCTGAGAAGCCGGGCTTCTTCAAGAGGCTCTTCGGCGGGAGATGAGTGCCATGTCCTTTCTATCCTTTCTGCTCGGCGAAAAGAAGAACACCGCATCGGTGGCCAAGGAACGGCTGCAGATCATCCTGGCTCATGAACGTTCTGGCCGTGGCAGCGTGCGCGCGGAATACCTGCCCCAGCTGCAGCAGGAGCTGCTGGCGGTGATCAGCAAGTACGTGAAGATCGGCCCCGACGACATCCGCGTCACGCTGGAACGGCAGGACGACCTGGAAGTGCTGGAAGTCAAGATCGAGCTGCCGGACGGCGCGCGCTGAACGCCCCATGTTCATGACCCTGCTGCCCACCTCACGCGTCTGCCTGCTCGCCTTGTTCGCCCTGGCGCCGGCCTGGGCCCAGGCCAACGCCCTGCTCCAGCCCAGCCCGCTGCCGCTGCAGTACCCGCCCTTCGACCTGATCGTCGACGCCGACTTCGCGCCCGCCATCACCGCCGGCATGCGGGTGCAGCGGCGCGAGATGGATGCGATCGCCGGGCACCCCGCGGCGCCGAGCTTTGCCAACACCATCGAAGCCTGGGAACGCAGCGGGGCGCTGCTGGCCCGCGCCACAGGCATGCTCTTCAGCCTGAACGGCGCCGACGCCAACCCCGCCCGCCAGCGCCTGCAGCGCGAGTTCGCGCCGCAGCTGGCCCAGCACCGCGACGCCATCGCACTCGACCCACGCCTGTTCGCCCGGGTCGACGCCCTGTTCCAGCAGCGCGCCAAGCTGCGACTGGCCCCGGACCAGTTGCGCCTGCTCGAACGCCGCCACCGTGACCTGCGGCGTGCCGGGGCCCAGCTTCAGCCAGAAGCGCAGACCCGGCTTCGGGCCATCAACGTCGAGCTTTCCAAGCTGGGCGCCGACTTCAACCAGAAGGTGCTGGCCGAGGTCAACGACAGCACCCTCGTGGTGGCGACGCGCGAGGAACTGCAGGGCTTGAGCGATTCGCAGCTGGCCGCGGCCAGACTGCCCGACGGCCGCTACGGCATCGCGCTGCAGAACACCAGCGGCCAGCCGCTGCTGGCACAGCTGTCCCACCGCCAGACGCGCCAGCGCCTGCTGGAGGCCAGCCTGGCGCGCAACGCGCGCGGCAATGCCAACGACACGCGGGCGCAGATCAGCCAGGTGCTGCAGCTGCGCGCCGAACGTGCCGCGCTGCTGGGCAGCGCGCACCATGCCGACTTCGTGTTGCAGGACGAGACTGCCCGCAGCGTGGCCACCGTCAATCCATTGCTGGCCCAGCTGGCACCTGCTGCCGCAGCCGCCGCCCGCCGCGAGGCCGCCGCGTTGCAGGCCCTGCTGCAGCAGGACGAACCCGGTGCCACGCTGCAGGCCTGGGACTGGGCCTACTACGCCGAAAAGGAACGTGCCCGCAGCTACGGCTACGACGAAGCGCAGCTGCGGCCCTACCTGGAACTGAACAACGTGCTCGAACGCGGCGTGTTCCATGCCGCCACCCAGCTCTTCGGCCTGCGCTTCAAGCGCCGGCCCGACCTGCCCACCTACCACCCCGACGTGCAGGCCTGGGAAGTGTTCGCACCCGACGGCAGGACGCAGGCCTTCCTGCTGCTGGACCTGTACGCCCGCCCGAGCAAACGCGGGGGCGCCTGGGCCAATGCCTATGTGCGCCAGAGCCATCTGCTGGGCACGCGCGCGGTGGTGGGCAACCACATGAACATCCCCAAGCCCGCGGCAGGCGAACCCACGCTGCTGACCTGGGACGAGGCCAACACCCTGTTCCACGAGTTCGGGCACAACCTGCACACCCTGCTTTCGGACGTGCGCTACCCCAGCCAGTCGGGCACCGCCGTGCCGCGCGACTTCGTCGAATATCCGAGCCAGGTCAACGAGATGTGGATGACCTGGCCCAGCGTGCTGGCGCACTATGCGCGGCATCACCAGACCGGTGCCGCGATGCCCGCGGACCTGGTGCGCAAGCTCGCGGCCGCCAAGCGCTTCAACCAGGGCTTTGCCACGAGCGAATACCTGGCCGCGACCCTGATCGACCAGGGCCTGCACCAGTTGCCTAAGAGCGCCATTCCGAAGCCCGAACAGTTGCTGGCCTTCGAACAGCAGGTGCTGAAGACCCATGGCTTCGACAGCGTGCCGGTGCCACCGCGCTACCGCACGCCCTACTTCAGCCACATCATGGGGGGCTACGCGGCCGGGTACTACGCCTATCTCTGGAGCGAAGTGCTGGACGCGAACACGGTGCGCTGGATCGAAACCCGGGGTGGCCTGGACCGCAAGACGGGCGAACGCATGAAGCAGTTCCTGTTCGCGCGCGGCGGTACGGAAGACCCGATGAAGCTGTTCGAGCAGCTCGTCGGACACAAGCCTGAACTCGGACCCTACCTGGACCGGCGCGGGTTGCGCTGATCGCTGCCCCCAGCCGTCATGCCGGGGGCCAGAATGTGGCTCCACCCATCCACCGCAAGGCCACCACCATGTTGAAGTTCTACTATTCGCTCGCCCCCAACCCCATGAAGGTGGCGTTGTTCCTCGAGGAAGCCGGTCTGCCCTACGAGGCGATTCCCGTGGACACGCGCAAGGGCGAGCAACATCTGGCGGCGTTCACGGCCTTGAACCCCAACGCCAAGGTGCCCGTCATCGTCGATGGCGAGACGACGGTGTTCGACAGCTCGGCCATCCTGCTGTTCCTGGCCGACAAGACGGGCCAGTTCCTGCCGGCGCCAAGTGACCGTGGTGCACTGCTGTCCTGGATGATGTTCGTGGCCTCGGGCATCGGCCCATTCACCGGGCAATGTGTGCACTTCAAGCACTACGCGCCAGAAAAGCTGCCCTACGCCATGAAGCGCTACGACTTCGAGGCCTGGCGGCACTGGAAGATCATCGACGGACACCTGGCCGGCAAGACCTGGATGCTGGGCAACACCTACAGCGTGCTCGACATGGCGGTGTGGGGCTGGGCGCGCGCCGTCCCGTTTGCCTTGGGTGCCGATGCGTGGGAGCAACTGCCGAATGTGAAGCGGCTGCTCGACGCGGTGAACGCGCGCCCTGCCGCGGATCGCGCCGCGGCGCTGAAGGACAGGCACAGCTTCAAGGCCGAGATGGATGACGAAGCGCGCAAGGCGATGTTCCCGCACCTGGCGCAGGCCGGTGATGCCGCTTGACGAGTCGGCTGGCCGACACGCTCCAGCTTAAGCCGGGGCTTCGAGAACGGGCGATGTCGCGCCCGGCAAGCGCGAACGTGAACGCGAACGCGAACGGTCGCCACAAAGCAAAACGCCGACCTGTTGGCCGGCGTTTCCCAATTCTATAAGTTGTTGTTATTGTTCGAGAATCTGTGGTTGCGGGGGCAAGATTTGAACTTGCGACCTGGGTTATGAGCCCGCTCTTTTTGATGGGGCACTACAGCAGATCGGGTGCAGCTCACTTGGCGCAGGAAGTGCCCGAAAGGGCTAAGTCCTTGATAAACGGCCACTTTCGGCGGGAGACGGTGTGACACGGTGTCGGCGCTCGGTGGAACGCCGACCTCCAACCTGTCACACCCCTCCGCCAGAACTCCGTTCGAGCCCACATGCCGCCACGGAGCGCCGGCCGACCGTAAGCAGGGTTTCACGCCGATCGAAGCCGAACAGGCCCGAGGTCTTCGCCGACGGGCCGGCCGCTGGGTGTTCCCTCTTGGCCATTCGATCGCGCTCAGGCTTGCAGCAACGTGAAGCGAGCGCGTCCAAGCAGCTTCTTGAAGTCACGGTCAAAGCTGACGAGATGCTCGCCGAGTTGCTCCACGGCGGCTGCCAGCCACGCATCAGGCAGGTCGTTGCCGCCCAGCTGCTTGTCAATGCACAGCTGCCTCAGCTTTGACCACTCAGGCCCCAACGGTGCGAGCCGCACCCCAGGCATGGCCAGAATCGCGTCGATGAAGTCAACCGCGTCGGCGATGGGCGTTGGCTGCACGAAGATCTTGGGGCTGGTGACCAGGCGCAGCACGCTGGCCACCACCATCGGCATCAAAGTGAGGGCCGCGCCGGATTCGGCAGCCGCCAAAGCACCTTCAAGCCATGTGCGCGCAACAGCATGATGCGGATGATCGCTGCGCGACGCGGCAACCAGAATGTTGACGTCAGGCGTCATCGTCGGCCGCAGCCAGCAGCGACTTGTTGCTGCACGAATCAACACCTGCCACAAGCCCGCCGTGGCCCTTGAAGACAGGAAGACGCCCACGGGCGCGCCCAACGCCGGCCGCCTTGGCCCGCAGACGCAGTTGCAACCCTTCTTCGATCAGTCGTGTCAGGCTGGTGCGCTGCTGCGCCGCCAGCG
>JANOBX010000178.1:0-25447 GCA_031411875.1 Burkholderiales bacterium | reverse complement strand
GCTTTCAACAACGAGTTCGGGCGGCCCAACCTGGGTGGCTACTTCCGTGTCTTCGAACAGTCGGTGGCGGGTGTGATGCGCGGCTATCACAAGCCCATCATGATCGCCGGCGGGCTGGGGCAGATCGACGCCACCCAGACCCACAAGCTGCCTTTCGGTGCCGGCACGCTGCTGGTGCAGCTGGGCGGGCCGGGCATGCGCATCGGCATGGGCGGCGGGGCCGCCAGCTCCATGGCCGCCGGCGCCAACACGGCGGCACTGGACTTCGACAGCGTGCAGCGCGGCAACCCCGAGATCCAGCGCCGGGCGCAGGAGGTCATCAACCACTGCTGGGCGCTGGGCGCAAACAACCCGGTGCTCGCCATCCACGACGTGGGGGCCGGTGGCATCAGCAATGCGTTCCCGGAGTTGGTCGACGGTGCAGGGCAGGGCGCGCGCTTCGACCTGCGCAAGGTGCCGCTGGAGGAAAGCGGCCTGGCACCGAAGGAAGCCTGGTGCAACGAGAGCCAGGAACGTTATGTGCTGGCCATCCACCCCGACCTGATGCCGCTGTTCGAGCAGATGTGCGCGCGCGAACGCTGCCCGTTCGCGGTGGTGGGCACGGCGACTGGCGAACGCGAGCTGATCCTCGAAGACGGCCCCGGGGGCGAACGTGTCATCGACATGCCCATGGACGTGCTGCTGGGCAAGCCGCCGAAGACGCATCGCGAAGCACAGCGCGTGGTGCGCCAGGAAGCGACGCTGGACCTGACCAGCGTGAAGCTGGACACCGTGGCGCTGGACGTGCTGCGCCACCCCAGCGTGGCCAGCAAGCGTTTCCTCGTCACCATCGGCGACCGCACCGTGGGCGGCATGAGCCACCGCGACCCGATGGTCGGCCCCTGGCAGGTGCCGGTGGCCGATTGCGCCGTGACCCTGGCCGACTATTCCGGCTTTCGCGGCGAGGCCATGGCGATGGGCGAACGCACGCCCCTGGCGGCCCTGAACGGCCCGGCCAGCGGACGCATGGCGGTGGCCGAGGCCATCACGAACCTGCTGGCCGCGCCCATCGAACTCGACCGCGTGAAGCTCAGTGCCAACTGGATGGCGGCCTGCGGCGAGCCTGGCGAAGACGCGGCGCTCTACGACACCGTGCACGCCATCGGTATGGTACTGTGCCCGGCGCTGGGCATCGGCATCCCGGTGGGCAAGGATTCGCTGTCGATGCGCACGCGCTGGATCGAGGGCGGGCAGGCGAAACAGGTGACGGCTCCGGTGTCGCTGATCGTCACCGCTTTCGCCACGCTGGCCGACGTGCGCGGCAGCTTGACGCCGCAGCTGCAGCCGGGCGACACCACGCTGGTGCTGGTCGACCTGGGCCAGGGCAAGAAGCGCATGGGCGGCAGCATGCTGGCGCAGGTGCTGGGCCAGTTCGGCCATGAAGTGCCCGATGTCGACGATGCGCTCCAGATCAAGGCCCTGGTGGCCGCCATCAACGCACTGCGCACGCAAGGCCGCATCTTGGCCTATCACGACCGCAGCGACGGTGGCCTGTGGGCGACCGTCTGCGAGATGGCCTTTGCCGGCCGGCTGGGCGTCAGCCTGAACGTCGACATCCTGGTCACCGAAGGCGACGGCATCGCCGACAGCCGCGCCGAATACGGCGATTCCAAGAACTGGGCCACCCAGGTCGGCGAACGCCGCAACGAACTGATGCTGCAGGCGCTGTTCAACGAAGAGCTGGGCGTCGTCATCCAGGTGCCCACCGCCGTGCGCAACGAGGTCGTGCAGACCTTGCGCGAACACGGCCTGAGCCGCCACGCACACTTCATCGGCAAGCCCAACGAGCGCGGCGTGGTGGAAGTCTGGCGCGACACCAAGCTGCAGTTCAGCGCCACCGTGCAGGACCTGCAGCAGCAGTGGGACCAGGTGAGCTGGCGCATCGCGCAGCAGCGCGACAACCCGGCCTGCGCCGACGCCGAGCACGCCGCCGCCGGCGCCCCGGGCGACCCGGGCCTGCATCAGCAATTGACGTTCGACCCGCAGGAAGACGTCGCTGCCCCGTTCGTGCACACCGCCCGGCCCAAGCTGGCCATCCTGCGCGAACAGGGCGTGAACTCGCACCTGGAAATGGCCTGGGCCATGGACCAGGCCGGCTTCGACACCTTCGACGTGCACATGTCCGACCTGCAGGCCGGCCGCACCAGGCTGGCCGACTATCGCGGCCTGGTGGCCTGTGGTGGCTTCAGCTACGGCGACACGCTGGGTGCCGGCGAAGGCTGGGCCCGCAGCATCCTGTTCAACCCCGCTCTGGCCGAAGCCTTCGCAAGCTTCTTCAACCGCGCCGACAGCTTCGCGCTGGGGGTGTGCAACGGCTGCCAGATGCTGGCCGCGCTGAGCCCCATCATCCCCGGCACCGCCGCGTGGCCACGCTTCACGCGCAACGCCAGTCAGCAGTTCGAGGCCCGGCTGTCGATGGTCGAAGTGCTGGACAGCCCGAGCCTGTTCTTCCAGGGCATGGCCGGCAGCCGGCTGCCCATTGCCGTGGCGCATGGCGAAGGCCGGGCCGACTTCAGCCAGCGCGGCAACGCCGGCAGCGTGCACCGCGCCATGCGCTTCGTCGACAACACCGGCGCGGCCACCGAGGCCTACCCCTTCAACCCCAACGGCAGCCCGGCCGGCCTGACGGCGGTGACCACCGCCGACGGCCGGTTCACGGCCCTGATGCCGCATCCGGAACGGGTGTTTCGCAACCTCCAGATGAGCTGGTCACCGGGCTCGCCCGACCAGCACAGCCCGTGGATGCGCATGTTCCGCAACGCCAGGAAGTGGGTGGCCTGAGATGACCGCAGGAATCACTGGTGCCGTGATCTTCGCCAAGGACATGGCGCGGGTGGCGGCCTTCTACCAACAGGTGTGCGGGATGGCGGCCGCCGGTGGCGATACGGGCCATGTGCTGCTGCAGGCGGGTGACTCACAGCTGATCGTGCATGCCATCCCCGCCCGGTACGCCGGGGACATCGTCATCACCCAGCCGCCGCAGCGGCGCGAGGACACGCCCGTCAAGCCCGTCTTCGGCGTGGCCAGCCTGGCCGCGGCGCGGGCTTATGCCTTGGCGCTCGGCGGCGTGGTCGATCCCGTGGCGCGCGAGTGGGCCATCACCCGCCTGGGCCAGACGCGCACGATGTCCGATGGACACGACCCCGAAGGCAACGTGTTCCAGCTCTGGCAGGCCGCCGTCCCGGTCGACGAGCGCCGGCTCATCGGTTCGGGCTCGCGTTTCGAAGCCGAGATCGGCTATTCCCGCGCCGTGGTGGCCGGGGACTGGGTCTTCGTCTCGGGCACCACCGGCTTCGACTATGCCGCCATGACGATCGGCGAGGACGTCGTCGAGCAGGCGGCGCAATGCCTGCGCAACATCGAAGCGGCCTTGCGCGAAGCCGGGGCGAGCCTCGCCGATGTCGTGCGTGTTCATTACCTGCTGCCCAGGGTCGAGGATTTCGAACCCTGCTGGCCGGTGCTGCGCGCCGCCTTCGGCGAGGTGCGGCCGGCGGCGACGATGCTCGAGGCCGGCCTGGCCGACCCGCGCATGCGCATCGAGATCGAGGTCACCGCGCTCAAGCGCCGTGCTGCTGGCCGTGGCTGAGCGGCCGCTCGAGCGCAGCCAGGCCTTCGCCCGCCGCTTCGGGCTGGGCCTGCCGCTGCTGATGGCGCCGATGGCCGGTGCCTCTCCAGTGGCCCTGGCGGCGGCGGTGGCGAACGCCGGTGGCATGGGTGCGGCCGGGGCCCTGCTGCTGGAGCCTGCCGACATCGCCCTCTGGGTGACCGAATACCGCCGCCGGACCGATGGCCCCGTGCAGTTGAACCTGTGGGTGCCCGACCCGCCGCCCGTGCGCGACGCCCGCCACGAAGCGGCGCTGCGCCAGTTCCTGGCCGGCTTCGGCCCGCAGGTGCCGGCCACCGCCGGCGACGCCGCACCGCCCGATTTCGACGCCCAGTGCGCCGCGGTGCTGGCAGCGCGGCCCGCCGTGGTGTCCACCATCATGGGTTTGCTGCCCCCGGTTTGGGTAGAGCGCTTCCGGGATGCTGGCGTGGCCTGGTTCGCCACCGTGACCACGCCGTCCGAAGCGCGTCTGGCCGAAGCCGCAGGGGCCGATGTCGTCGTCGCCCAGGGCGCGGAAGCGGGCGGCCACCGCGGCTGTTTCGACGCCGCGCGCGGGCGCGACGACGCGGTGGGGCTGTTCGCCCTGCTGCCGCAGGTGGTGGATGCCGTTCGCGTACCCGTCGTGGCGGCGGGCGGCGTTGGCGATGCGCGTGGTGTGGCCGCAGCGGTCATGTTGGGCGCCAGCGCCGTGCAGGTCGGCACCGGTCTGCTGGCGAGTCCTGAAGCGGGCATCTCGGAAGCCTGGGCTCGGGCCTTGCCCGGGCTGTCGGCGACCGACACGCGGCTCACGCAGGCCTTCTCCGGCCGCTGGGCGCGGGCCATCGGCAATGCCTACGTGCGTGCAGCGGCCTCGACCCATGCACCTCTGCCGGCGCCTTACCCCGTGCAGCGCGGCCTGACGGCGGCCATGCGCCGCGAGGCCGAACAGGCAGGCGACCTGCAGCGCCTGCAGGCCTGGGCCGGACAGGCGGCCGGCCTGTGCCGCGCGGGTGAGCCCGTCCGTGACTGGGTGCAGCGGGTCTGGGGCGAAGCGCAGGGGCTGCTGGGCGGCTGAGAATGGCCGCGCCCGGCCGGGTGACCTACCGGAGCACCGTGTCCTGCAGGAACCTGACCAGCGTGGCGAAGTAGAAGTCGGCGTTTTCGCGACGCGCGAAGCCATGGCCTTCGTTGTCGGCCAGCAGGTACCACACCGGCCGGTTCTTGGCCTGCAGCTTGCGAACGATCTGCTCGCTCTCGGTCCAGGGCACACGCGGGTCGTTCTTGCCCTGGGCCACGAGCAGCGGCTTGGTGATGCCGTCCGTCAGGTTCAGTGGCGAGATGCTTTCGAGAAAGGCGCGCATGGCGGGGTCGCGCTCGTCGCCGTATTCGACGCGCCGCAGGTCGCGCCTGTAGCTCTCGGTGCGTTCCAGGAAGGTGACGAAATTGCTGATGCCCACGGTGCTGGCGGCGCCGGCGATGCGGTCGGCCAGGCGCACGCTGGCAGCCAGCGCCATGTAGCCGCCATAGCTGCCGCCGCCCACCACCACGCGGCGTGCGTCCAGGCGCGGGTGCGTGGCCATCCAGTCGATGGCCGTGCCCATGTCCTTGACCGATTCCTCGCGAAGGCGGCCGTTGTCCAGGCTCAGGAAGGTCTTGCCGTAGCCCGAGGAGCCGCGCACGTTCGGCTCGAACACGGCAATGCCCATCACCTGCGTGAGATAGTTCAGCCGGCCTTTCCAGCCCAGCTTCGATTGCGCCTCGGGCCCGCCGTGGACCGACATGTAGACCGGTCGCCGGCCCGTGAACTTCGCCGGCGGCAGATACAGGATTCCGCTGATGGTGCGGCCGTCGAAGCTTTTCCAGCGCACCACCTCGGGGTCGGGCAGGTCGCTCAAGTCCAGCCCGGCGGGCGTGACGGGCCGGGTCCAGGTTTCGACCGCACCGGTCTTCGGATTCAGGCTGAACACCTGCGCGGGCGCTTTCGCCCCGCTGACGACCATGGCCAGCTCGCCCGTGGCAGGGTGCGTGCGCAGGCTGCCGACGCTGCCCACGGGCAGTCTGGCTGCACCCGGCAGGGCCTTCTCTGCGCCCGTGGCGGCGTCGAGCAGGCGCAGTTCGTCTCGGCCGTCGACGTTGGCGGTCACGGCCAGCAGCCCGCTGGCCGGGGCCAGGTCGCCGTCCTCGATGTCCCAGGGAATCTGCGGCGTCAGGCGTCTCAGGCCGGCCGGGGGCGCCGCGCGGAGGTCCAGGCGCATCAGCTCGCGGAACTCGCTGGCGCGGTCGCTGACGAGGAAGAGCGCCTCGCCCTCGGGAGACCAGCCGCCGGCCAGATGACTGGCGGCCACCGTCTCGCCGGCTGCGGGCAGAAGCTGGCGGCGCTGGCCGCTGGCCAGGTCGATCAGCCAGACCTCGCTGCGTGTCGCTGACACATAGTGGGTCATCGCGGCCTGTCGGCCGTCGGGCGACACCTCGACGCCGAACCAGCCGCCACCGGGCAGCTCGGCCACTTGGCGGGCGCCCGCGGGGTCGGCCGGGTCGACCAGGCTCAGCGTGGTGTTGACGCTGGTCCGGCTGCCGCCCTGTGCGGTGCGGTCCAGCGGCACCGAGGTGTAGAGCAGCCGCGATGCCTGCCCCGGGCCGGCGGGCACCCAGTCTCCAAAGCTGTGGCGCTGGCCGGAAGGCGTGATCTGCGTGACGGTGCGGGTTTCAGGGTCGAGCTTGAAGAGCTGGAAGACCTCGTCGCCGCCGGTTCCGCGGGTGAAGACGATGTGGCGGCCCAGGGTCGGTTCCCAGCGTGCACTGCTGACCGGGTCGGGACTGTCGGTCAGGGGTTCCAGCGCGCCCATGGGCGTGCGCAGGCGGAAGATCTGGGTGGTGCTGGAGTCTGGCAGCCGGTGCGCTACCAGCATTTCACGGCGCGTGGGATGCCAGTCGACCACCGTGTGTCCCAGCACCTGGCTGTAGCGCTGGATGGGGCCGAGCACGGCCGCCGACAAGGCGGGCACACCCTCGACCCGCAGGGCGGCGGGCGGTACCCAGGCCGGGCCGGTGTCGGCCGCCGTCGGGCCCTGGACGGAGGCGCAGCCGCTCAAGACGGCTGCGGTAAAGGCCAGCGCCAGGGCGGCGCGGCGTTGTCTTGTTGGCAGGAAGTTCATGCCGCCATGGTAGCGGCCGAGCATTCCTGCCCAGCGGGCTCAGGCTTTGGCGTTCTGCTCGATGCCGGCGATGGCCCAGGCGCTGTCGGCGCTGCCGGCCTCTTTCACCAGATGCCAGATCTCGTCGAAGCCGGTGGCTGCGGCGCCCGCCTCCTCGATCACCTCGCCCGTGAAGCGCACGCTGACGATCTGGCGGTCGGCTTCATCGGCCACGTCGAGCACTTGCGCGTCGACCCTGGCGACGTCGGTCGTCTGGGTGGCGCCGTTGCGGTCCTGGATGTCCAGGCGGATGGCAGCGAACATTTCCGGTGTGGTGAAGCGGCGAAGGTCGTTCAGGTCACCGGCGTCGTTGGCCGTCTGCATGCGGATGAAGATCATCTTGGCGATGCGGGCGAAGCCTTCGCTGTCGAAGGCGGCCGGCACGAAGGCCGCCGTCACCGGCGCGGCGGCTACTGTGGCTGCCGCGGCAAGCGGTGCGACTGGAGCGCTCGGCTCGGTGACGGGCGCAGCGGCCGGCTTGAAGGCCGCGGGCCGCTCGTCCACGAACACGGGTGCGGCGGGCTTGGCTGGCGTGGCCAGCTGCGGGCCCGCCTCGCGGAAGCTGTTGTTGCCACCCTTGCCGTTCGTGGCAGCGGCAAGCGCCGGACCGCCCTGGTTGGCACCGCGACCGAAGCGCGCCATCAGGAAGCGCACCAGGAAGAACGCGGCCACGCCCAGCAGGGCGAGCATCACGAAGTTGGCGAGTTCGGCGCCCAACCCCATGCTGCTGAACAAGGCCGCCAGACCCAGGCCGGCGGCCAGGCCGGCGATGGGGCCCAGCCACGAACGCTTGCCAGCGGCAGCAGCCGCGGCGGTGCCTCCGGCCGCAGCAGCGGCCGGTGCACCCGGGTTGGCGCCCTGCGCAGGCTGTGCCGGCTTGGCGGGCGGTGCATCGGGGGCGGTGCGCGCCGGCATGTCACGCTGCATGCCCTGCGAGCGGCCGGCGCCCAGACGCTTGGCTTCGGCGTCGAGCGGCACCACGGTGGTCAGGCAGACGGCTGCGCCGAGGGCCAGGGTCATGGCGCGATTCATCCAGGTGTTCATTCAGACAGTCCTTGTCTCTCGTATGGGGCCCACGGCCCTGTCAGGCCGAAGTGTGAGGCTCTCTACCTGGGGGCGCCAGATCACAAACCAAGGCCCCTGTCGGTGTGGGTGATGCCAGCCACTGGCAGGTGCATCATGCGCTGGCGCCAGACGGGCGCGTTCATCTGCGCCTTGCGCTTCGACATGTCGATTGCCCTGCTCTGGACCTTGAGCGTTCTGCTCATCCTCGTCGGCCTGGCCGGAACGGTGTTGCCGGCGCTGCCCGGCACGGCATTCGTGCTCGCCGGCATCGTGCTGGGCGCCTGGATCGACGATTTCAGCCGGGTCGGCACGGCCACCCTCATCGTGGTGGCGGTGCTTGCCGTGCTGGCCTGGGTGCTGGACTTCGTGGCCGGGCTGCTGGGCGCCAAGTGCGTGGGGGCGAGCCGTCAGGCCCTGGTGGGGGCGGCCGTGGGCACGGTGGCCGGCGTGTTCATGGGCCTCGTCGGCGTGCTCTTCATGCCGCTGGTGGGGGCGGCGGTGGGCGAATACATCGCCCGGCGCGACCAGAGCAACGCCGTGAAGGTGGGTGTCGCCACCTGGCTGGGCATCATGGCGGGCCTGGTTGCCAAGGTCGTGATCGCGTTCATGATGGTGGGCATCTTCATTGCCGCGCTGCTGATCTGAGGTGGGTCGGCGGCGTCAGGCGCCGAGCAGGCGCCCGAGCCACTCGTGGAGTAGTAGTCGGGTCTGTTCCGCGGCGCCGGTCGCAGGCAGCCAATCCGATGCCTGGATCGGCCCGGCCGGACCCACGCCCATCGGCGCCAGGGTGAGCACGATCGGCACCCCGCCAGCCGCGATCGACTCGCGAAACGCCCGGCCGGCGCGCGGCATGTGGTACGCGTGGGTCACGAGCACGATGTGTCGCACGCCCTGTTCGCGCAGCAGCGCCACGGTGCGGGAGGCGTTCTCGCGCGTGTCGCGCGATTCACCTTCCTGCCAGCGGATCTTGTAGCCCAGCTCGACTTCAGCGGTGCGCCCGGCGATGGCCGCTTCCGACGCGCCGCGGTCGGCGCCCCAGCCGGCACCGCCACTGAACGCCATCGGCAGGCCGGTCTGCTTGGCCAGGTGCACGCCGTAGCGCAGCCGCTCGATGCTGCGCGCATGCAGCTGCGCGGTGCCGTATTCCTGCGCCAGCGGTGTGCTGCCGCCACCCAGCACGACGATGGCGGTCTGGGGCGCGCGCCGCAATGCGGTGATTTCCGCGGGCTGCAGCACCGGGGGTGGGCGCAGCAGGTTCTCGCGCAGCAGGTGGGCGGCCGCACCCGTGGACGACATCCACAGGCCGCTGCAGGCCACGACGATCACGATCCAGCCCAGCAAGCGGCGATTCGACAGCAGCCAGGCACCCAGGATCACCATCGCGATGAACGGCACCGGCGGCAGCAGCAGTGAGCCGATGAAGGGCTTCCACGACTGCAGCCCCAGTGTCAGCAGCAGGGTGTTCATGCCAGACCGGCCAGCCGGCCGGCGGCGCCAGGAAGGAGCTTCAGAAGAACGCCTGCAGGCCGGTCTGTGCGCGCCCCAGGATCAGCGCATGGATGTCGTGCGTGCCTTCGTAGGTGTTCACGGTCTCGAGGTTGATCATGTGGCGGATGACGTGGTACTCGTCGTGGATGCCGTTGCCGCCGTGCATGTCGCGGGCCACGCGCGCGATGTCCAGGGCCTTGCCGCAGCTGTTGCGCTTGACGAGGCTGATCATCTCCGGCGCGGCCTGGCCTTCGTCCATCAGACGGCCCACCCGCAGCACGCTCTGCAGGCCCAGGGTGATCTCGGTCTGCATGTCAGCCAGCTTCTTCTGGATGAGCTGCGTGGCGGCCAGCGGCCGGCCGAACTGCTGGCGGTCCAGCGTGTACTGGCGCGCGGCGTGCCAGCAGAATTCGGCGGCGCCCAGGGTGCCCCAGGCAATGCCGAAGCGGGCCTTGTTCAGGCAGCCGAACGGGCCTTTCAGCCCGCTCACGTTAGGCAGCAGCTGGGCCTCGGGCACGAACACCTCGTCCATGACGATCTCGCCGGTGATGCTGGCCCGCAGACTCATCTTGCCCTCGATCTTCGGCGCGCTCAGGCCCTTCATGCCCTTTTCGAGGATGAAGCCATGGATGGCTTCCTGGCCGCCGACGGTGCCCTCGGCGTTCACCTTCTTGGCCCAGACGACGAAGACATCGGCGATCGGGCTGTTGGTGATCCACATCTTGCTGCCCTTCAGCACGTAGCCGGCCACGCCGTCGCGAACCGCTGGCGTGGCGCGGGTGAGCATGCCGGCGGGGTCGCTGCCGTGGTTCGGCTCGGTCAGGCCGAAGCAGCCCACCCATTGGCCGCTGGCCAGCTTCGGCAGGTACTTCTGGCGCTGTTCCTCGCTGCCATAGGCGTGGATGGGGTGCATCACCAGGCTGCTCTGCACGCTCATGGCGCTGCGGTAGCCGCTGTCGACGCGTTCGACCTCGCGCGCCACGAGGCCGTAGCAGACATGGTTCATGCCGGCACAACCGTAGCCTTCGATGGTGCTGCCCAGCAGGCCAAGCTCGCCCATCTCGTTCATGATCTCGCGATCGAACTTCTCGTGGCGCGCCGCCATCAGCACGCGCGTTTGCAGACGCTCCTGGCAGTAGGTGTGGGCGGCGTCGCGCACCGCGCGCTCGTCGTCGCTCAACTGTGCGTCGAACTGGAAAGGGTCATCCCACTGGAACTTCGCGGCCATGGTGCATCTCCGGGTAATCTGGAGATAGTGTAAAGAGTCGCTGGTCCGGACGACTGACAAGCCGGCGACAACCCCGAAAGCGCAGGACAGCATGAATCAACAGGTCATCACCCTCGGCGGCGGCTGCTTCTGGTGCACCGAGGCGGTGTTCGAGCAGGTCGACGGCGTCACCGCGGTCGAAAGCGGCTACAGCAACGGCCACGCGGTGAACCCGAGCTACGAGCAGGTTTGCACCGGCTCCACCGGGCACAACGAGGTCATCCGGGTCAGCTTCGACGCCGAGCGCATCAGCCTGCGCGAGGTGCTGGAGATCTTCTTCGTCGTGCATGACCCGACCACGCTGAACCGCCAGGGCAACGACATCGGCACGCAGTACCGCAGCGGCATCTACTGGCACACGCCAGAACAGGAAGCCGTGGCCCAGGCGGTGCGGGCCGAGCTGAACGAACACCTGAAGGGCCGGGTCGTCACTGAGATCCAGCGCGAGGACAGCTATTCGCGGGCCGAGGCCTACCACCAGCACTATTTCGCCCAGCATCCTGGCCAGGGCTACTGCGCAATGGTCGTGGCGCCCAAGGTGGAGAAGTTCCGCAAGACCTTCCGCCATCGCATCAAGGCCGCAGCGGCCTGAGCGGGGTGCGGCGCCCTACAGCGGGATGAAGCTGCTGGGCGGCTCGCTGTCGGCGAAGACCGAATCGAGCCCGCGGCGCAGCATCTGGCGGCGGCGGCGGGTGTCCGGATCGGCGCCGGTCAAGGCGGCGAACACCGGTCCGCGCAGCAGCCACAGGTCCACTGGCTCTTCGGCCGAGCGCACCTGCGTGCGCAGCCAGCCGGCCTCGTGGTCGGGCAGTTCGCCCAGCGCCAGCAGGTAGGTCTGCTTCAGGTCGACGAAAGCGCGTCGGGCGGCGATGCGAGCCAGCCGGTCGCCCGGCATGCCGGCCCCCAGGGCCTGGGCGCCGGTGTAGTGGCGCGGTGCCGACACAGGTGTATTCGAGAGCGGAGAGTTCATCAGAGGGATCCGAACTGCGAACGTGGGGCGCGGGAAGGGAAGTGCCGGTTCAGCAGGGCCAGCCTGGATTCGGCTTCGCGCTGGCTGTGGGCCAGGCCGACGACACGGAAGACTTCCGTGCGCAGATGCCACAGCTCGCGCAGCGAACGGGCCAGCGCGATGCGGTTGCGCAGGTTGTCGGCTTCCTCGCTGTCGACGTCGGCCACGGCACGCATGAATTCCACGCGGATGCCGGGCACGCGGTTCATCGGTGGCGCCGCTTGGCCGGGTGCCGGGGCCAGCAGCCAGAACAGCATGCGGTGCCAGGTCGATTGCGGCGCCTGACGCAGCGAAGGCGGCTGCACACCCAGGTGGGTGCTGTTCCCAGGGCCCAGCGTGGACCTGGGATGCCAGCGCGACAGGATGTTCAGCGGTCTCATGCTCTTGTTATCGGGTGGGTGTTCCTTGAACCTGAGCCCATGGTGCCCCCGAGCCCGTCGGCCCGATGACGCGAGAAACAGTTGCTTCGCGGCGCAGTTCATCGCCGGGTCACGCCTCGGGTTAGGCTTGCCGGCCTTGTCCAGTCAGGAACCCGGCATGAAGTGGATTCGACGTGCGGCCTTTGGCCTGCTGCTGCTGCTGGCGCTGCTGGCCGCGTTGCTGTTCGGCTATGCCCAGCGTGTGCTGCCGGTGACCGCGGGCACGCTCGAGTTGCCGGGTGCCAGGGCCGAGGTGCGCATCGAGCGCGACGAACACGGCATCCCCACCATCCGCGCCGCCAGCGAACACGACCTGGCCTGGGGTCTGGGCGTGGCCCATGCGCAAGATCGGCTCTGGCAGATGGAAACCCATCGTCGCATCGGTGCCGGTCGTCTGGCCGAGGCCTTCGGCCCGGGGGCGCTGGACAGCGACCGCTTCCTGCGCGCGCTGGGCGTGCACAAGGCGGCGCAGGCGCAGTGGCAGCAGCTGGACCCGGAGTCACGTGCGCTGCTGCAGGCCTACACCGATGGCGTCAATGCCGTCATCACCGACAGCCTGCGCGCCCGGCCGCCCGAATTCCTGATGCTGGGCCTGCAGCCGGAAGCCTGGACCCCCGTCGACAGCCTGGCCTGGGCCTTGATGATGGCCTGGGACCTGGGCGGGAACTGGTCCGGCGAACTGCTGCGCATGCGCCTGGCGCTGGTGATGCCGGTGCACCGCATCCAGCAATTGCTGCCGCCCTACCCGGGCGAGCTGCCGCTGCCGGTGGCCGATTACGCCGCCCTGTACCGCGGCCTCAAGCTGGGCCCGGCGCCACAGAAGCAGGGCTGGCTCGACGGCTTGACGCGCCTGGCCGACGCTGCACCGCCTTCGGGCGTGGAGGGCGTCGGCTCGAACAACTGGGTGCTGGCGGGAAGCCGCAGCACCACCGGCCAGCCGCTGCTGGCCAACGACCCGCATCTGAAGCTGAGCGCTCCGGCGCTGTGGTACTTCGCCCGGCTGGAAGCGCCGGGCATGAAGGTCGCGGGCGCCACCCTGCCAGGCCTGCCCGGCGTGGTGCTGGGCGCCAACGAGGACGTGGCCTGGGGCTTCACCAACACCGCACCCGACGTGCAGGACCTCTACCTGGAGCAGGTCGACCCCGCCGACCCAGGCCGCTACCGCACGCCCGAGGGCTGGGCCCGTTTCGAGACCGCCACCGAGATCATCCGCGTGAAGGGGCGTGCCGATGTCGAGGTCACCGTGCGTCGCAGCCGCCACGGCCCTGTGATCAGCGATGCCGGAAACGCCGAGGACCTGCTGGGCAAGGCTGAGACGCCGGCCGCCATGCCTTATGTGCTGGCCATGCGCTGGACCGCGCTGGACCCCGACAACGACGCGGTCGGGCCGGCATTGGGCTTCAACCGCGCGAAATCGGTCGACGACTTCCTGCTCGCCAGCCGGCGCTGGGTGGCGCCGATGCAGAGCATGGTGGTGGCCGACCGCCACGGCCGCATCGCTATGGTGGCGCCCGGTCGTGTGCCCCTGCGCGGCCCCGACCACGACCTGCTGGGCTACGTGCCCGCGCCGGGCTGGGATCCGCGCTACGACTGGGTGGGCTGGGTGCCCGCCGACGAGACGCCGCGGGTGCTCCAGGCCGGCGAGGGCTTCATTGCCACGGCCAACCAGCGCATCACCGAGCCCGGCTATCCGCACTTCCTGACCAGCGAGTGGGCCCCACCCTGGCGCCAGCAACGCATCGAAGAGGTGCTGCGCTCACGCCCGAAACACAGCCTGGACGAGATGGCGGCGCTGCAGATGGACACCCGCTCGCTGGCGGTGCCCGTGCTGCTGCCCTGGCTGCTGAAGGCGCAGTCGAACCACCCGCTGGCAGCCGCGGCCCTGGCGCAGCTGCAAGGCTTCGATGGCCAGATGGCCGCCGAGGCCGCGGCGCCGCTGATCTTCTGGGCCTGGCAGCGGCAGCTGGCCGAGGGCCTGTTTGCCGACGACGCGGGCGCCGAACTGTGGAAGCGCAGCCTGCGCACCCGCACCCACAGCGAGGCGCTGGGGCTGCTGCTGGCAGCCGGCGACAACAGTTGGTGCGACGACCGCACCACGCCTGCGGCCGAGACCTGTGCCATGCAGTCGGACGCTGCCTTAACGCGCGCGCTGAACGAGCTGCAGGCCCGTTTCGGCGCCGACCCGGCGCGCTGGCAATGGGGCGCTGCCCACCAGGCGCGCTCGGAGCACCGTCCGTTCAGCCGGGTCAAGGCCCTGGCCGGCCTGTTCGAGCTGCGCGTGCCCGTGGGGGGCGATACCCACACGGTGAATGTCTCACGGGTGGGGCTGCGTCCCGACGAAACCACCGGCGAGCTCTACCTGGACGAGCATGGCCCGAGCCTGAGGGCGCTGTACGACCTGGGCAGCCCGGCGAAATCGCGGGTGATGCACTCCACGGGGCAGAGCGGCATCGTCTTTTCGCCGCTGTACCGCAGCTTCGTCGAGCCATGGCGGCGCGGCGAATTCGTGCCTCTGTGGGCCCAGGAGCCGCCAGCCCGGGTGCTGGTGCTGCCGGTCGGGCTGGAGGCCGGAAAGCGCTAGACCGTCCCGAACTGCTGCTTGCGCTGGGCCGTGTAGGTCCACCACGGCCGCGGCGGTGCGCCGCGCATGAAGTCGGTGGCGGCCATGAAGGTGTCGAGGACGCAGGGGTCCTGGCGCTTGCCGCTGGCCTTGCACAACGCCTGGTAGAGCGCAAAGGCGTCACCTTCGACGAGGTCCTGGGGCTGCATCACGCCGATGCTGCGCAGGTCGTCGGCCAGGCTGGGACCGATGTTCGGCAACTGTTCGAGCTGTTCACATTCGCCCGCATGGCGGGCCTTGCGCGGCTTCAGCGCGCGCGGTGGCGAGAGTGCGGCGGCGTTCATGGCGCTACATCAGCATGGTGTTGCGGATGAGCCCCACGGCCACGCCTTCGAGCGCGAAGTCGGTGCCGGGTGGAACGACGATGGTCTTGAACTCGGGGTTTTCGGCCAGCAGCTCGATGCGGCTGCCCACCTTGTGCAGGCGCTTGACGGTGACGTCGTCGCCCAGCCGGGCGACCACGATCTGGCCGTTCTTGGCCTCGCTGGTCTTCTGCACCGCGAGCAGGTCGCCGTCCATGATGCCGGCGTCGCGCATGCTCATGCCGCGCACCTTGAGCAGGTAGTCGGGGCGGCGCTGGAACAGCGAGGCCTCGAACTGGAAGGTCTGATCGATGTGTTCCTGGGCCAGGATGGGGCTGCCGGCGGCCACGCGGCCCACCAGGGGCAGACACAACTGCGCCAGGTTCGGCAGGGGCAGGCTGTACTGCTTGCCGAACTGGCTGAGCCGGGCTTCGGCCATGGAGCGAAGCGTGTCGCTTTTCAGCCGGATGCCCCGCGACGTGCCGCTGACGAGTTCGAGGACGCCTTTGCGGGCCAGTGCCTGCAGGTGTTCTTCGGCGGCGTTGGCCGACTTGAAACCGAGTTCCGACGCGATCTCGGCGCGGGTGGGCGGCGCGCCGGTGCGTTCAATGGCGCTTTGCACCAGATCCAGGATCTGCTGCTGGCGAGGCGTGAGCTTCGGGCTGTCGGAGAGGCCGGTCTTCATGGCGGGGTGGTCCCTTTTCTGGACTGTCGTTTTGTCCAGCCACTGTATTTTCATCCATAAACCGGCCTTGTGGCAAACACCTGGCAAACACCTGGCAAACACCTCAGGCGCGACTGGCCCTGCCGCCCGCTTTTCTGGCGAAAGCCACCACGCCCAGCACCCCCAGCAGCATCAGCGCGTAGGTGCCGGGTTCCGGCACCGGCGAGATCTCGTACAGCACGGTGCGGTTCGACAGGCCGCCGGCGATGATGGCGTCTTCGGTCGACTCATGCGCCACGGCGAGAAAGTAGCGGCCATTGCTTTCGAACGCGGTCAGGCCTTCCGGACGCAGGACGTTGGCGTCGCTGGACACCAGCAGCTGCAGGAAGGAAGCGTTGGCGGGATCGGTGATGTCGTAGACGGCCACGGCGCTGCGCGTGGTGCGTTCCAGGCCGATGAAGGCCAGGGTTCGGCCGGCCAGCGTGAACAGCGCCACGCCCTCGGGTTCCACGCCCTTGTCGTCGCTGCGCCCGTCGGCATAGACCCCTGCTGCCAACGCAGCCGCCTCGAGCTGGTTGCCGCTGTCGAAGACGATGTTGCCCTCGGCGTTTCGAATCGAGAACGAACGCCCGCCCAGCGTGACGATCTCGGTGGCCGGGGTGCCGGTCGCGAGTTCCCCGGTGGCGCCGTTGCGCAACACGTTCAGGCGGCCGAGATTGCTGTTCAGCTTCAGGTCGGCTGCATTCGGAAATGCCACCGGGTCCAGCACGTAGGCGGCATTGCCCAGGCGTACAACGTCGCTGTCGTCGACAAAGGCGTCGCCCTCGTTGGCCATCACGTAGAAGGCCTGGCCGCCGGCGCTGTAGCTGACGATGGCGTCAGGCATGTACAGGCCCTTCACGGGCACGTTGCGGAAGTTTCCGACGGCACCGTCCTGGTCGCTCGGGTCGATCGAGTTGCCGGCGGCGTTGAAGTCCTTGCTGCCCAGCGGCAGGATGCGGGTGAACTGTCCGGTCTGCAGGTTCAGCTCGGCAATCGCGTTGTTCTCCTGCAGCGTCACTTGCGCGGTCAGCCCGTTGGGCGCAATGGCGATGTATTCGGGCTCGAAGGCGATCGACGGCCTGGTGTCGCCGACGATGCGAACACCGCTGGCGCGAAGCGACCCCACCTGGCTGTCGAAGGCCGTGAAGCCGGCGGTGTTGACGGTGGTGGTCAGGCTGCCGCCGCTGCGGTTGAAATCGATCAGGCTGACGCTGCCGGCCGGGTTGTGGCTGTTGCTCTGTCGTTCACCCTCGTTGGCCACCAGCAGCCGTCTGCCGTCGGCGGTCCAGGTCAGCATGTCGGGCACGGCGCCCACGGTCACGCCGCCCAGCAGTGCAGCACTTGCGCCTTGGCTCAGGAAGGTGCTGGTGTCGAAGAACTGCACGTTACCGGGCTGACCGGCGTCGATGCCATTGGTGAAGGCCAGCGCCAGCGTGCTGCCGCTGATGGCGATGCTGTTGACGTTGCCGAAGGCACTGGTGGTGAAGGTCTGGATGCGGTTGCCGGCGAGGTCCAGCACGTCGATGCCGCTGCCGCCGATGATCCAGAGCGCATTGCTGCCGGCGTCCCACACCGGGATCTCGGCCGAACGGCCGACGGTGGGCGCGAGGTTGTGGTTGAAGGTCCAGAGCGGCGTGATCGCGGCGATCGGGTTGGCGGCCTGGGCCGGTGTCACGAATGCCAGCAGGGCGGCGGCGCCGAGCGCTGAAAGGGTGGGGCTGTGGATCACGGTCTGGGCTCCGGTTTGTGACGTGAGCCGACCTTAAAAAGCCCTTGTGACGAAGCCGTGACGGCAACGCCTGCAAGGGCTGGACATGGCCCCCGGGTCACGGGGGTGTCATGCGAACGTCGTCAGACAACCTTCAGCGTGACGTCGATGTTGCCGCGCGTGGCATTGCTGTAGGGGCAGACTTCGTGTGCCGCGGCGACGAGGGCTTCGGCCGCAGCCCGGTCCATGCCCGGAATGCTGATGGCCATGTCGACCGACACGCCGAAGGCGCCGGCCTTGCCCGTCATCGGGCCGATGGCCACGTTCGACGTGATCGAGACCTCGGCCGGCAGGCTGATCTTCTGACGCCCGGCCACGGCCTTCATGGCACCGATGAAGCAAGCCGAATAGCCCGCCGCGAACAACTGTTCCGGGTTCGTGCCCCGGCCGTCGTCGCCACCCAGCGCCTTGGGCGTGGACAGGGTGACCGCGAGGCGGTCGTCGCTGCTCTTGGCGGTGCCGGCACGGCCGCCCGTGGCGGTGGCGGTGGCGGTGTAGATCTTGGCGTCGATGGCCATGGTGTATTCCTTCGGTTGCGTTGAAGCGATCAGGCCGCGGCGTTGAGGGTCTCGATCTCGCTCTGCAGCTCGAGCCAGCGCTCTTCGAGGGTGATCACCTCGGCCGCGATGTGGTTCAGACGGCGGCCGATCTCGGCCATGCTGCCCGGAGACAGTTTGCCACGCGCCAGTTGCCCTTCCAGGTCGAGCTTCTCGGCCCCCAGCGCGCCCAGCCGGGTGTCGATCTGCTGCACTTCCATGCGCAGCGGCCGGGTGCGGTTGGCCAGCTGGGAACGGGCCTGGGCGCCGTGCTTGCGGTCGTCGCGGCTGGCGGGCCTGGGCGCTGTCTTTGCCGCCGGTGCGCCGGCAGCAGCGGCCGGCGCCGCCGCGGCCAGGGCATTGCCCGGCACGGGCGGGGGTTCCTGGCCTTTGGACAAGGCGCGCGACACGTCGAGCAGCCACTTCTGGTAGTCGTCGAGGTCGCCGTCGAAAGGGGCCACGCCGCCGCGGGTGACCAGCCAGAACTCGTCGCAGACCTCGCGCAGCAAGGCGCGGTCGTGGCTGACGAGCATGACCGTGCCCTCGAACTCGTTCAGCGCGATCGACAGCGCCTCGCGCGTGGTCAGGTCGAGGTGGTTGGTGGGTTCGTCCATCAGCAGCAGGTTGGGGCGTTGCCAGACCAGCATGGCCAGCACCAGGCGCGCCTTCTCGCCGCCGGAAAGCGAGCCCACGGCCTGCGTCACCATCGCGCCGGTGAAGCGGAAGGTGCCGAGGAAGTCGCGCAGTTCCTGTTCGCGCCCGGCCGGGCCGACATCGCGCGCCAGCCGCACCATGTGCATCAGCGGGCCGTCGTCCATCGACAGCACGTCCAGTTCCTGCTGGGCGAAGTAGCCGATGCTCAGGCCCTTGCCTTCGGTCATGACGCCGCCCAGGGGCACCAGGGCCTTGGCAATGGTCTTCACCAGGGTGCTCTTGCCCTGGCCGTTGGCGCCCAGGATGCCGATGCGCTGCCCGGCCAGCACCGAGCGGCTGACGTTGCCGACGATCTGGGTCTGGCCGTAGCCGCAGCGCAGGCCGTCGAACGACAGCATGGGGTTCGGCAGGCTCAGCGGCTCGCGGAACTCGAAGTTGAAGTCGCTGGCGGTGAGCACCGGGGCCAGCTTTTCCATGCGCGCCAGCGCCTTCACGCGGCTTTGCGCCTGCTTGGCCTTGCTCGCCTTGGCCTTGAAGCGGTCGATGAACTTCTGCAGGTGGGCAATGCGGTCCTGCTGCTTGCCGAAAGCGGCGGCGGCCTGGCTCAGGCGTTCTGCGCGCATCTCTTCGAAGGCGCTGTAGTTGCCGGTGTAGCGCGTGAGCGTGCACTCGTCCAGGTGGACGATGACGCGGCAGATGGCGTCGAGGAACTCGCGGTCGTGGCTGATCACCACCATCAGGCCGTCGAAGCGCTTGAGCCAGGCTTCCAGCCAGACCAGGGCGTCGAGGTCCAGGTGGTTGGTGGGTTCGTCCAGCAGCAGCAGGTCGGCCGGGCACATCAGCGCGCGGGCCAGTTGCAGCCGCATGCGCCAGCCGCCGGAAAAGCTGTTGACCGGCTGGTCCAGTTCCTCGCCCTTGAAGCCCAGGCCCAGCAGCAGGGCCTGGGCGCGGGCGCGGGCATCGAAGGCGCCGGCTTCGTCCAGCGCCACGTGGGCGTGGGCCATGGCGTCGCCGTCGTCCGCGGCGTATGCCGCGGCGAGTTCAGCCTGGGCTTCCATCAGCGGGATGTCGCCCTGCAACACAAATTCGGTGGCGCCGTCCTCGGTCTCGGGCATGTCCTGCGCGACTTCACCGACGCGCCAGCGCGGCGGGATCTCGACGTCGCCGGCATCGGCTTGCAGGCGGTGCGTGAGCAGGCTGAACAGGCTGGACTTGCCCGCGCCGTTGCGGCCGATCAGGCCCACTTTCTCGCCGGGCTGCATGACCACGCTGGCCTTCTGCAGAACGACCTTGACGCCGCGGCGCAGGGTGATGTCGCGGATGGTGATCACTGGAGCTGGTCCTTGGTGAGCAGCAGCACCTGGTCGTCGCCGGCGCTGGTGGGCAGCCAGATCGCCGGCAGACGTTTGAACGCGGCTTCGAAATGGGCGCGTTCGTTGCCGACTTCGAGCACCAGCACGGCGTCGTCGTTCATCTGGCGGGCCACGCCCTTGATCAGGCGGCGGATGAAGTCCATGCCGTCGTGGCCGCCTTCGGTGTTGCCGTCCAGCGCCATGGCGGGTTCGGCTTGATATTCAGGGGGCAGGGCAGTCATCGAGGCACGGTTCACGTAGGGCGGGTTGCAGAGGATCAGATCGTAGGGCCCGCGCGCCGCCGCCAGACCGTTGCCCTGGCGCAGCGTGATGCGCTGCTGCAGGCCATGGCGCTCGACGTTCTTCGCGGCCACCGCCAGGGCCTCGGCGCTCAGATCGGTGGCGTCCACCTGCACTTCGGGCCAGACCATGGCCGCCAGCACGGCCAGGCTGCCGTTGCCGGTGCACAGGTCGAGCACGCGGCGGGTGCTGGCGGACAGCCAGGTGTCCAGGGTGCCGTCGGCCAGCGGTTCGGCGATCAGCGAGCGCGGCACGATGACGCGTTCGTCGACGAAGAAGGGCACGCCCTGCAGCCAGGCTTCGCCCGTCAGGTAGGCGGCCGGGCGGCGGGTGGCGATGCGTTCGGCGATCAGCGCTTCGACGGCCGCCGCGTGGCCGGCGTCGACCGTTTGCCCGGCCACCTCGTCCAGCGTGTCCAGCGGCAGGCCCAGGCGCCACAGCACGAGCCAGGCGGCTTCGTCATAGGCGTTGGTGGTGCCGTGGCCGAACGCCACGCCGGCGGCTTCGAGCCGCGCAGCGGCAGCTTCGATGGTGGTGCCGACCGTGGTCGCGGCCGTGTTCATGCCAGGAACCTCGCCAGCGTGTCGCGGTAGATGCGCGTCAAGGGCTCGATTGCGTCCACATCGACCCATTCGTCGATCTGGTGGATGCTGGCGTTGACGACGCCGAACTCCATGACCTGCGGCGCCAGCCTGGCGATGAAGCGGCCGTCGGAGGTGCCGCCGGTGGTCGACAACTGTGGTGTGACACCGCATTCGGCCTGGATGGCCGCCACCAGTGCCGTGCTCAAGGTGCCGGGTGGTGTGAGGAAGGGTTCGCCGCCCAGCGTCCAGTCGATGCGGTGCGGCACGCCGTGACGCTGCAGCACCGCGTGCACGCCTGCCTGCAGGGCCTCGGGCGTGTTGTCGGTGCTGAAGCGGAAGTTGAAGTCGAGCACCAGTTCGCCCGGGATGACGTTGAACGCGCCGGTGCCGGCATGCACGTTGCTGACCTGCCAGCTGGTGGGCGGGAAGAAGGCGTTCCCTTCGTCCCAGCGCATGGCCACCAGTTCGGCCAGCGCCGGTGCCAGCAGATGCAGCGGGTTCGCGGCGAGTTGCGGGTAGGCGATGTGGCCCTGCTTGCCGACCACGGTGAGCCGCCCCGACAGCGTACCGCGACGGCCGTTCTTCACCATGTCGCCCAGGCGGTCGACCGAGGTCGGCTCGCCCACGATGCAGGCGTCGATGGTCTCGCCGCGCGCCTGCAGGGTGTCGACGACATGGCGCGTGCCGTGCAGCGCCGGTCCTTCCTCGTCGCTGGTGACGAGCAGGGCCACGCGCCCCGCGTGCAGCGGCTGCGCTTGCACGAAATCGCAGGCCGCCAGCGTCATAGCGGCCACGGCCGCCTTCATGTCGGCGGCGCCGCGGCCGTAGAGCCGGCCGTCGCGGTGGCTGGGCACGAAGGGGTCGCTGGACCAGCGTTCCAGCGGGCCGGTGGGTACGACATCGGTGTGGCCGGCGAAGGCCAGGGTGGGCCCGGGCCGGCCGCTGCCATGCACGGCCCAGAGATTGGCCACGCGCGCTTCGGGCGGTCCGGCGTCGATGCGCTCGACGCTGAAACCCGCAGCGGACAGGCGGGCGGCGATGAGTTCCTGGCAGCCGGCGTCGGCCGGCGTGACGGAACGGCAGGCGATGAGTTGTTCGGCCAGGCGCAGCGTCTGCATTCAGTCCGTGCCCAGCCAGCGCATCACTTGCGCACGCTCCAGGGCGTCTCGTTGGCCGGGCGGGCGTCTTCGGCGTGCGATTCGATCGTGATCTCGGTGAAGGTGGGCGCGTCGGATTCTTCACGCTTGGGCGCCACGCGCGAGACCGGGGCCTGGTCGTTCTGCAGGCGCCAGAGCAGGTTGGTGGGCGAGTCGGCGTGCGACAGGCCCTCGTCTCGGCTGATCGTGCCTTCGTCGATCAGGCGCGCGATGTCGTGCTCGAAGGTCTGCGAGCCTTCGGCCAGGCTTTTTTCCATCGCGGCCTTGACGTCGCTGATATCGCCCTTCTCGATCATCTCGCTGACCAGCTGCGAATTCAGCAGCACTTCCACGGCCGCCACGCGCCCGCCGCTGTTGGCGCGCAACAGGCGTTGACTGACGATGGCGCGCAGGCCGCTGGCCAGGTCGGACAGCAGGGTCGGCCGGGCCTCGGGCGAATAGAAGGACAGGATGCGGCCCAGCGCGTGGTAGCTGTTGTTGGCGTGCAGCGTGGCCAGCACCAGGTGGCCCGACAGCGAATAGCTGATCGCCGCGGTCATGGTCTCGCGGTCGCGGATTTCGCCGATCAGGATGCAGTCCGGCGCCTGGCGCAGCGCGTTTCGCAGGGCCACCTGCAGGGTCTGCGTGTCGCGGCCGACTTCGCGCTGGTTGACGATGCTCTTCTTGTTCGTGAAGAGGAATTCGATCGGGTCCTCGATGGTGAGGATGTGGCCCGTCATCTGCGTGTTGCGGTACTCCAGCATCGAGGCCAGCGTCGTGCTCTTGCCGGTGCCGGTGGCGCCCACCATGAGGATGAGGCCGCGCTTCTCGATCACCAGCTGCTTCAGCAATTCCGGAACGCCGAGGCTGTCGAGCGAGGGAATGACGAAGGGGATGCAGCGAAACACCGCCGCGATCGAACCGCGCTGCTTGAAGGCCGACAGCCGGAAGCTGCCCACGCGCGGGATGCCGATGCCCACGTTCAGCTCGCCGGTGTCGTCGAGCTCTTCGAGCTGCTGCGGGGTCAGCAGCTCGGCCAGCAGCTGGCGCGTCTGCGTGGTGCTGAGCACCTGGTCGGACAGCTGCAGGATCTGACCGTGGATCTTGATGAGGATCGGCGTGTTTGCCGACATGTAGACGTCGGACGCGTTCTTCTCCGCCATCAGGCGCAACACGCGTTCCAGGTTGTTCGACATCTGCCGCTCCGATCCAGTCAGCTCAACAGGCCATCATGCCCGCAGCAGGTCGTTGATGCTGGTCTTGGAACGGGTCTGGGCGTCGACTTTTTTCACGATCACCGCGCAATACAGGCTGTGAGTGCCGTCGCTGCTGGGCAGGTTGCCCGACACCACGACGCTTCCTGCGGGAATGCGACCGTAGCTGACGGTGCCGGTGGCGCGGTCGTAGATCTTCGTGCTCTGGCCGATGTAGACGCCCATGCTGATGACGGAGTTCTCCTCGACGATGACGCCTTCCACGACTTCGCTGCGCGCGCCGATGAAGCAGTTGTCTTCGATGATGGTGGGGTTGGCCTGCAGCGGTTCCAGCACGCCGCCGATGCCCACGCCGCCGCTCAGGTGCACGTTCTTGCCGATCTGCGCGCAACTGCCCACCGTGGCCCAGGTGTCGACCATGGTGCCTTCGTCGACATAAGCGCCGATGTTCACGTAGCTGGGCATCAGCACGACATTGCGGCCGATGAAGCTGCCGCGGCGGGCCACCGCAGGGGGGACCACGCGCACGCCCGAGGCGCGCATCTGGGCTTCGTCCATGGTCGAGAACTTCGTCTTCACCTTGTCGAAGAAGCCCAGGTCGCCTGCCCGCATGATCTGGTTGTCGTTGAGCCGGAAGCTCAGCAGCACCGCCTTCTTCACCCACTGGTTGACGGCCCAGTCGCCCACACCGCGACGCTCGGCGACGCGCAGGCGGCCGGCGTTCAGCTCCCTGATCGTGTCTTCGACGGCGTCGCGCACTTCGGGTGCGTTGATGGCGTTGATCTCGGCACGGCTTTCCCAGGCCAGGTCGATGACGGGTTGCAGCTGTTGAGCGGTCATGAAGAACTTTCGCAGGAGTGTTCGCGGGAATCTTGGCAGTACACGACGATGCGTCGGGCGGCCTCGAGGCATTCGTCGGTGGGGGCAACCAGTGCCAGGCGAATGCGGCCGGTGCCGGGATTGGACCCGTCGGCCGTGCGTGCCAGCAGGCTGCCCGGCAGGACGTTCACATTGTATTGAGCCAGCAACCCCTGGGCGAAGGCGACCTCGTCGCGCACGCCCTGCCGTTCCGGAACGCGCGCCCACAGGTAGAAGGCGGCGTCGGGCAGGGCCACGTCCAGCACGCTGGCCAGCAAGGGCGTGACCTGGGCGAACTTCTCGCGATACAGCGCGCGGTTGGCCTCGACATGCGCCTCGTCTTTCCAGGCTGCGACGCTGGCACGTTGCACCACCGGGCTCATCGCACTGCCGTGATAGGTGCGGTAGAGCAAGAAGGCCTTGAGCAGCTGGGCGTCACCCGCGACAAAACCTGAACGCAGACCGGGCACGTTGCTGCGCTTGGACAGGCTGGTGAAAGCCACGAGGTTGCGGAAGTCGTTGCGGCCCAGGGCCTGGGCGGCCTGCAGGCTGCCCAGGGGCGGCTCGTCGCGGAAATAGATCTCGGAGTAACACTCGTCGCTGGCGATGACGAAGCCGTGGCGGTCGCTCAGTTCGAACAGCTGCTGCCATTCGGCCAGCGGCATCACCGCGCCGGTGGGGTTGCCGGGGCTGCAGACGTAGAGCAGCTGCGTGCGGGCCCAGGTGGCTTCGGGCACCGCGGCCCAGTCGGCGGCGAAGTTGCGCGCCGGGTCGTTGGCGACGAAGGCCGTCTGCGCGCCGGCCAGCAGGGCAGCGCCTTCGTAGATTTGATAGAACGGGTTGGGGCAGACGACGGTGGCGCCAGGCCGCGTCGGGTCGATGACGGTTTGCGTAAAAGCGAACAGCCCCTCGCGTGAGCCCGAGACCGGCAGCACCTGCGTGCCTGCGTCCAGCACCACGCCGTAGCGGCGCTGCACCCAGCCGGCGATGGCTTCGCGCAGCGCCGGTTCTCCCGCCGTGACGGGGTAGGTGCTCAGGCCGGGCAGGGCGCGCACCATCGCTTCCTCGATCAAGGCCGGCGTGGCGTGCTTGGGTTCGCCGATGCCCAGGCTGATGGGGCGCAGGGCGGGGTTCGGTGTGATGCCGCGCGTCAGCTCGCGCCAGCGTTCGAACGGGTAGGGATGGAGGCGGGTGAGCAGCGGATTCATGGCTGTGGATTATCTCGGCCGACGCCTGCCCCGTTGCCACACGCTTTTCGTCCCTGCTGCCGACTGCTTGTGACGACAGGCTGTCGGCTGTGGTCGGACGCTTTGTCGAGCGACTGCAAAATGCCCGTTGCGGACGGTTGCTTTC
>JANOBX010000177.1:0-16416 GCA_031411875.1 Burkholderiales bacterium | reverse complement strand
CGCAACCTGGGCTTCATCGACCACATCAACGGCATCGTCTACCCCGAAGGCAGCCTGCCCTTCGGCAGCCGTGGCACGGCCACGCTGTTCCTGGACGACGTGCGCATCTCCACCAACGTGCGCCTGTTCGCCGACACGCAGGGCCGCACCGACCGCGCCATCGGCACCCGCGTCTCGCAGGCCGTGCGCGACGCCGTGCTCGGCCGCGGCAGCACCTGGCTGGACCGGGCCTTCGTCGTCAACGAGTGGTACGTCTCGGCCTACCAGCCCCTGGCCGACGGCCAGGGCCGGCCGGTGGGCATGCTCTACGTCGGCTTCACCGAACGGCCCTTCACCCTGCTGAAATACGCGCTGCTGGCGAGCATCGGCGTGGTGTTCTTCGCGGTGATGCTCGGCGCCGCCGTGGTGTCGCTGCGCTGGGCCGGCAGCATCTTCAGGCCGCTGGAACAGATGGAATCCACGATGCAGCGGGTGCAGAACGGCGACAGCCAGGCCCGCGTGGCGCTGCCGGGCGACGACGGTGTCGACGAGATCGGACGCCTGGCCCGCCACTTCGACGAGCTGCTCGACCAGGTCGACGCCAACACGCGCGAGCTGCAGCGCTGGAATGCCGAGCTCGACGCCAAGGTGGCCGAACGCACGGCACAGCTGGCCGAGGCGCAAAGCCAGCTCGTTCGCAACGAGAAGCTGGCGGCCGTGGGCCAGCTGACGGCAAGCATTGCGCACGAGGTGAACAACCCGATCGCGGTGATCCAGGGCAACCTGGACCTGATGCGTGAACTGCTGGGCGCCGACGCCACCCAGCGCATCAAGCCCGAACTGCGACTGGTCGACGAGCAGATCGAACGCATGCGGCTCATCGTCACGCAGCTGCTGCAGTTCGCGCGGCCGTCGGAGTACGCGGGGTATGTCGAGGCCGTGGACAGCGCGCGGGCGCTCGACGACTGCATGGTGCTGGTGGGGCACCTGCTGGCGCGCACGCACATCCGTGTGCAGCGCCACCTGCAGGCCACGCGGCCGGCGGCCATCAACCGCCAGGAACTGCAGCAGGTGCTGGTCAACCTGCTCGTCAACGCCATCCACGCCATGCCCGAGGGCGGCGAACTGCTGCTGAGCACGCGCGACTGGCTGGGCGGCAGCAGCGGCATCACGCCGGGGCTGGAGATCGAACTGCGCGACAGCGGCCCTGGGCTGCCCCCCGAGCTGCTGCCCACGCTGTTCCAGCCCTTCGTCTCAGGCAGGAAGGAAGGCACCGGGTTGGGCTTGTGGATCAGCCGCAGCCTGGTGGAGCGTTACGGGGGCGACATTGCGGCCGCGAATCGCAGCGACGGTGTGCGCGGCGCGGTGTTCACGGTGCAACTGCTGTCCGAAACAGAGGCCGAAGCAGAATCGCCGGCCTCGGCCGTCGCCTGATCAGGACCCGCTCCGCCATGAAGCTCTTCTTCGCCCTCACGCTGGGCCTTGCCGCGCCGGCCACCCTGCTGGCACAGACCCCCTCCGGCCTGGGTGTGGCCCACAGCTTCGGGGGCTGGGTCGTGGCCTGCGACAACACGCGGGTCTGTGAAGCGCAGGGTTACCCCGCCGACAACGCCGGGCTGCCGGCGGTGCTGACGGTGCGGCGCGAACCTGGCCCTGGGGCTGCGGCGCGCTGGAGCCTGGCCTTCGGCGAGATCGACGGGGCCAACGGCGGCCAGGCGGCCAAGCCCACGAGACCGGTCACGCTGCGAGCCGGCGCCCTGCGCCTGACATTGCCGGCGCCGTCCCCCGACAACGAGGCCATCGCCCTGACGCCAGCGCAGGCGCAAGCCCTGCGGCCGGCGCTGCTTCGGGCGGGCGATCTGCGGATCGCGTCATCGGGCCATGAATGGGTGATCACGCTGGCCGGCGCAACGGCGGCACTGCTGAAGATGGACGATCTGCAGGGCCGCGTGGGCACGCGCGGCGCGCTGGTGCGGCCCGGCACACGGCCCGAAGCTTCGGTGCCCGCGGCCCCTGCGGTGCCCACGGTGACGGCGTCGCGGCTGCCGGCGCCCCGCCCTGCAGACGCCGCCTTGCTGCCCGCGATGCGCAGCGCGCTGCAGCCCGAGGCGGAGACCTGCCCGCGCCTCACCGAAGACGACCGGGCCAACCCCGGGCAGATCTTTCGACTGTCCGAAAGCCAGGTGCTGGTGGTGTTCGACTGCTGGATCGCGGCCTACAACTTCGGTCGCGCGGCCTGGGTTGCCAACGACCGCCCGCCGTTTGCGCCCGTCATGGCGCGCTTTCAGGCGCCCGGCGAGGTCGCGCCCGGTGAGGCCGAAGACCTTCCGCCCTTGGAGTCCTTCAGGCGTGAAGACGACGGCACGCTGAGTGCGTACGGGTCTGCCAAGGGCCGCGGCATCGGCGACTGCTACACGGCGCGGGACTGGGTGTGGGACGGCACACGGTTCGCCCTGACCGAAGCCACCGAATCCGCATGCCGGCTGTTTTCTGCCGGCGGCGTGGGCATCAGGCTCTGGCGGGCGCGGGTGCGCTGAGTCGGCAGACCACCCAGGCCTCGAGGCGCAAGCTCGGCCCTTCGAACGGGCAGTACGCTCAGTCTGCGGCTGCGGCTTGGGGCGTGTCCGCCAGCGCAGTGCGCAACGAGGCGATGCGCTTGCGCGTGCCGGGGTGGGTGGCGCTGTCGAGCATGAACCCCTGCAGGCGGAACAGCGCAAGCAGCTCCGCCACCGGTCGACCCATGCCCTGAAGCACGCGGTCGGCGAAGGCGTCGGCCGCATGTTCGTGATCGTGGGCCTGCGCCGATGCCTCCCGGCCCATGGGCGCGGCCACCGCGTCGGTGTGAGCCGCTGTGACCGGACCGGGTATCCACCTCTGGTACAGAAGGGCCACGCTCAGCCAGTGCTGCAGGCTGACATGGCCCAGCTCGTGGGCCAGGATGAACAGCCGCACGGTTTCCGGCATGTCGGCCAGGGTCTCATTGGCCACGATGATGTGGCCGTGCAAGGTTTCGGCGATCACAGGCCCGGTGATCACGCGCAGTTCGACGACGGGTGCGGGTTGCAGCCGGTCCAGCACGGTCTGGAAGCTTCGGCGCACGACCTCGGCGCGCGCGCTGTCGGCGGCGGCCAGCGGCTGTGCCTGCAGGCGCAGGTCCTGCGAGCGCCGCAGGACGTCGACGATGTCTTCGGCGCTCCAGGCCGGTGCCCACACCAGGCTCGCCAGCAACACGACCGCGCCCTTGATGCCCACTTCCTTGCTCCTACACGGTGCGTCCGTGGACGCGACACCGTGCAAAGGGCAACTTGCGTGCCAGCAATTAGCAATTACCCTGCGAACGTGTGGGCCCGCGGGATGCCGACAGGCCCTGCGGAAAGCATCAGGGTGTGGTTCGAACCGTTTCCTGGGGTGGAGACGTCAGCAAGGCCTGGATGCCGGTGGCCACCTCGGACGGGCGATCGAGTTGCACGTAATGCCCTGCGTCGAGCAACTGCAGGCGTGAGCGCCCGAACTGCCCGGCCAGCGCCTGGGCCACGCCTGGGTTCAGGAAGGGATCGTCGCGACCGAAGAGCACCAGCACCGGCACCGGGGAGCGCTGCATCTGCGGCACCCGCGAGGCGCGCACATCGATTTCCGCCCAGAGCACCGAAGTCGCGCTGAAAAACGCCGGCCGGATCGCCGCAGCGCCGTGCGCCAGCACCGGCACCCAGCGCTGCCGGGCGGCGTCGTCGGCAAAGAAGTCGGACATCTGGCTTCTCACGCCGGACTCGAACACGCCGGCCGCGCGGCCCGCACCCCACACGCGCAGATCCCGCAGCCAGCCCTTCGATGCGTAGGTGGCAATCGCGGGCGGCGCCCGCAGGGTGGGGCTCTGCGCGTAGTAGGTGTTCAGCAGGACCAGCGCGTGGGCGCTGCCCGGGTTGTCCAGCACCCAGTCCACGCCCACCGGGCCCGACATGTCGTGCACCACCGGCACCACCTGCCGCAAGGCGAAATGCGCCACCACGGCGTCGAGATCGGCGCGCTGGCTGGCCACGTCGTACACCGCCGCGGGCTGTTTGTCAGAACCGCCCCAGCCGGCGAAATCGAAGCTCACCACGTGATGGCTGCGCGCCAGCAAGGGGATGACGGCGTCGTAGAGGTGCTGGTTGTCGGGGAAACCGTGCATCAGCACCAGCGTGGGGCCCTGGCCGCGCAGCGCAGGGCTGAATTCACGGGCCGCCAGCCGGCGGCCGTCGGCGCGGGCCACGACGTGCCGTTGGTGCGGCGCCGCAACGGCGAATGCCGCTTCGTGGGCTTGGAAGGCTTCTGGCGTGTGCGGCAGGCCGCCGCATCCGGTGGTGAGCAGGACCAGCGCCGCCAGCGCCAGCGAAGCCCATCCGATTCGCCCCGCCCGGGGCCGTGGTCGGCGGGCCTGGCCGCGGTCGACGGTGGCGTTCAAGACGCTGGGCAGGGAAGATTTGGCAGCAGTGGCTGGCATGAGGACTCGCAGGGGGTTGGGGGAGTCCTCACTCTAGGGATCGGTGGCGCCGGGCACGAGAGGGCCTGCGGTTCGTGCACCCCCAACCTGAGGTTTGCAATGACGGCGGCCATCGGCCGTCAACGCCAAGGCGTCAGCCTAGGATCAGGTCCCCTTCGACACCTGGATGGTCGGGAACTTGGCGCTGAAGTCCCTGGCCTTCTGCGCGATCTTCACGGCCGCGCGGCGCGCGATCTCGCGGTAGGTGGCGGCCACGTTGCCGTCGGGGTCGGCCACGACGGTGGGGCGGCCGGCGTCGGCCTGCTCGCGGATCGACAGCGTCAGCGGCAGGCTGCCCAGCGTGTCGACGTCGTATTTTTCAGCCATGCGCTGGCCGCCGCCTTCACCGAAGATGTGTTCGGTGTGGCCGCAGTTCGGGCAGCTGTAGACAGCCATGTTCTCGACAATGCCCAGGATGGGCACGCCCACCTTCTTGAACATCTCCACGCCGCGCTGCACGTCGAGCAGGGCAATGTCCTGCGGAGTGGTGACGATGATGGCGCCGGTCAGCGGCACGCGCTGGCTCAGCGTCAGCGCGATGTCGCCAGTGCCCGGGGGCATGTCGATCAGCAGGTAGTCGAGCTCGCGCCAGTTGGTCTGGCGCAGCAGCTGCTCGAGCGCCTGGGTGGCCATCGGGCCACGCCAGATCATGGCCTGGTCGGCGTCGACCAGGAAGCCGATGCTGATGACCTGGACGCCGTAGTTCTCCAGCGGCTCCATGCTCTTGCCGTCGGTGCTTTCCGGGCGGCCGCTGATGCCCATCATCATGGGCTGGCTGGGGCCGTAGATGTCGGCGTCCAGGATGCCCACGCTGGCACCTTCGGCGGCCAGCGCCAGCGCGAGGTTGGCGGTGGTGGTGCTCTTGCCCACGCCGCCCTTGCCCGAGGCCACGGCGATGACGTTCTTCACGCCCGGCAGCAGCTGCACGCCACGCTGCACCGCGTGCGCGACGATCTTGCTGCTGATGTTGACACTGACATTGGCGACGCCGGGCAGGCTGCGCGCCGCCGCGATCAGGGCCTTGCGCAGCGACGGCACCTGGGTCTTGCCGGGGTAGCCCAGTTCGACGTCGAAGGCGATGTCGCCGCCCTCGATGCGCAGGTTCTTCACCTGCTTGCCGGCGACGAAGTCGCGGCCGGTATTGGGGTCGACGACAGCCTTCAGGGCTTCGAACAACAGGGCTTCGGTGGGATTGGACATGGCCCGGGCACTACGGCTGACAAGGAGGCATAGAGTCTATCCGTCGTGGCACCCAGGGGCCGTCGTCATGGCCTTGGCTGGGGCCAGAATGGGCCTGAACAACAGGGTGGATCCGGGGGATCGAATGGCAGTGCGGCTGGCGGGCGGGTGGAGGCATGCAGTTCAGGCCGTCGGCCTGGTCCTGCTGCTGGCAGCAGGGCCGACGCCGGCCGCGCAGGTGGCCGGGGTGACGCCCCAAGGCGAGGTGGCCGAGGTGCGCCAGGTGGTGCTGCGCTTCGACGGCCCGGTGGTCGCCGCCGGCGACCCGCGTGCACCGGCGCCCGCCGTTCTGAACTGCGAAGGCGGCACACCCGCCGGCAGCGGCCGCTGGGCCGACGCACAACGCTGGCTGTTCGACTTCAACGAGCCGCTGCCGGCCGCCACCCGCTGCACGCTCGCCATCGCCCCGGGCTTCGTGCCGCTGGGCGGGCCGCTGCAGGGGCCGACGAGCTGGCGCTTTGCCACCGGCGCGCCGCGCGTGGTAGCGGTGCAGCCCTATGCAGGCGCCGAGATCGAGGAAGACCAGCAGTTCCTGCTGCGCTTCAACGGCCCGGCCGACGTGGCGAGCGCCACCCGACGCGCCTGGTGCGAGGTCGACGGCCTGGGTGAACGCATTCCCGTGCGCGTGACCACGGGCGCCGAACGCGAGGCCGTGCTGCGCGCCAGCGCACGCGGTGTGCCGCCAGCCCGGCTGCTGCTGCTGGCCTGCCAGCGGCCGTTTCCGGCCGCCACACCGGTGCGCCTGGTGTGGGGCCCGGCCGGCACGGTGAAGGACAGCCAGCGCTTCGAGTGGACCGTGCGCGAGCGCTTCGCCGGGGAATTCAGCTGCGAACGCGAGAACGCGCAGTCGCCTTGCCTGCCATTGCGGCCGATGACGCTGCGCTTCAACGCGCCGGTGCCGCGTGTGCAGGCCTTGGCCGCGCGGCTGCAGCCGGCCGGCGGCGCGGCCATCGCGCCCAGGCCGCCGTCGGAAGCCGGTGAAGGGGCGCTGGACAGCGTGCAGTTTGCCGCGCCGCTGGCCGAGAACACGCGCTTCCAGCTGCAGCTGCCGCCCGGCCTGAAGGACGAGGCCGGCCGCAGCCTGTCGAATGCCGGCAGCTTTCCGCTCGCGGTGGCCACGGGCAGCATGCCGCCGCTGGCCAAGTTCGCGGGGGGCCCGTTCGGCATCCTGGAAGCACCGCTGAAGGCCGGCGAACCGGCGCTGCTGCCGCTGACGCTGCGCCAGGTGCAGGCCGACCTGCAGGGCGCCAGCACCGGCGGCAGCGTGCGTGTGCGCCGCTTCGACGCCAGCACGGCCGACGCGACGATGCTGCAGTGGATCGCCCGGGTGGAACGCTTCCACGAAAGCCAGGTCAGCGCGCGGGACGCCGGCCTGCCGCAAGCGCAGTGGACCGAAGCCGTGCAGGTGCAGGGTGCCGGCGGTGCCCTGCGCACGTTGCAGCGTCAACGCCAGGTGCCCACGCGCACAGTGTCGCTGCTGGCGCGGGAAGCCGACGTCGCCGTCGTTCAGCTGCCGCAGCCGGCCGACACCCGCGCCACGGAAGTGGTGGCGCTGCCGCTGCCGCGCCGCGGCTACCACGTGGTGGAGGTGGAGTCGCGCATCCTGGGGAAGGCGCTGCTGGGCAACACGGCGCCGATGTTCGTGCGCACCGGCGCCCTGGTCACGCCGATCGCGGTGCATTTCAAGCGCGGGCGCAGCAGCAGCCTCGCCTGGGTGACGTCGCTGGACCGCGCCCGGCCCGTGGCGGGGGCTCGCGTGGCGGTGAACGACTGCCGCGGCCAGCCGCTGTGGAGCGGCAGCACCGGCGCCGACGGCACCTTGCGCATCGAGCGCGGCTTCGACGAGGAATTCGGCGGTGGCGACCAAGACGCGCGGCCGGGCCCGTGTCTCAGCCGCGACGGCCTCTTCGTCACCGCACGCAGCGGCAGCGGCGACGCCGCTGACCTGGCGTTCGTCTTCAGCCGCTGGCACAAGGGCATCGAGCCCTGGCGCTTCGGCATCGCCACGGCCCAGGGCACCACGCCCGACCGCCGGGCCCACACCGTGTTCGACCGGACGCTGCTTCGCACCGGCGAGACGCTGTCGATGAAGCACTTCGTGCGCGACGAAACCGAACGCGGACTGGTGCTGCCCGCCGCAGACACCCTGCCCGACACGCTGCTCATCACCCACCAGGGCAGCGGCGCCGAGACGGCGCTGCCGCTGGCCTGGCCGCGCGGCGCACGCGCCGCGGAAAGCCGCTGGCCGATTCCGAAGACCGCCGCGCTCGGCAGCTACGACGTCGCCCTCAAGCGCGGCGACCAGCGCCTGGCCAGCGGCAGCTTCCGCGTCGAGGCCTTCCGCGTACCGCTGGTCGATGCCCGGCTGACGGCGCCCGCCGGCGACGGCGTGGCGCCGGCCGAACTGGCGTTCTCGGCGCAGCTCAATGCCATGGCCGGCGGGCCGATGGCGGGCGCGCCGCTGGTGCTGTCGGCCTTGCTGCGCCCGGCGCCACCCACGTTTGCCCAGCACCCCGACTTTCGCTTCGACCCACCACGCCCGGCTTCGGCCAAGCCGTCGGAAGACTTGGGCGACAACGCCGCGAACGGCGACAACGCCCGCCTCGTCGCCGACAAGCTGAAGGCCAGCACCGACGCCCAGGGTGCGGCCCGGCTCGTCGTCGGCGGCCTGCCCGCCTTGACCGGGCCCTCGGAGCTGACCGCCGAACTCGGCTTCGACGACCCCAACGGCGAGGTGCAGACCGTCACCCAGACCCTGCGGCTGTGGCCCGCGGCCGTGCTGGTGGGCTTGCGGGCGCCTTCCTGGGCCGGCTCGGCCGGCAGCGCGCGCTTCACGGCGCTGGTGGTCGACACCCGCGGCCAGCCCCTGGCCGGTCGCACGGTGGAAGTGGCCGGCCGGCTGCATGAATCGCTGAGCACACGCACCCGCATCGTCGGCGGCTTCTATGCCTACGACACGCAGCGCCGCACGCGGGAGCTGGGCGTGCTGTGCAGCGGCCAGACCGACGCCCAGGGCCGGCTGAACTGCGATGTCGAGCCGAAGGCCACCGGTGAAGTGGAGCTGGTGGCGAGCACCCGCGACGACGCCGGCCGCGTGGCGCAGGCCGGTGCCGGCGTGTGGGTCACGGGCGCCGGCGAACTGTGGTTCGACCAGGACAACGACGACCGCATCGACGTGCTGCCCGAAGCGCGCCAGGTCGAACCCGGCCAGACCGCGCGGCTGCAGGTGCGCATGCCCTTCCGCAGCGCCACCGCGCTGGTGACGGTGGAACGCGAAGGGGTGCTGGACGCGCGCGTGGTCACGCTCAGCGGGCGCAATCCGGTGATCGACGTGCCCGTGCCCGCGGCCTGGGCGCCGAACGTGCACATCGGCGTGCTGGTGCTGCGCGGGCGGCTGCGCGAAGCACCCTGGTGGAGCCTGTTCACCTGGGGCTGGCGCGAGCCCGGGGCCTGGTGGCAGGCCTTCCGCCACGAGGGGCGCGAGTACCGCGCGCCCACCGCCCTGGTCGACCTGGCCAAGCCCACGTTCAAGTTCGGCATGGCCACGCTGGAGGTGGGCCGCGCCGCGCACCGGCTGGACGTGACGGTGGCCGCCGACCGCCCCGCCGACCAGGCCTATGCCGTGCGCGACACCGTGAAGGCCACGGTGCGCGTCAGCCACGACGGCAAGCCGCTGGCCGGCGCCGAGGTGGCCTTCGCCGCCGTCGACGAAGGCCTGCTGGCGCTGATGCCCAACCGGTCCTGGGACCTGCTGGACGCGCTGGTGGCGCAGCGCCCCTGGGGCGTGGAAACGTCCACGGCACAGGGTGAACTGATCGGCCGGCGCCACTACGGCCGCAAGGCTCTGCCCCCGGGCGGCGGCGGTGGCCGCAACCCCACGCGCGAACTCTTCGACACCCTGCTGCTGTGGCGGGGCAGCGTCGTGCTCGACGCCAACGGCGAAGCGCGCATCGACGTGCCGCTGAACGATTCGCTCACCCGTTTCCGGCTGGTGGCAGTGGCCGACGACGGCGGTCAGCGTTTCGGCAGCGGCAGCACCCAGGTGCGCGTGTCGCAGGACCTGCAGCTGCTGCCCGGGCTGGCACCGCTGGCGCGAGAGGGCGACCGCGTCGACGCGGCCTTTACGCTGCGCAACACCACCGACCGGGCGATGAACCTCAGCGTCAGCCTCGCCGGCCAGAGCGACGCCGCGGGCGGCGCCGTGCCCGTGCCCGTGCCCCCAGCCCAGACCCTGCAGCTGCCCGCCGGCGCCGCGCGCGACCTGCGCTGGACCGTGACCGTGCCCGAAGGCGCCACGCGCATCGAGTGGACGGCCGAGGCCAGCGAAACGGGCCCTGCGCCCAAGCCCGCGCGCGACCGGGTGAAGATCGTGCAGGCCGTGGTGCCCCTGGTGCCACAGCGCGTGTGGCAGGCCAGCCTGCTGCAGCTGGACGGCGCCGCGGGCACGCCGGCCACTGCCCTGCCCGTGGCCGCGCCCGCCGGCGCCCTGCCCGGCCGCAGCCAGCTGCTCGCCACGCTGAAACCCAGCCTGGCGGGCAGCGGCACGGGACCCGGCGCCGGCCTGCCCGGCGTCCGCCGCTACTTCGACGCCTACCCCTACACCTGCCTGGAACAGCAGACCTCGCGCGCCATCGGCCTGCGCGATGCCGCGGCCTGGCAGGCGCTGGGCGGCGAGCTCGCGGGTTATCTCGACAGCGACGGCCTGGCCGGCTACTTCCCGCCCCAGCCCGGCGACGCGCCGCGTGGCAGCGACCGGCTCACCGCCTACCTGCTGTCGGCCGCGCACCAGGCCGGCTGGGCCTGGCCCGACACCCCGCGCGAGGCCATGCTGGCCGGCCTGACGGCCTTCGTCGAAGGCCGCGTCGTGCGCCGCTTCAATGCCCCGCGCACCGACCTGGAAGTGCGCAAGCTCGCCGCGCTGGAGGCGCTGTCGCGCCACGGCCGCGTGGTGCCGCGCATGCTGGGCTCGGTGGCCTTCACAAAGGCGGCCATGGGCGCATGGCCCACCAGCGCGCTGCTCGACGCCTGGCAGGTGCTGCAGCGCGTGGAAGGCGCGCCCGAACGCAGCGCCCGGCTCGACGAAGTGCAGCGCCAGCTGCGCAGCCGCCTCGTCGAAGGCGGCAGCACCCTGGCCTTCGGCACCGAGGTCCAGGACGACTGGTGGTGGCTGATGGAAGGCGCCGACGCCAACGCCGCGCGGCTGCTGCTGGTGGCGATGCAGGCACCGGCCTGGCAGGCCGACGTGCCGCGCCTGCTCACCGGCCTGCTGGCACGCCAGCAGCGCGGCGCCTGGCGCACGACCACGGCCAACGTCTGGGGCAGCCTGGCCGTGGCCGACTTCAGCCGGCGCTTCGAGGCCAGCCCACCCACCGGCAGCACGGTGCTGACGCTGGCGGGTGCCACGGCCACGCAGGACTGGGCCGCCCAGCCGGCCGGCAGCAGCCTGCCGCTGCCGCTGGCCGCCGGTGACCTGAGCGCCCGCCACAGCGGCAGCGGCCGGCCCTGGCTGAGCACGCAGACCGTGGCCGCCGTGACGCTGACGGCGCCGCTGTCGGCGGGCTACCGTGTCACGCGCAGCATCGCGCCAGTGCAGCAGAAGACCCCCGGCCACTGGACCCGCGGCGACGTGCTGCGCGTGCGCCTGCAGGTGGACGCTGCGGCCGACATGGCCTGGGTGGTGCTGAGCGACCCGGTGCCCGCCGGCGCCACGCTGCTGGGCAGCGGCCTGGGCCGCGATTCGGCCATCGCCACGCGCGGCGAACAGCGCAGCGGCAGCGCATGGCTGGCCTTCGAGGAACGCCGCGCCGACACCTGGCGCGGCTACTGGGAATGGCTGCCGCGGGGCCAGCATGTCGTCGAATACACCCTGCGGCTGAACGCCAGCGGCCGCTTCGGCCTGCCGCCCACGCGGGTGGAGGCGATGTACGCGCCCGACAGCTTCGGCGAACTGCCGAACACCGCCATCGAGGTGCGGCCATGAAGACCTTCACGCGTTCAAGGGGCATCCCCGTCTGGGCGCGGGCCGGCCTGGCCGTGCTCGTGCTCGTGCTCGCCATCGCGGCCGCACCCCCGGCGCGCGCAGCCCTGCCGAGCTTCGAGGCCGTGCGCGCAGCGCACGCCCCATCCGACCGGGTGCTGCTGGACCGCCATGGGCAGCCCTTGCAGGTGGTGCGTGTCGACGCCACCGTGCGCCGCGGCGACTGGCTGGCGCTGGACGAGATGTCGCCGGCGCTGCGCGACGCCATCGTGCTCAGCGAGGACCGCCGCTTCTGGGACCACGGCGGTGTCGACTGGCGCGCCCTGGCCGCCAGTGCCTGGGGGAACGCCTGGAACACCCGCACCCGCGGCGCCAGCACGGTGACCATGCAGCTGGCCGGGCTGGTCGACGATGCGCTGGCCCGCCCCGCCGGCGGCCGCAGCCTGGGCACCAAGTTCAACCAGGTGCTGCGCGCGCGCGAACTGGAAGCACGCTGGCGCAAGACGCAGATCCTCGAGGCCTACCTGAACCTGGTGCCGCTGCGCGGTGAACTGGTGGGCGCCGCGGCCGCGTCTGAACAACTCTTCGGCAAGCACGCCAGCGGCCTGGACCGCATCGAGGCCGCGCTGCTGGCGGTGCTGGTGCGCGCGCCCAATGCGCCGGCGGTCCAGGTGGAGCGCCGCGCCTGCGAGGTGCTGCGCCAGCAGGCCCTGCCCTGCGACGGTCTGGGCCTGGTGCTGGGTCAGGCGCTGGACCGCAGGCCCGGCCCGGCAGCAGGCGCGCAGCTCGCCCCGCACTTTGCGCGGCAGCTGCAACCGCCTGCTGCCGGCCAGCCCTGGCGCAGCACGCTCGACGCGCGGGTGCAGCGCGTGGCCATCCACGCCCTGCGCCAGCAGCTTTCGGAACTGCGGGGGCGCAACGTCGAAGACGGCGCCGTGGTCGTGCTGGACAACGCCAGCGGCGCGGTGCTGGCCTGGGTGGGGTCGGCCGGTTCGGCCACATCGGGCGCGCCGGCGGTGGACGCCGTGCTGGCCCGGCGCCAGCCCGGCAGCACGCTGAAGCCCTTCGTCTACGGCCTGGCGCTGCACCAGCGCCTGCTGACCGCCGCGTCGGTGCTGGACGACAGCCCGCTGCAGCTGGCCACTGGTGGCGGTACCCTGTACCAGCCGCAGAACTACGACCAGGGCTTCAAGGGCCCGGTCAGCGTGCGCACCGCGCTGGCCGCCAGCCTAAACATCCCGGCCGTGCGCGTGGCGCAGATGCTGGGGCCCGAAGACGTGTTCCAGACCCTGCGCCGCGCCGGCCTGAAGCCCAGCGAAAGCGCCGGCTTCCACGGTCATGCGCTGGCGCTCGGCAGTGCCGAGACCTCGCTGCGCGACCTGACCGGCGCCTACCGCCAGCTGGCCACCGGCGCGATGTTCGGCCCTGCGGTGGACTTCATCGTCGCCGACATGCTGGCCGACCGCCCTGCCCGCGCCGTCACCTTCGGCCTGGACAGCCCGCTGGTGACGCGCGGCTGGGCGGCGGTGAAGACCGGCACCAGCAAGGACATGCGCGACAACTGGTGCATCGGCTTCACCGCCCGCTACACCGTGGGGGTGTGGATGGGCAATGCCAGCGGCGAGCCCATGCACGGCGTCAGCGGCAGCGACGGTGCTGCGCCGGTGTGGCGCAGCCTGGTGCAGATGCTGCACGCCGATGCGCCAGCACGCGTGCTCGTGCCGCCTGCCGGCGTTCTGGCGCGCGCTGGCGAGTGGTTCCTGCCCGGTACCGAGCCTGGCGTGTCCGCCAAGCTCGAACCGCCGGGCCATCGCCAGGCCACCTGGCGGGCCGAAGCATTCGGCATCCAGGCACCGCGCGAGGGCGCGGTGATCGTGCTCGACCCAGACATCCCGATGGCCGCTCAGCGCATGGTCTTCCGCGGTGCCGCCGGCCTGTGGTTCCTGAACGGTCGGTCGATCGGCTCGGGTGCGCAGGTGAGCTGGTTGCCCCGTCCCGGCCGGCATGTGCTGGAACGCCGCGCGGCGCCCGCATCGACCCGCCCCGACCGCGCCGACACCGCGGTCGACCGCGTCAGCTTCGAAGTCAGGGCGGCTTCCCCTGCCCCTGTGGCGGCTCGCTAGGCCTTCGAGCCGCGAACCTCAGCGTCGCGCGGGCGGCAGGTCGGTGCAGCTGCCGTGGGCCACTTCGGCGGCCATGCCGATGCTTTCGCCCAGCGTCGGGTGCGGGTGGATGGTCTTGCCGATGTCGACGGCGTCGGCGCCCATCTCGATGGCCAGGGCCACCTCGCCGATCATGTCGCCGGCGTGGGTGCCGACGATGCCACCGCCGAGGATGCGGCCGTGGCCATGCGCTTCGGGTGAATCGTCGAACAGCAGCTTGGTGAAGCCTTCGTCGCGGCCGTTGGCGATGGCGCGGCCGCTGGCAGACCAGGGGAACAGGCCTTTCTTGACCCGGATGCCCTGGGCCTTGGCCTCGTCCTCGGTCAGGCCGACCCAGGCCACCTCGGGGTCGGTGTAGGCCACGCTCGGAATCACGCGTGCGTCGAACTGCGCCTTGGTGTCGCCACTGGCCACCTCGGCGGCCACATGGGCTTCATGCACCGCCTTGTGCGCCAGCATCGGCTGGCCGACGATGTCGCCGATGGCGTAGATGTGCGGCACGTTGGTGCGCATCTGCACATCGACCGGGATGAAGCCACGCTCGCTGACGACGACGCCGGCCTTGTCGGCGCCGATCTTCCGGCCGTTGGGCGTGCGGCCCACGGCCTGCAACACCAGGTCGTAGAGGCCTTCGCTCTTGCTGCCGTCCAGGCCTTCGAACATCACGCGGATGCCCTCTGCAGTGGCTTCGGCACCCACCGTCTTCGTCTTCAGCATCAGCCGGTCGAAGCGGTGCGCGTTCATCTTCTGCCAGACCTTGACCAGGTCGCGGTCGGCGCCCTGCATCAGGCCGTCGAGCATTTCCACCACGTCCAGCCGCGCGCCCAGGGTGCTGTAGACCGTGCCCATCTCCAGGCCGATGATGCCGCCGCCGATGACGAGCATGCGTTCGGGCTTCTGGCGCAGTTCCAGCGCACCCGTGCTCGTGACGATGCGGTCGTCCTTCGGCAGAAAGGGCAGCTTCACTGCCTCCGAACCCGCCGCGATCACGGCGCTCTTGAACTGGATGACCTGGGTCTTGCCGTCCGTCAGCGTCACCTTCAGGTGGTGCGGGTCGATGAACTCTCCCACGCCCTGCACGGTGGTGACCTTGCGCATCTTGGCCATCGCGGCCAGACCGCCGGTGAGCTTGCCCACGACCTTGTTCTTGTGCGCCAGCAGCTTGCCCATGTCGATGGCGGGCTTGGCGAAGCTGATGCCCAGGTCGGCGAAGTGCGTCACTTCGTCCATCACCGCGGCCACGTGCAGCAGCGCTTTGCTGGGAATGCAGCCCACGTTCAGGCAGACACCGCCCAGCGTGGGGAAACGTTCGACCAGCACGGTCTTCATGCCGAGGTCGGCGGCCCGGAATGCGGCGGAATAGCCGCCCGGGCCGGCGCCCAGCACCAGCAGGTCGCAGCTGAGGTCAGCACCCCCCGCGTGGGTGGCCGCGGCCGGGGCTGCGACGGCGGATGCAGCCACGCTTGGCGCGGAGGTTGTCGGCATCGGCGTCGGCGCAGAAGGCGCCGGAGCCGGAGCGGCTGCCGCAGCGCCTGCAGCTTCCAGCGCCAGGATCACCGACCCCATCTTCACCTTGTCGCCCACCGCCACCTTCAGCGCCTGCACCACGCCAGCGTGCGAGCAGGGAATCTCCATCGACGCCTTGTCGCTCTCGACGGTGATCAGGCTCTGTTCGGCCTTCACGCTGTCGCCGGGCTGGACCAGCACTTCGATGACGGTGACCTCGGCGAAGTCGCCGATGTCGGGTACTTGAATCTCGATCGTCGACATCTGGGGCCTCTTTACAGCAGGACGCGACGGAAGTCGGCCAGGATGCCGGCGAAGTAAGCGTTGAAGCGGGCCGCCGCCGCGCCGTCGATGACGCGGTGGTCCCAGCTCAGGCTCAGCGGCAGGATCAAGCGCGGCACGAACTGGGCGCCGTCCCAGCGGGGTTCGGTGCTGCTGCGGCACACGCCCATGATCGCCACTTCGGGCGCGTTGATGATGGGCGTGAAATAGCGCCCGCCGATGCCGCCCAGGCTGCTGATGGAAAAGCAGCCGCCGCTCATCTCGGCCGGTGCCAGCTTGCCTTCGCGCGCCTTGGCGGCGAGCTCGCCCATTTCCTTGCTGATCTGCATCACGCCCTTCTGGTCGGCGTCCTTGATGACGGGGACCATCAGGCCGCTCGGTGTATCGGCGGCGAAACCGATGTGGAAATACTTCTTCAGTACCAGCTGCTCGCCGTCGAGCGAGGCATTGAACTCGGGGAACTTCTTCAGTGCCGCAACCGCGGCCTTGATCATGAAGGCCAGCATCGTCACCTTCGCGCCGCCCTTCTCGCCCGGTTTCTCGTTTTCCTTGTTCAGCAGCACGCGGAAAGCCTCGAGTTCGGTGATGTCGGCGTCGTCGTGGTTGGTGACGTGCGGAATCAGCACCCAGTTGCGGTGCAGGTTGGCGCCGCTGATCTTCTTGATGCGGCTGAGGTCCTTGCGCTCGATGGGGCCGAACTTCGCGAAATCGACCTTGGGCCAGGCCAGCAGGCCCGGGAAGGCCTCGCCGCC
>JANOBX010000176.1:0-50774 GCA_031411875.1 Burkholderiales bacterium | reverse complement strand
GGCGCAGCAGGCGCAGCAGCGCAGCGCGGTCGGGCATCGGCGCGCCGTTCGAGGTGCGTGCCAGGATGGCCCGGTCCAGGGCGCCTTCCAGCCCGTTGCGTTCCACCGAGTACGAGGTGTGGCGCGGCCGGCCGCGCTTGTCCACCCAACTGGCGATCACGCGCAGCATCGGCTCGACGGTTTCACGCGTCCAACCGAAACGGATGCCGGCGCTGCCTGTGGCACTGGTGCGAAACACGCGGCCCTGCGGGCTGCCACCGCGGCGCAGCGGCTTGGGCAGGCCCATCGCGCGGGCTTCCTTCTCCGCCGCGCGGCGCGCTTTCTCGGGGCTGCCGTAACGCCCGGCGCCGAAGAACTTCGACAAGCCGGTGCCGCCCCCATTGATGCGCAGCTGATGGCCTTCAACAACGTCTCCGCGTCGGATGACGACGATGTGGGCGTGGGTCGCATTCATCGGGCGGAGCCCTCCTTCAAACGTTGACCCGCCATTTTAGGGGATTGCCTTCATTCGCTGTTCGTAGTGTCCACAGCTGCGGGCACCTCCGCCGCTGTCAGCGTCATCAGGATGTCGGCGTACCACGCACAGTTCAGCCCCAGCGATTCGTCCTCCTTGAGGTCGCGGCTGCCCATGTCCATGCGCGAGGAATGCACACCCAGGAGCTTCCAGGGCAGAGGGCCGCCAGCCTGGGCGCAGCCGGCAGGCTCTCGCATCACCACCGGCGCGCCGCTCGTGCCACGGTGGGTGCGCGCATCGGTGAGGAAGAAGCCCTGGCCCTGGAAACGCAGACCGAAGGACGAGGCGATGGCGGCCTGGCGCACCACCGGCAGATGGTGCAAGGCATCGTGGAAGCCGAGCGGAAACCCCACCACCAGCAGCGAGCTGCCCACCTCCACCTCGTCCAGGGTGCCTTGCAGATGGTCAGGCGTGAAGCAGCACAGCGTCACCCCCGCCGGCAGCGCCTCGCGTTCGAGCTCGACCACCGCCACGTCGATCTCGCCACCGTCGTCGCGCCCCTGGCGCCAGATGCTCTTGCCGTCGCGGTACAGCAGCACCGACAGGCCGATGGACCGCGTGAGGTTGCTGCCGTCCGTGTGCAGTTCCACCTCGATGCGGCTGGGGTAGTGCTTGCTCGGCTCGTCGATGACGACATGGCGGCTGGTGACGAGATAGAGCCGTTCGTCACGTTCGAAAAAGAAGCCGCTGGCGCCGGTGAGCGGGCGCTCGCCATCGAAGGTTGAAACTCGGGCTGTGGTCAGCAGGATGGTTTCGATCATCCCCGGCTTATACGCCCGCCCCGTGCGTGGCTCTGTGCGCTTCGCTACCGAAGCAGCATCAGGCGCTCGACATAGTCGGCACGGGCACGCCGCTCTGCTGCCGTGCCCTGGCGATGCAGCAGCGATTCGGCCACTTCGTAGCCGTAGAGCAGGAAGGCACGCTGGCGTGCATCTGGTTCGGCAAAGCCCAGGGCGCGGAAGATCTCGCGGTGGTAGCCGATGCGCGCGGCGTCTGCGGCATCGACGGCCTGCCGCGCCAGATCGTCGCGCCGCGCCCAGGCGCGAATGGCCAGTTCGATGCGCGCCGCCTTGGCCGCAGCGCGGCCGCGCGACGGCAGCGAGATCACGTCGCGCAGCTGCTCGCGCGGGTCGGCATGGGCGGTGGCCAGACGGCGCGTGAGCTGTTCGGTAGACCGTTCCGTCCACGCCTGCAGCACACGGCGCAGCAGGTCTTCACGGTCGCGGAAGTGCCAGTAGAAACTGCCGCGCGTGACGCCCAGCTGGCCGGCCAGCACGTCCACCCGCACATGGTCGATGCCCTGGTCCACAAGCACCGCCGTGGCGACGTCGATCCAGGAATCAGGCGTCAACGGCGCACGAGACACCTCGGCCTCGGCCTCAGCGGCACTCGCGCGGCTGCGGCTGCGGCTCGGGTGCCGTGGCGCGGCACCCGGGCGGGCTGGTTGCGAAGGAGGCGGGCTCATGCTCGGACCGATGATGCCACGCCATGCAGTGATGTATGGAGCATGGTGCATACCCGGTTGCGGTGGCCGCCGACCGTCCCTAGCATCGAGCCGGACACATACAGCTGTGTATGGAGGCGAGCCTTGAACCCTGCCCTGCTGGCGCCGCGTGCGGTAGAAAGTCGAGCTCGGCGGGGGCGCCTTCGTGCTGCGCTGCCCCGAGCCATTGCAGCCCCACGCGCGCTGCGTGGGCGAATGGTTGGAACACTGGGCTGCCACGACGCCCGACGCCATCGCCTTTGCCGAACCCGCGGCCCAGGCCCCCAGCGCGGCCGCCTGGACCAGGCTGAGCTGGGCCCAACTTCGCCAGCAGGTGGGCGCGGTGGCGCAGGCGTTGCTGAACCTGGCGCTGCCCGAGGGCCAGCCCGTGGTGGTGCTGAGCGACAACGCACTGCACCACCTCGTGCTGCTGCTCGCCGGCATGCATGTGGGCCGGGCCGTCTGCACGGTGTCCAGCGGCTATTGCCGGCTGGCGGGTGGCGACTACGCACGCATCCACGGCATCCTGCAGGCGCTGGACCCGGCCCTGGTCTACGCCAGCGAGGCCGCCACCTACGCACCGGCCCTGGTGGCTGCCGGCGTGCAGCCGGTGCAGGTCTACAGCCGAGGGGCGGACACCGTGCCAGGCGCCCTGCCCTTCAGCCAGTTGCTGGCCACGCCCGAAACCCCGGCGGTGATGGCGGCTTTCGCAACGATCACGCCCGACTCCCACGCCAAATACCTGCTGACCAGCGGCAGCACCGGCCACCCCAAAGTCGTCATCAACACGCACCGCATGCTCTGCGCCAACCAGCAGATGCTCGCGCAGACGCTGCGGTTTCTCGACGCCGAGAAACCGGTGCTGCTGGACTGGCTGCCCTGGAGCCACACCTTCGGCGGCAACCACAACACCAATCTCGTGCTGAAAAGCGGCGGCACCATGTACCTGGACGACGGCCGCCCCCTGCCGCGCGCCATCGACCGCACGCTCAAGCACCTGCAGACCGTGCAGCCCACCATCTACTTCAACGTGCCGCGCGGCTACGAGATGATGCTGCCGGCGCTGGAAGCCGACCTGGACCTGGCGCGCCGATTCCTGGAACGCCTGCGCATGGTGTTCTACGCCGGGGCCGGCATGCCGCCGTCGACCTGGCGGCGCCTGCAGGCCCTGGCTGCAAAGGTGCGCAGCGAACCGCTGTGGCTCACCACTTCTTGGGGCAGCACCGAGACCGCGCCCGCCGTGACCTTCCCGACCTGGCGGCTGGACGGCCCGGGCGTGATCGGCCTGCCCTTGCCCGGCGTGGCCTTGAAGTTCATCCCGAACGGCGGCAAGCTGGAAATGCGCGTGAAGGGCGACAACATCTTTCCCGGCTACCGCCACAACCCGCAGGCCACGAAAGCCGCCTTCGACGAGGAAGGCTACTACTGCATCGGCGACGCCGGCTACCTGCACGACGAGGCCGACCCGACCCAGGGCGTGGTGTTCAACGGCCGCGTGGCCGAAGACTTCAAGCTCACCAGCGGCATCTGGGTCAGCGTGGGCACCTTGCGCGTGAAGGTCGTCAGCGCGCTGGCGCCCTGGGCGCAGGACGTGGTCGTCACCGGGCACGACCGCAGCGAGATCGGCGTGCTGGTGTTCCTGTCGGAAGCCGCCCGCCAGCTGCCAGCCGCCGAACTGGCCGGCCACATCAGCGCCGGCTTGCGTGCCCTGAAGGCCGAGGGCGGCGGCTCGTCGCAGACGCCCACCCGCGCGCTGCTGCTGCCCGACGCGCCGAACGCCGCGGCCGGTGAAATCACCGACAAGGGCTATGTCAACCAGCGCGCCGTGCTCGCCCGCCGTGCGGCTGAAGTCGAGGCGCTGTACGCCACGCCCACCGACGCGCGGGTCATCGCACCCTGAACACGGAACCCCCCATGAGCAACCCCCTGCCCCCGCAGTTGTCCAACCTGAACCTGCTGCGTGTGGAACGCGACGGCCCGGTGCTGCACGTGCGCCTGAACCGCCCGGCCAAACGCAATTCCATCAGCGACGAGCTGCTGGCCGAGCTGCACACGGTCTGGGTGAACCTGCCGGCCGACGTGCGTGCGGCCGTGATCAGCGGCGAAGGCGAACACTTCTGCGCCGGGCTGGACCTGAGCGAGGTGAGCGAACGCAACGTCACCGAAGGCATGCAGCACAGCCGCGCCTGGCACGCCTGCTTCGACGCCATCCAGTACGGCCCGGTGCCCGTCATCACCGTGCTGCATGGCGCGGTGGTGGGCGGCGGCCTGGAACTGGCCAGCTCGGCGCACCTGCGCGTGGCCGAGGACAGCACCTTCTACGGCCTGCCCGAAGGCACACGCGGCATTTTCGTGGGCGGCGGTGGCTCGGTGCGCATCAGCCGGCTCATCGGCGTGGCGCGCATGACCGACATGATGCTGACCGGCCGCGTCTTCGACGCCGACGAAGGCCAGGCCTTCGCCATCAGCAACTACCGTGTGGCCAACGGCGCCGGCGTCGACAAGGCCATGGCGCTGGCGCACAAGATCGCCGGCAACGCACCGCTGAGCAACTATGCCATCACCCAGGCCCTGCCGCGCATTGCCGAGATGGCCCCAGCCGAAGGCCTGTTCCTGGAATCGCTGATGAGCAGCATCGCCCAGGGCGACGAAGCCGCGAAGGAACGTGTGCGCGCCTTCCTGGAAAAGCGCGCCAACAAGGTCGCCAAGGAAGCCTGATGACCATGTTCCAGACCTTCGACGACGTCCACATCCTGGCGGGCTGCCGCACGCCGATGGTGGACTACATGGGCGCCTTTGCCGAGGCCAACCCCATCGACCTGGGCATCTTCGCGGCACGCGCGCTGCTGGCCCGCGCCGGCGTGGACGCCGCGCGCGTGGACAGCGTGATCAGCGGCAACATGGCGCCGGGCGGCTTCGACCAGTTCTATGTCGCGCGCCACATCGGCCTGTATGCCGGGGTGCCGCAGCAGGTGCCGGCGCTGAACGTGCAGCGCATCTGCGGCACCGGCTTCGAGGTCTTCCGACAAGCCGGTGAACAGATCGGCGCCGGCTGCGCCAGCCTGGCCCTGGTGGTGGGCACCGAGAGCATGACGCGCAATCCGATCGCGGCCTTCGACCACCGCGGCGGCTTCCGGCTGGGCGCGCCCATCGGCTTCAAGGACTATATGTGGGAAGCGCTCAGCGACCCCGCAGCGGTGTCGATGATCCAGACCGCCGAGAACCTGGCGCAGAAGTACGGCATCGGCCGCGCGGAAGTCGACGCGTTTGCCGCGCTGTCGTTTGCCCGCGCCGTGGCAGCACAGCAAGCCGGCTGGTTCGAAGGCGAAATCGTGCCGGTGTCGACCACCAGCTTCGAGCTGCCGGGCTACAAGGCGCGCCAGCTCAAGCTGTCGGGCAAGACCGCTGTCGCCGACCGCGACACCCACCCGCGCCCCACCCCGCCCGAGGTGCTGGCCAAGCTGCGCACGGTGTTCAAGGACGGCGTGCAGACCGGCGGCAACAGCTCGGCCCTGACCGATGCCGCCGCCGCGGCCCTGGTGGCCAGCGGCGCGGTGGCGCGCGACTGGGCCGCGGACAGCGGCCAACAGCCGCTCGCCCGGCTGGCCGCCGCCGCGGTGGTGGGCGTGGCGCCCGAGCTGATGGGCATCGGCCCGGCACCGGCCATCCAGCTGCTGCTGCAGCGCAGCGGCCTGAAGCTGGCCGACATCGCGCGCTTCGAGATCAATGAAGCCCAGGGCGCACAGACGCTGGCCGTGGCCCGCGAACTGCAGCTGGACACCGAGCGGCTGAACGTCCAGGGTGGCGCCATCGCGCTGGGCCACCCGCTGGCGGCCACCGGCGTGCGGCTGACGGTGACGGTGGCGCGGCAGCTGAAGGACATCGGCGCACGCTGGGGCGTGGCCTCGGCCTGCGTGGGCGGCGGCCAGGGCATTGCGCTGCTGGTCGAGAACACCGAAGCCGCCTGATCAGCCCGCGAGGAAGGCATGAAAACCCACACCTACACCGTGCACGTGCAGTTCGGCGACTGCGACCCCGCCGGCATCGTCTTCTTCCCGAACTTCAGCCGCTGGATGGACGAAGCCTCGCTCGCCTTCTTCATGGCCTGCGGCGTGCCGCCCTGGCGTGAACTGGTGAAGACGCGCGGCATCATCGGCACGCCGCTGCTCGAGATCCACACCAAATTCCTGCGTCCGGCCACCTACGGCGAAACCATCACCGTGCACACCACGGTCGAAAGCTGGGCCGCCAAGACCTTCACTCAGCGCCACGTGGTGCGGCGTGGCGACACCGTGCTGTGCGAGGGCACCGAAGTGCGCGCCTTCTGCGTGCGCGTGGTCGACCCCCCGACCCCCGGAAACCCCGAGAACCCCGAGCGCATCAAGGCCATCCCCGTGCCTGAAGACATCCGCGCCTTGTGCAGCTGAAAACCAGCGCACCCACATCCCCGCATCAACCCCCGATGGAGACAAACCCATGACGATCACCCGCCGCCAAACCCTGGCCCTGGCCGCAATGGCAGCAGGCGCCGGCCTGCCCTGGCGTGTCAGCGCCCAAGGCTTCGAGCAGCCGAAGTTCCTGTACGGATTTCCCGCTGGCAGCTCTGGCGACATCGCCTGCCGGCGTGTGGCCGAACGCGTGGGTGGCACGCCTTACGCGAAGAACGCCGCCATCGTCGAGAACAAGCCTGGGGCCGGCGGCCGCATCGCGCTGGACACCCTGAAGGCGTCCCCGAACGACGGCTCGGTGCTGGCGATGACGCCGTTTTCCTGCACCTCGATCTACCCGCATGTCTACAAGAAGCTGAGCTACGACCCGGTGGCCGACTTCATGCCTGTGAGCATCGCGGCCATCATGCACCACGGCCTTTCCGTGGGCCCGATGGTCCCGGACAGCGTGAAGGACGTGAAAAGCTTCCTCGCCTGGGCCAAGGCCAACCCCGACAAGGCCAACTACGGCTCGCCGGCCGCGGGCAGCACGCCGCACTTCCTGGGCGCCCTGCTGGGCCTGAGCCAGAGCGTCGACCTGAAGCACATTCCCTACCGCGGCAGCGTGCCCGGCCTGACCGACGTGATGGGCGGCCAGATCGCCAGCATGTTCTGCCCCGCCGGCGACCCGCTGCCCAACCACCGCGCCGGCAAGCTGCGCCTGCTGGCCACCAGCGGCAGCAAGCGGCTGCCCTTCGCGCCCGACGTGGCCACGTTTGCCGAACAAGGCTTCGGCGAACTGACCACCGAAGAATGGTTCGGCTTCTACGCCCCGGCGCGCACGCCGGCCGCCGTGGTGGCCGCGGCCAACGCCGCCATCAATGCGGCGCTGAAGGACAAGGCGCTGGTCGACGGCCTGGGCACCGTGGGCCTGCTGGCCCAGGGCTCGACCATGGATGAAATGGCGCGCAGCCAGCGCGCCGAACTCGAGCGCTGGGGCCCGCTGGTCAAGCGCATCGGCTTCACGGCCGACAGCTGACGCCTCGCGACCGGGAGCGGCCCCGGCAGGTTGTTGGATAGAGTGGGGGTTTACGACTCCCGCTCCCGTGTCCCGTTACCTGTCCATTGCCACCTGCCTGCTGCTGGTGAGCCTGCTGCCGGCATGTGCCCTGGCGCAGGTGCCGGGTGGCCTGGTCGATCTTGCCTGGTGGCAAGCCCAATGGGGCCACTGGGCCGTTTGGCAACAGCAGCAGCCGGGCTGGTTCCTGCTGGGCTTCCTGGCCTTGTTCACCCTGCTGGCGGCCTGCACGCTGCCGGGCTGTGCGGCGCTGTCCCTGCTGGCCGGCAGCTGCTTCGGGGCCCTGGGCGGCACCCTGGTGGTCGGCCTGGCTTCGACGCTGGGCGCGATGCTCAGTTTCCTGGCGGCGAGGCACCTGCTGCCTGCGGCCTGGCGAGCCCGCCTGCAGGCCCGCTGGGGCCACCGCCTGCAGCAGCTGGAAGGCTTCACGCGACGCCGCTCGGGGCTGTGGCTGGTGGGCCTGCGGCTGGTGCCGGTGGTGCCGTTTCCGGTGTTGAACCCGTTGCTGGGCCTGAGCGGCATGCCGCTGCACCAGTTCTTCTGGCCCAGCCTGGTCGGCTTGACGCTGGGCAGCCTGCCCTATGTGCTGGCCGGCCTGAGCCTGGCGGACTTCTGGCGCACCGGCGATTTCGCATGGGGGCTGCTGGCCGCTGGCGGCCTGCTCGCGGCGGGCGCCTTCGCCGGCTGGCGGCTGCGCCGATGAGCCATGCGCCCCGCGTCGGCTGGCTCTTCGCGTACGACTGGGACGCGCAGGCGCTGCAGCGCCTGCAGGACCGGACCGGGCACGCCAGCCTGGCGCAGTTCGACCACGCCGGCTTCGACCTGTTCGACTTTCCGAGCAACGCCGCCCTGGTCGGGTTCGACCTGACCCGTTTCGCCCGGCGCCAGGCCGAGCGCGGCCGCCGCCTGGGCTGGCGCGGCGTGCTCTCGCACCACGAACAGTTCGGCACCCTGGCTGCGGCCCTGGTGGCCGAACAGCTGGGGCTGCCGGGTGCGACCCCTGAGTCGGTGCTGGCCGCGCAGCACAAGCTGCATGCGCGCAGCGTGCTGCAGCAGGTGGCGCCCGAAGCCAACCTGCCCTGTCAGCCGCTGGACGCGGCCTATGGCCAGGACATCCCGCACGGCCTGCCCTACCCCAGCTACGTCAAGCCGGTGAAGGCGGCGTTCTCGGTGCTGGCCCGGCGCGTCGACAGCCGCGCCGAACTGCAGGCCCACACGCGCTTCGGCCGGCGCGAACTGTGGGTCATCCGCCGGCTGGTGGAGCCCTTCGAGCGCATCTGCCGCGAACGCCTGCCGCAGGCCGGCAGCGCCCACCGCATGCTGGTGGAAGAACCGGTGCCGGCGCACGTGGCCCAGTACAACCTGGACGGCTGGGTACAGGGCGGGCAGGTGCACGCCCTGGGCCTGGTCGACGCCATCATGTACCCCGGCACGCAGGCCTTCATGCGCTGGGACCACCCCAGCCGCGCCGGCGCCGGGCTGCAGGCGCGGGCGCTGGACGTGGCACGGCGCTTCCTAGCTGCCATCGGCTACGACCATGGCTTCTTCAACCTGGAGTTCTTCCACGACGCGGCCACCGACCGCTTGAGCGTGATCGAGTGCAACCCGCGCCTCGCATCGCAGTTCGCCGACCTCTACCGCCGCGTGCAAGGCCTGGACGCGCACGCCATGGCCGTCGCCCTGGCATTGGGCGAAGACCCGCTCGCGCTGCCCCGCGCCGCACCCACTGCAGGCGCCGCGGCGAGCCTGGTTTACCGCCACTTCGACCCCGGCACCCTGCCCCCGCCCGAGCCCGGCCCGGCCGCCCGCGCCCGGTTCGGCGCCGCACACCCGCAAGGGCTGCTGTTCACCTTCCCGAAGAAGGGGCACGGCCTGGCCCGGGACTACAAATGGCTGGGCAGCCACCGCTTTGCCATCATCCATCTGGACGGACGTGACCGACAGCAGCTGCGCGAACGCGCCGAGGCGGCCAGTGCCCTGTTCGGCTGGACCGCGCCCTACCTCGACGACCCTCGGCCCACGGGCACCGCTGGGCCCATGCCCGGCCGCGCCCCCCACACCACACCCCAGGAAATGAGCTCATGAATCAAGGAATGCGTGCGCTGGCACTGTCGCTGAGCATCGCTGCTGCCACCCTGCTGGCCGGCTGCGGGGCCATGACGGCACAGAACCCTGCCGGCCCGCTGCGCCCGGTGAACGCGGTGGCCACCGAAAGCGCCGCGCGGCTGATGCTGAAAGGCGCCGATCTGGTGGCCTACTTCACCGAGGGTCGCCACGTGCAGGGCGACGCGCGCTTCAGCAGCGTGCACCAGGGCGTGGACTTCTACTTCGCCAACGCCCGGCACAAGGCGCTTTTCGATGCCACGCCGCAGAAGTACCTGCCGCAGTACGGCGGCTATTGCGCCAATGGCATCGTCTACGCCATTCCCTGGGGCGGTGATGCCGACGCCTGGAAGCTCATCGACGGCAAGCTCTACATCTTCGGCGGCCCGGGCTCGCAGCAGGCCTTCGAGCTGGATGTCCCTGGCAACCTGCGCCTGGCCGACCAGTACTGGGCCAGCGAAGTGGCCGGCAGCAACAGCCTGTGGCAGCGCAGCAAGCGCATGGTGATGCGCGTGCCGCATTACAAGAGCGGCGAGGAACTGGCCCGCAGGGTGGCCGCCGCGAAGGCAGCGCCGAAGTAGCCCGGTGCCGCGGACAGCGGCTGCCCGTGGGGCCTGACGCCAGCCCCGACCTGCAAGCTGCAGCCCCGTCTAGCGCCAGGCTGCCACGCTCGCAGCCACCTGCCGTGCCAGCGTGAACAGTGCCAGCCGATGCGCCTGAGCCAGGGCGTCGGCGTCGGCTGACGCGGCCGGTGTGTCGAAGCTGGCTTCATGCACGCTGGGAACCCGCCCGCCCTGCGGGTCGGCCAGTGTCCAGCGGGCCTGAAGGCGCAGGCTGCGCAGATCGGGCGCCACGTCCAGCGCCTGGAAGTCCAGGCGCAATTGCAAGGGCGGCACCACGCCCGGCGGCAGTGGCGACGTCCATACCGGCGCGCCCAGCAGCTGCGCCAGGTCGGCCCGCAACAGGCGCGGCACGGCGTCGCGCAGCGGCTCGGCCCAGCGCGTCGTGCCCAGGGGCTGCAGGCTGGCACTGCCCTGCGGCACCATCATCGCGCTGCGGTCGAGATGACCGGGCAGGCCGACGGCTCCGAGCAGCTGTATGGGCGGGCCCGCGGTGGCCGCGGCCGGCGGGGGTGCTGCTGACGACGCAGGCGGCTGCGCTGGCAGCCGCAACCACTGCACCGCCGGCAGCGGCGCGGCGCAGCCGGCCAGCCACAACAGGCCGGCCAGCAGCGCAGCGCGGTGGTCACGGCCAGACGATGTCGTTGCGCCGCGTCGTTGCGGGATCGTCCGGATCTTGCGGATACTGGGCGTCGGCAAGTTCACGTCTGCACTCGGTTCTTCTGGCTGGCCCGTTGGGCCGGAAAGATCACTTCGCGTTGCAGCCAGTGGCGAAACCGAATCGTCCCGTCGTCCTGGCTGCGCTGCAGGTGGCCGTCCAGCGCCTGCGCCTGCAGGAACAGCCCGTGCCGTTTTTCAGCCTGGCCCAGCGCCTGCGGGTACAGGCGCTGCAGCACCGCGTCACGCGGGAAACCCGGCACGACCTTCTGGATGTCGCGCGTGCGCACCCAGCGATCGCCGGCCGGGTCCTCGCGCACCAGCAACGCCCGGCCCTTGTATTCGAAATGCCGGCCTTCGATGTCGCGGTAGGCCAGCTGCCTGACCGCCTGGACCGACCGGCCCACCAGCCTGGGCAGCCAGAAACTCGCCGACAGGCCCAGCAAGGGCGCGGACATCACCACCGACAGCGCGAAGATGGCCGTGCTGTCGAACATCCAGCCCACCGCCCACATGCTGAGCGCGACGACGATGGCCAGGACCGGAAAAAGGTGGGGCATGGACTTCAATGTACCGCGCCCTGGGCCTGCATCGGAACGCGCACCATGGCGCCCCGGTGTCGGTCGCAGCTGAGCCCGTACTGGCGCGTGAACTCTTCCACTTCCTGGGGCGGCCGGCTTGCCAGGATGGCGCAGCCGGTGAAGCTGCCCACCATCTTCCGGCCGTTGTCTCGGTAGTACATTCAGTCGGCGATCTGGTCGGATGAGAAGCCGAACCGTTCGCCGAGCCGGTGCTCGAAGACGACCCGCGGCTGGTCGTTCAGCACTGCGCTGAAAGCCCTGGCAGCGACCATGCACACCACTTGCTCAGCCCCAAAGGCTAACGCGATTTCAGCACGGGACAACGATATGGCACGCCACGGCGCTGACCCCCAGGCCTTGCTCACCCAGCCAACGACATCCGTTGAGCCCGCACGCTGCGAGCAAACCTTCGATGTCTCCTTGTTCCAGACTGAATCTCAACAGCTCTGAATCAATGTCCTGCAAGTCGGCCAGATCGGGCACCCGGCAATACAGGTCGACGGAGCAGCCATCGGGTGTCTGGGCGCCTGGGCCGGAGCTAGAAGGGCTGACCGTCATGCGGCAGCACGGCGTGATCTGCCCGCGCTAGACAAATCCCTGATCCGCATAGCTGGCAAAACCCGCCTTCGTGAGGGCGGCCAGTTCCTTGAACAGCGGCTTGTCGACCTCGGCGAAGTTGAAGCACGACTTGCCCTGCATGCGCTTCTTCAATGCGGGCGACAAGCCGTCCAGCAGCGCGGGCTGGGCGTAGACCGGCATCAGGTGAAAGCTGACGAAAGACTTCTTCACCTGCACCGCGCCGAAGAACAAGGGCTTCTTGTTCTTCTGGACGAACCGGGTGTCGAGATACAGCTCGGTGGCGTCGTCCTTCTTCGCGTCCAGCTGGGCGGCGTAGGGCGCCAGGATCGAGCGCAGTTCTGCGAAGACGGTGTCGAGGCTGGGCATGGGGTGTCTCCTCTTCGGGAAGGCGTGCGCTGCGCGCTCACGCAACGCTGGGTCAACGGGACAGCAGTTCCACCAGTTCTACCGCGATGTCCCGCGCCTGGCGACCGGTCGTGTCGAAGTGATGATGGTGGACCGAGGGCCGAACCACGTTCTGGTGGCCGTGCCGCGCCTCGGCCAGCGTGCGGTCGCCACGGGCCAGGGTTCGGCGCTCGATCTCTTCCCAGGTGCAGCCGAGATGGACCCGCAAGCACGGGTGGCCAGCAAAGGCCATCGCCAGCGCCTCTTCACCGGTGCGGGACGTGACCACGGCATCGAAGATGACATCGTGACCCCGGCCCAGCAGTGTCTGCACGCAGGCATGTGCACTGGCCACCAGTGTTCTTGAATCCACGGCGGCCCAGTCATTGTGCTGGTCGGCGCGGGCCACCACTGAACGGGGCAGGCAGTAGAACAAGGTGTCGACCGAAAAGTGCAGCCAGTGCGCGGGCAGCAAGGCTTCTTGCAGGGCCTGCGCCAAGCTGGACTTGCCCACGCCGGAACTGCCGGTGATGACGACGAGGCGAGGAGTTGGCGTAGGCATCAGCAAACCTGGTGGACCGGTACACAAGCAACCATGGGGACCGACGCAGCCTCAAAACGCCTGCAGCACGACACGGCGCCAAGGCGAAGCCAGCACGACCAGCCCCGCAGTATTCAACACCACGGTGGCCCAGAAAACCTGCCTGAACGCGGCCTTGGCGGACTTGTGGCGAAGGAACTGCTGGGCCAGAAGGGCCCCGGGCCAGCCGCCGGCGACGGCCAGCAGGTGCAGGGTGCTTTCCGGCGTGCGCCATCCGCTGCTGCGGGCCGCCGACTTGTCGGCGGCGTAGGCGGCGTAGGTGGCCGTGCTCAGGGCGAGGTAGAGGCCCGCCACCCACAGCGGCAGCTTCCAGACCGCCGCCACGGCCACGAAGACCACCAGAAAGGCCGGAATCGCAAAGAGCGTGGCAGCGCCCCACGGCGCGCCCTGTGCGCGCCGAGCATCACGGGCCGAACGACGCGCCTGCACCAGTTGCACGTTTTTCGCGCGCTTGCCCTTGGGGCCCAGTTCCACCTCGAAGCCGACGGCTTGACCCGTCTGTGGGCGCCCCGACCCGCGGGGCCAGGCGGAGATGTGCACGAAGATGGGCTCGCCACCCTGGCTGGATTCAATGCGGCCGAAGCCGCGTTCTTCGTTCCATGAGGTCAAGGTGCCTTCGAAGCGCATGTGTGGCGGCGTGATTGAGCTGAACTGGGTGCGGCGTCGGGCTGCGCTCAAGATTCTGAACGACCCGTTGGCGCGGCCTCATCTTTCGCCCACCCCCGGCGCGGCTCGCCCCCGCCACAGGACATCCGGCTGACGCTCCAGGGTCTCCCCCAGCTCCCCCAGCGACTGCGCCGCCCGCGACACATCCTGCAAGGCCCGCTCGGCATTCACCCGCAATGACGAATCCGCATCCGCCGCCTCGCGCAGCGCCCGTGCCGCCCGCGTCAGTTCGGCCGCACTGCGCTGCACATCCGCAATCACTGGCGTGCCACTGCCCGCCAAGGCCTGCACCTGGCTGGCCGCCGCGGCCACCTGTTGCGCCGCCAGGCCCAGCTGCTGCAGGCTGCGCTGGCCTTCGGCCAGGGTGGTTTCGGCGCCGCGCGTCAGGCGCGGCAGGTCGCGTTGCAGGCGGGTGGCCACGCGCTCCAGGGCCTGCGCCGCGTCTGCAGCGCGTGCCAGTGCGCGCGTGGGCTCGGGCCCGGCCAGCAACTGGCGCGCGGCGGCGGCCACGGCGGCCACGTCCTGGCCCAGCTGCGCCAGGTCCAGGTTTTCCAGTTGCGCCTGCAGCGTCTGCAGCCTGGTGGGCGCGGTGGGCACCCGTGGCAGGCCGGGGGTGGGTGGGGTCGTCGTAGCTGCCGCAGCCACCGCAGTGGGCGCTGCGACCGGGGCCAGGTCCAGGTCGATGTACAGCTGGCCGGTCAGCAGGCTTTGCAGGGCCAGCCGCGCCACCAGCCCGCGCGCCACCAGGGCCGGCACGGCGCCGCCAGCGGCCACGCCCTGGGCCGCGGCGGGGCCGGCCACGGCGTCGAGAAGTTCCACCAGACGTTCGCGTTCGAATGCCACTTCCACCGGGACTGCCGGCAGGGCCTGCGCCGTGGCCGCGGCCCCCTGCCCCGCCCCCGGGCTGCCCAGCCCGATGCGCTGCACCTGCCCGAGCTTGACGCCGCGGTACACCACCGGGGCACCGGTCTGCAGGCCGTAGACGGAACTGTCGAAGCGCATCACCGCCCGGTCGGTGGCGGCCCAGAAGCGCCCGCCGGCCAGCGCTGCGGCCACCACCAGGGTGGCCAGGCCGAGCACGGCGAACAGGCCCACGCGCCAGGCGGCGGCATTCATTCCGGGGCCCCGCGTTGCAGGAATCGGCGCACGGCCTCGGGGCCGTGCTGCAGCAGGTGGCGCGGGGCGCCGATGGCGGTCATGGTGTGTTCGGTCTCGTCCAGGTACAGGGCGCGGGTGGCCACGTTGAACAGGCTGGCGACGTCGTGCGTCACCATCACCACGCTGCACTTCAGATGGTGCCTGAGGTTCAGCACCAGCTCGTCCAGGTGCGCGGCATTCATCGGGTCCAGGCCGGAGCCGGGTTCGTCCAGGAGCAGCAGCTCGGGTTCCAGCACCAGCGCCCGCGCCAGGGCGGCGCGCTTGCGCATGCCGCCCGACAGCTGCGCCGGCATCTGGCCGAAGGCGCCGTCCAGCCCCACCAGGGCCAGCAGGAAGCGGGCGCGATCTTCGCGGGCGGCGCGGGGCAGCGGCGTGAACAGCTTCAAGGGCAGCATCAAGTTGTCGCCCAGCGTGCGCGAAGACCACAGCGCGCCGGCCTGGAACATCACGCCCAGGCGCCGGCGCAGCGCCGCCTGGGTGGCTTCGCTGCCCTGGTGCAGGTCGGCCCCGGCGAGCAGCACGCGGCCGGCGGCGGGCAGGTCCAGCCCGGCCAGGTGGCGCAGCAGGGTGCTCTTGCCGCATCCGCTGGGGCCGGCCACGCCCAGCACTTCACCGGGCATCACGTCGAAGCTCAGGCCTTGCTGAACCAGGCGCCCGCCCGGGCCGCCGGCCGCCACGCTGAGCCCCTGCACCTGCATCAGCGGCGCGTGGTCAGAGGGCTGTGCGTCCATCAATAGCCCAGCCCTGTGAAGAACACGGTGGTGGCGCAGGCCGCCGCCACGATCCACACCAGCGCCTTGACGACGGCACGCGTGGTGGCCTCGCCCACGGCTTCGGCGCTGCGGCCGGCATGCAGGCCTTCGCGGCAGCCGGCCAGCGCCACCAGCGCTGCATACAGCATGCCCTTGAAGAGGCCGATCCACAGGTGCACCGGCGTCAGTGCCGCCAGGCTTTGATGCAGATATTCGGCACTGCCCACGCCATAGGCGAACACCGCGGCGGGCCAGCCCGCCAGCACGCCGGCCAGCGCCCCCAGCAGGATCAACCCGGGCGCCACCAACAGCAGTGCCAGCAGCCGTGGCAGCACCAGGTGGGCCACCGGGTCCAGGCCCAGCGCGCGCAGGGCGTCGATCTCCTCGTTGGCCTGCATGCTGGCCAGCTGCGCCGCGAAAGCCGCCCCCACGCGGCCGGCCAGGATGATGCCGGTCATCAGCCCGCCGAGCTCCCGCACCATGCCCACGGTGACCACGTCGGCCAGGAAACCTTGCGCGCCGATGCGCCCCAGCTGCGCCCCGCCCATGTAGGCCAGCATCACGCCCAGCAGCGCACAGGCCAGCAGCACGATGGGCAGGGAACGCGGGCCGGTGAGGTCCATCTGCTGCAGCAGGCTGTCGGCCGGCAGGTTGCCCGGCCCGCCGCGGCCGCGCAGCCCGCGCCAGCTGGCCAGCAGGACCTGGCCGAAGAAGGCCAGCGTGACCGCGGCGGGTGCGGGCGGGCGGCACGCTGCAGTGGTTGCGCGTTGCGCGGCTTCGGCATCGGCGGGGGCGGGCAGACGCTGCAGCGCCTGGTCGAGCAACGAAGCCAGGCCCGGCGGCAAGCCGTGCGTGTCGACGCTGCCGCCGCGGGCCTGCCAGGCCGCAAGCAGCGGCCACAGCTTGGCCGCCAGGCCCAGGTCCCAGGCCAGCAGGGCCGTGGCGTCGAAGGCAAGCTGCGCTTCGGCCTGCACCGCAGGGTCGGTGGCCGCGGGCAGGTCCGGCAGCGCCGGCCAGCCCTGCGCCGCGCCACCCTGCCAACGGCCTGCGAGCTGCAACGTCATGCCCTGGGCATGGGCCTGCCAGCGGGCACGGGCTTCGGTGCCAACCTGGGGCCTGGCGTTGTCGGGGGCAGCGGCCATGGGCCGCGATGCTATGCGCTGCGGCGGTGTAAGGTTCCGCAGGGCAACGCCGACCCGCCTGTCCCGCACCCGCACCCGCACCCGCACCGCGCCCACCCACCCACGCCCGACCGCCCCCTCATGCGCACCGACCCCTCGCGCCGCCAGTTGCTGCTGGCCGTCGCCGCCCTGCCCGCACTGCACCTGCACAGGACGGCCCTGGCGCAAGCCGCAGGCTTCGACCACGGCCACGTCGCGTTCACCACCTTGTTGAAGCGCCATGTGCTGGTGCTGCGCGAAGGCCAGGCCTCGCAGGTGCGTTACGGCGGTCTGGCGGCGGAGCGGGGGGCGCTGAAGGCCTACCTCGCCACGCTCAGCGCCGTCGGCGAGGCGGCCTTCGCAGCGTTCAGCAAACCGCAGCAGATGGCCTTCCTGATCAACGCCTACAACGCCTTCACCCTGGAACTCATCCTCACGCGCTGGCCGAAGCTGGAGTCGATCAAGGACATCGGCAGCCTTCTGCAAAGCCCCTGGAAACCGAAGTGGGTGCCCTTGCTGGGCAGCCAGGTGTCGCTGGACAACATCGAGCACGACATGCTGCGCACCCGCGGCCGCTTCGACGACCCACGGGTGCACTTCGCCGTGAACTGCGCCAGCATCGGCTGCCCCGCGCTGCGCGAGGAAGCCTTCGTGGCCGACCGGCTCGAAGCCCAGCTGGCCGAACAGGCGCTGCGCTTCATGGCCGACCGCAGCCGCAACCGCTTCGACGCCGCCACTGGCAAGCTGCAGGTGTCGAAGATCTTCGACTGGTTCGGCGAAGACTTCCGGCTGGGCCATCAGGGCGTAACTTCGTTGCCAGTGTTCCTGGGACGTTATGCCGATGTGCTGGCCGACGCGCCGGCAGACCGCGAACGCGTGCGCCGCGGCCAGGTGCCCGTGGCCTTCCTGGACTACGACTGGAAGCTCAACGACGCGCCGCGTTGACACGCCTTGCCGGCCTGAAGCCGGCCGGAGATTCGGGGCGTGGCCATGGCTTTCCGGGGGACGCCGGCCGTGGATGGCGGTCGCAGTGACGCGACGCCCGAGTCCGTCCGCCGCGGGCCGGGTTCAGCCCGGCGCAGTGGCCACCAGCCCCACCAGGGCAGAACGGCCTTGGTGGCCAAGGCCTTCGGCCAGATCGGACTCGAACTCCAGTAGTTCGTTGATCCGCAGGCCGGTGCCGGCAAATTCCCTGCGCAGCATCTCGGCCGTGTACAGATGCGAAAGAACACCCGGTCCGCCGGTCCTGCAGACCAGCTGCTGCGGCGTGTAGCCCAGCAGCAGCAGTTGTCCGCCCGGGTGCAGGCAGCGCACCATGTCCCGGAAGAGGCGGCTGCGCATCGCCGGGTCGGCAAACTGCACGAAGATGGCCACCACGGCATCGCAGGCGGCGGTGGGCCATGAATAGCCGTCGCAGTCGCTCACGCTGAAGTGGACCGACACGCCTTGTTCGGCGGCCAGCGCGCGGGCCTTGGCCACGCCCACTTCGGCGATGTCGAAGGCGCTGACGTGGTGCCCCTGCGCCGCCAGCCAGACGCTGTTGCGGCCTTCGCCATCGGCCACGCACAGCACCCGGCGGCCGGCGGGCCAGGTGCCAGCGCGTTCACGCAGCCACGCGTTGGGCGCCGTGCCGAACAGATGGCCGGGCGCGGCGAAGCGCTCGTTCCAGGTGGCGGCGGGCCGGCTGAAGGGGGTGGCGAAGCCGGGGGCGTTCATCGACGGAGTCAGGCCGTGCGCGCGGCCTGCGGCGAATGGGCCAGTTGCCGGCGCAGGCTGAAGCCCCAGGCCAGGCCCAGCACCGCCGCCAGCGCCACCAGGCCCTGCCCGGTGCGCAACTGGCTTTCCAGCGAATAGGCGTTGCACAGGCGCAGATTCGTGCTGGCCAGGTAGAAGCCCAGCCAGGCCAGCATGGGCAGGCCATAGCCCAGGAAGAACAGTTGCACCGCCAGCGGTGCCTGCACCCAGGCCTGGCGCAGCGCCGCACCGGCCAGCCACAGCGACAGCAGCTTGGCGGCGTCGGCCGCTGGGATGACCACGGCGCGGTCCACCAGTGCCGGAATCATCCAGTAGGCGGAGACGCACTGCGCCAGCATGAAGCCGGTCAGGCCGTAGCGGTTCCAGCGCGCCCAGCGCCCGCCCGTGGCCGCCGGCCAGGCCGCGGCTGCCAAGGCGCCTGCGGCCACCAGCAGCGGCATCTGCACCAGCATGTGCCAGACCATGCTCTGCTCGATCAGCACCCGTAGAGGCGGCAGCGACAGGCTGGCCGCAAGGGCCGTCAGCAGCAGCGCCAGCAGCTTCAGGTGCTGCTTCATGGGCCGAGGCGTGGCACCGAAGCCACGCTGGCGGGCGCTGGCGTCATGGCACGGGCCAGCGCCAGCGCTTGCGCGCCTTCATCCAGACCGAGGATGCGCACCAGTTGCCCGTCGGCCGTCACGAGATGGAGCGCGGCGTTGTGTTCGAACTCGCCCAGCGGGGCCGGCACCACCATGATGCCGAAGCTGTCCAGCAGGCGGCGGCGATCGGCCGGCTCGGCCAGGCTGAGCAGCTGCCACACCGCGGGCTGCATGCGCATGCGGCGCGCGTAGTCCTGCAGGGCCGCCGGGCGGTCGTGCGCCGGGTCGAAGCTGATCGACAACAGGCCCACGCGGTCCTGCAGCCCTTGCGCCAGCACCTCGTCCTGCAGTTGCTGGAACACCGTGCCCAGCGACAGGCACAGCGTCTGGCAGCGCGTGTAGACGAAGTCGACGATCCAGAGGCGGCCGTCGTCGGCCAGCAGTTCGCGCAGCGACTGTTCCCGGCCCTGGGCGTCGATGACGCGGAAGTCGGGCACGGGTGTGGGCGCCTGCAGCACGGCGCTGCGGCGCAGCGTCTCGGTGGTGTAGGCGGTGCCACCCGCCGTGGCGTGAAAGATGGCGACCAGCCCCGCCAGGAGCACAACCAGGCAGGCGGCGAAGGTGCCGAACAAGCCGTCCAGTGCGTCAGCGGGTCCGGCCGGGCCGGGGGGCGCGGCCTTCAACCGACCCTCAGGGCGCCAACGCCTTCAGCGCCGCGCCGCCAGCGTAGGCCCCGGTCTGATCCTTGGTGGCTTCGCGCTGCGCCTTCACGGTGGCCGCCGTCACCGGCGCGGCCTGGTTGCCCCAGTCGCTGCGGATGTAGGTGAGCACGGCCGCGATCTCTTCATCAGCCAGCGTGCCGAAGGCCGGCATCACGCCCTTGTAGGTGTTGCCCTTGACGACGATCTCGCCCTGCAACCCGTGCAGCAGGATGCTGGCCAGCACCTTCTCGCTGCCCACCACCCATTCGGCCCCGGCCAAGGGCGGAAACACCCCCGCCACGCCCAGGCCGCTGGCCTGGTGGCAGGCCGCACACTTGGCGCCGTAGAGCTGCTTGCCGTCGACCGCGGCCACGGCGCCATCGGCCACCACGGGCGGGCGCAGCAGGCTCACCGTGCGCTGGTCGCCGTAGGCCGAAGACTCGCCCGAAGGCGTGGCCGCGATGTAGAACGCACCCCACATGCCGATGGCACCCAGGAACATGATGAAGAACCACGGCAGCGGGTGGACCTTCTCGTCCGGGTCGGCGTTTTCGCGACGCATGGCCGCGAACTCGCTGGCATTGAAGTCGGGTGCCTCGCCGTCGGCGCCTGGGAGCGGGCGGTCCGGGTCACCGCCTGGTTTGCGCGTGGCCATCAGCGGGGTGCCTTTCTGTCGACGGCGGGGTCGTCGGCCGCCTTCAGCGCCGGGTAGGTGCGGTCCAGCGAGATCAGGTATTCCACCAGCGCCAGCGCCTCGGCCCTGGCCACCACCACCTGCCCGGGCTTGGCGTAGGCGGGCGGCAGGTTCACCACCACCTCGCCCGCCTGTGCTGCGCCCTGGCGCACCTCGAACAGGTACGGATACGCGGGCATGGTCGATCCGGGTGTGTAAGCCCGTGGCGCATACAGGTGGCCCAGGTGCCAGTCGCGACTGGGCTGGCGCGCGCCGATGTTCAGCAGGTCTGGTCCCGTGCGCATGGTGCCCAGCAGATGGGGCGTGTCGTAGGCGTAGTCGGCCGCAATCGACGCCCGGCCCCAGCCGCGCAAGGCGTCGGGGGCCTGGGCGATGTCGCGCGGCTGCTGCGAATGGCAATACACGCAGCCGTTGGCGATGTAGACCTGACGGCCCTGCTGCTGCACCTGGGTGTAAGGCTTCAGGCCGGCCGGCGGCTTCGTGTCCTTCAGCAGCATGTAGGGCATGACCACCAGCAGCGCGGTGGCTGCCGACAGGATGACCATCGAGCCCACGACGAGACGCATCTCGTCCATTTCGTACTTGCCCACACCGAAGCTCATGCCGCCACCCCGCGGGCAGGAACCGCACGTGCCACCGCGGGCGCCGGGTCAGGCGAGGCCAGCAGCGCCGCGCCCAGCCTGCGCGGCCCGAACTTCCAGCCCATCATGAAGAAGTGCGCGGCGAACACCAGGTGGCCCAGCGTCATCAGCGCCCCGCCCACGGAACGGGCCTGCAGGTAAGGCAGGGTCAGCGTGACGCTGTCCATGAACGGGATGTTCTTGTCCAGCATGGCCAGGCCCTGGTACCAGCCGCCGAACGACAGGCCTACGAAGTAGACGCCGAAGCCGCCCACCACCAGCCAGAAGTGCGCCGAGATCATCCACGGGTACGGCCATTCCCACTTCATCACGCGCGGCATGATGAAGTAGATGGCGCCGAACATCACCATCGAGAAGAAGCCGTAGAGACCCAGGTGGGCATGCGCCACCGTGTAGTGCGTGAAGTGGGTGACGGTGTTCACCGAGCGCAGCGCCTGCAGCGAACCCTGCACCGAGGCCGCCGTGTACATCATCGCGCCCAGCACGATGAAGCGCAGCGTGGGCGAATACAGCAGCGCGCGGAAGTTGCCCAGCACGGTCAGATGCTGGTTGATGGCCACCGCGAGCACCGGCACCACCATCATCATGCTCTGCACAATGCTGATGGTGATCAGCCATGAAGGCACCGGCCCGCCGATGAGGTGATGCCCGCCAACCTGGCTGTAGAAGAACGCCAGCGACCAAAAGCCCAGCAGCGACAGGTTGTAGCTGTGGATGGGCTTGCCCAGCACCTTTGGAATGAAGTAGTAGGCCGCGGCCAGGCCGAGCGGCGTGAACCACAGGCCCAGCGCGTTGTGGCCGTACCACCAGTTCATCGTGGCCTGCTGCACGCCGAAGTGCAGGTTGGGCCAGTTGCCCACCAGGAACAGGATCGGAAACCACAGCAGGCCTGCGGCGATGTACCAGACCGACACGTACAGGTGCGCAACCTTGCGCCGCAGCAGCGTCAGCCACATCGGGAATCCCACCAGCGCGCCGCCAATGACGAGCAGGATGTCGATCTTCCACGGGTATTCCAGCCACTCCAGCCCGTCTGAATAACCCAGAGCCAGCGCCACTGTGCCGGCCGTGACGCCCAGGGTCCACAGCGCGCCGCCCACCAGTGCGTACTTCGCGCCCACCAGTTCGGTCTTCAGCAGGCGCGGGATCAGCCACAGCGCCACGCCGATGCCGGCCATCGAGCACCAGCCGTAGGCCACCAGGTTCAGGTGGATGGGCCGGATGCGGCCGAAGGTGAGCCAGGCCTGTTCCACCAGCCAGTCGGGCGCGTGCATCTTGATCGAGGCCACCAGCCCCGCCACCGAGGCCAGCACCAGCCAGACCACGGCCATCGTCAGGCACACCCCCACCACCAGCGAACTGCTCTGGTCGGCGCGCAGCCGGGTGGCCACCTCCTGCGCGTTGCGCTGGGTGTTCACCTGCGAAGGATCCATGGCCTGCTGCAGGCTGCCGCGCTGGGTCTGCGTGGCAGCAGGGTCTTCGACCTTGCCGACCTCGTCGCTGTCGAAGATCTGCACCGCGGCGGCACCGCCGCTGCCGAACAGGCCCTTGGCCATCGAGGCGATGAAAACGAACAGCGCCAGCACCGAGAGGATGAAGGTGCCAAGCAGAACACTGACGGTCAGATCCATGGGCGATTTGCTCTTGTGGGGGTCCCGGGGCGCCCCCCCAGAAGAGGGAACCGAGGTGGATGCTGGCAGCACTCGGCCGACCCAGGGGCATTGGGGTTATCTCTGGGAAGGGGAATGGCCTGCGCGGCACAGACGTTGCTAATTCCCTGTCGCTCGCTGAAGCGCTTCTGACTCCGCGTCAGGGGCCGCAGATCGGGTCCGAGCACCTTTCCCGCCCTCATTCCAGCCATCCCAACGAGGACACCCATGCCCGTACAACGCCCCCGTGCTGCCCTGCTGAGTCTGTCCCTTCTGGCACTGGCCGCACGCGCTGCAGCCCAGACCACGCCGGCCCCTGCACCGGCCGCACCAGCCGCCGCAGCCGGCGCCACCAGCATCGTCATTACCGGGTCACGCCTGGCGCGCGACATCAATGCGCAGGCGCCAGCGCCCATTTCGGTGCTGCGTGCCGAAGACCTGCGCGCCGGCGGCAACACCGACACCACCGCCACCTTGCGCGAGATTCCTGCGCTGATCTCCTCGGGCACGGTGGCCGACTCCATCGAACGCGGCGCCGGCGGCGTGGGCCAGGCCACGCTGAACCTGCGCCAGCTGGGTTCGAACCGTACGCTGGTGCTGGTCGACGGCCGCCGACATGTGTCGGGCGTGGCCGGTTCCCAGGCGGTGGACGTGGCCACCATCCCCTCGGCGCTGATCGAACGCGTCGAGGTGCTGACCGGCGGCGCATCGGCCGTCTACGGTGCCGATGCCGTCACCGGGGTCGTCAACTACGTGCTGAAGAAGAACTTCGAAGGCTTCCAGTTCGACGCCCAGACCGGCCGATCGGGCGAGGACGACGGCCGCAACGACAGCATCAGCGCCACCTTCGGCCGCAACTTCGGCGACGGCCGCGGCAATGTCACGCTGTCGGCGGGTTATGCGCACGAAAACGAGGTGCTGTTCGGCAACCGCGACTTCACTGCGAACAACGGCCGCGCCAACAACAGCACCACCTACCTGAACCCGGCGCGGCGCTTCCAGAAGGGCGACATCAACGCCGCCACCATGCCCAATTTTGCCGGCTACTACCGCGTGGGCGGCCCGGGCCCGCGGACCAGCCGCATCGCCTTCGGCAACCAGATTCCCACCGCCGCGCAGTTCGCCACGCTCTTTCCGGGCCGCACACCCACCGCCGCCGAGCAAGGCCTGATCGACCGGGCGGCGAATGCGCCGTTGCGCGTCATCGGCAGCCAGCCGGTGTTCGCCATCAGCGCCAACACCGGCCTGCTCTTCCGCGCCGATTTCGACTTCTTCAACGCCGACATCAACCGCAACGGCGTCGGCGACTGCAACGAAAGCTACGTCGGCTGGACCGGCTTCGGCGGTGGCGGCTGCTACGTCACCACCCCCGAAGGCGGCGTACGCATCTTCAACGACGGCATCGTGTCCACGGCACAGAACCAGTTCGGCGGCGACGGCGCGGTGGAACGCACGAACCAGAGTTCACTGACCCCGGGCTCGGAGCGCTTCCACCTCGTCAGCACCGGCCAGTTCAGATTCGCGCCGCAGGCCGAGGCCTACTGGGACGCCAAGCTCACGCGCACGATCAGCACCAGCCGCAACAGCTACAACACCTTCTTCGACACCGCCTTCATCGCCACCGACAACCCCTGGATCCCCAGCGCCCTGCGCGCTGACGCAGACGACGCCGGCGGCCTGCTCATCAGCCGCGACAACATCGACTTCGGCCCGGGCATCACGCGCAACGAACGCAACACCGTGCGCCTGGTGGGCGGCCTGCGCGGCGAGCTCACGCCGAACCTGAGCTACGACGCCACCCTGAACCACGGCCGCACCAAGGACACCGAGACCTTCTCCAACGCCGTGCTGGCCGACCGCTTCCTGGCCGCCACCGACGCCGTGCGCCTGGCCGACGGACGCATCGTCTGCCGCAGCGACATCAACCCCGGCGCCGTGCCCACGGCTCCGCTGCTGCCGGAACTGGAACCCGGCTTCTTCACGTTCCGCCCCGGCGACGGCCAGTGCCGCCCGGCCAACCTGTTCCGCGGTGCCAATTCCGTCAGCCCGGAATCGGTGGCCTTCTTCACCCGCCCCAGCACCGACCAGTTCAGGCTGGAACAGACCGTGGCCACCGTCTCGCTGGCCGGTGACAGCGGCAGCTTCTTCAGCCTGCCGGGCGGCGCCGTGCGCTACGCCCTGGGCGCCGAGTACCGCAAGGAGAAGAGCCGCAGCAACTTCAGCCAGGAAGACCTGGGCATCCTGGACAACGGCAGCTTCATCGGCGACGTGTCGAGCAACGTCAACCTGTTCCTCAACGACCAGGTGAAAGTGTTCAACGCCAGCGGCGAGTTCGACGTGAAGGAAGCCTTCGGCGAAGTGCGGCTGCCGCTGCTGGCGAACAAGCCCTTCGCCCATGAACTGAGCGTGGAGGCCGCGGCGCGCTATGCCGACTACTCCACCATCGGCAGCGCCACCACCTGGAACCTGGCCACCACCTGGGCGCCGGTGCGCGACCTGCGCCTGCGCGGCAGCTACAGCAAGGCCATCCGCGCCCCCGACATCTTCGAGCTCTTCAGCCCGCAGCAGGCGACCACCTTCCGCCCGTCCGACCCCTGCAACATCTCCGACCTGAACTCGCGCATCGCGGCCGGCCTGCCCAACGCCGCGGCGCGCAAGGCCAATTGCGCCGCGGCGCTGACCGCGATCGGCGTGAACCCGAACACCTTCGAGGACCCGCTGACCGCGCGCTTCTCGGGCACCTCCGGCGGCAACCCGAACCTGGTGCAGGAGGAAGCCACCACCTGGACCGCAGGCTTGGTGCTGCAGCCACGCGTCGTGCCCGGCCTGACGCTGACCGCCGACTACTATTCCATCGAGATCCGAGACGCGATCGCCGCGGTCACAGCACAGAACATCGTCAACAGCTGCTACGACCTGAGCACCTTCCCCAACCAGTTCTGCAGCCTGTTCGACCGCCGCGCCGACGGCGGCTTCCAGACGCTGCGGCAGGTGCAGGTGAACTTCGGTCGCATCGAGACCGCCGGTGTCGACCTGGCGGCGGCCTACAACTTCAGCGTCGCCGGCAACCGCTTCAACCTGCGCGCCACGGTCAACTGGACAGAAAAGCTCGACCGCTACTTCGACCCCGTCGACACCAGCCTCGTCAACCCTGGCCTGATGGAGTTGAGCGCACCGGAATGGTCAGGCGTGGGCAGCGCCACCTGGACGCGCGGCCCCCTGTCATTGACCTGGCGTGGCCAGTACATCGGCAAGCAGGCGGTGGCCATTGCCGTGCAGGTCGAGGACGTCCAGACCGAATTCGGCCCGGCGGGCTTTGCCGAAGCGATGTGGGTGCACGGCCTGTCGGCAAACTACGAGTTCAAGCCGGGTCTGGCGTTCTTTGGCGGCGTGAACAACCTCACCGACGAGCGGCCCTACATCGCCAGTTCGGCCTACCCCGTCAGCGGCGTCGGACGGTACTTCTTTGCAGGCGTGCGAGCGAACTTCTGAACCTGCCGGACCGTCGCGGTCAGCAGGCCAGGAACACCGCGAACCAGCCGCGTTCGTCGCTGTAGCGGCGAACGCTGCCGAAGCCCGCATCGCGCAGCAAGGCATCGAAGGCGGCTGGCTGCCACTTCACTGAATTCTCGGTGTGGATGCGTTCGCCGGCGCTGAAGTGACGGTAGCCACCGGGCCAGCGCACATCGACGCTGTGGCGGGCCTGCAGGTGCATTTCGATGCGCGACTGCTGCGCGTTGAACAGCGCCACGTGCTGCCAGCCGCGCGGCTGGAAGTTGCTGCCCAGCAGGCGGTTCAGATGGCTCAGCAGGTTCAGGTTGAAGGCCGCCGTGACGCCCAGTTCGTCGTCGTAGGCGGGCTCCAGGATGTCGGCTGGCTTGAGCAGGTCCACGCCGATGAGCAGGGCACCGCCGGCGGCGACGGTGCGGGCTTCACGCAAGAGGCGCAGCGCCGCCGGCGGGTCGAAGTTGCCGATCGACGAGCCCGGGTAGAAGACGAGCGACCGGCCGCCGCCCGCCCCAGCGGGGTCGGCCAGCACGTCGGCGGGAAGGTCCAGGCGCGTGGAGAAGTCCTGGCCCACGCCCAGCATCTGAATGGTGGGGTGTTCGAGCTGCAGCTTGTCGAGCACACCGCGCAGATAGTCGGCTGAGATGTCCACGGCCACATAACGGCTGGGCTGCAGCGCAGGAAACAAGCGCGCCGCCTTGACGCAGCTGCCTGCGCCCAAGTCGACCAGCGTCGGCCTGGGCCCGGTGGCGCCGAGTGCGGCGTCGGCAATCGCCGGCAGGTGCCGCGCCAGGATGGCGGCCTCGGTGCGCGTGGGGTAGTACTCGGGCAGTTCGGTGATGGCGTCGAACAAGCGCGAGCCCAGGGCGTCGTAGAAGAACTTGGGCGACACCGCGGCCGGGGTGGCCAGCAGGCCGGCCGCGGCTTCGGCGGCCAATGCGACCTGCCGGACCTGCGGGCCTTCGTCGACCTGGATGAATCGTGCTGCAGTCATCGATTCACTCTACCAGCGCACCCTGGCTGAGCGCGCGCGCAGGTTTCTGATGGCGCTGTAGGCCTCCGCCGACAGCGCGCCTTAAGGTGCGTGCTGTAGAACCAGGGCATGCCTAGAAGCATCACGAAACACCTGGAAAGACACCGCAGCGACCGCATCGGCTGGCTGCGTGCGGCCGTGCTGGGGGCCAACGACGGCATCGTCTCCACCGCCAGCCTGATGATCGGTGTGGCCGCCGCCGGCGCCGGCACCGCCGGCGTGCTGACGAGCGGCGTGGCCGGCCTCGTGGCCGGGGCGATGTCGATGGCGGCGGGCGAATATGTGTCGGTGCACAGCCAGGCCGACACCGAAAGCGCCGACCTGGCCCGAGAAAGCGCCGAACTGAGCGCCGACCCGGTGGCCGAACAGCGGGAGCTGCAGGCCATCTACGTCGGCCGCGGCCTGGAACCGGCGCTGGCCGCCACCGTGGCCCAGCAGCTGATGAAGCACGACGCCCTGGGCGCCCATGCGCGCGACGAACTCGGCATCTCCACCACGCTCAGCGCCCGCCCCGTGCAGGCAGCCCTGGCCTCGGCGGGCAGCTTTGCCATCGGGGCTGTGCTGCCCCTGGGCGTGGGCTGGGCGGCACCGCAGCTGGGGCTGATCTGGTGGGTGGCGGGCACGGCGCTGGTGTTCCTGGCGGCACTGGGTGCGCTGGCGGCACGGGCCGGGGGCGCACCCCTGTGGCGCGCTGCAGGCCGGGTGACGATCTGGGGCGCCCTGGCGATGGGCATCACGGCGGCAGCGGGGATGCTCTTCGGCGCGGTGGCCTGAAGGCCAGGGCCGGGCTGCCTACTAAGTCTCGCCGCGCCGGGACTCCGGCAGGCAGCCGCAAGAGCGAAGGCACAGAATCTGCAAGCGCCCTGCCCGACCGCGTTCCAGACCATGCTGCCCGACATCGACCCCGCCCCCACATCGCCCCTGGTCGATGTGCCTTGTGTGCTGGACATCGAGGCCTCGGGCTTCGGACGCCACAGCTACCCCATCGAGATCGGCTACGTGTTGCCCGATGGCCGTGCCCGCTGCACCTTGATCCGCCCCGCTGCGCACTGGACCCACTGGGACAGCTCGGCCGAGGCCCTGCACGGCATCAGCCGCAGCAAGCTGATGCGCCATGGCCGGGACCTGGCCGAAGTGGCGCAGGCCCTGAACGACGACCTCACCGGCCACACCGTGTATTGCGACGGTTGGGCCCACGACTACGCCTGGCTGGGCGCGCTGTTCGAGGAAGCCGGCCTGCGGCCCCACTTCAAGCTGGAAACCGTGGGTCGGCTGCTCGACGAGCGGCGCCTGTCGCACCTGGGCGAAGCCCGGGCCAGCGCCAGCGCCGAACTCGGCCTGAGCCGGCATCGCGCCAGCAACGACGCCCGCGTGCTGCAGCGGGCACTGGCGCGGCTGGCCTTGTCCTGATCACGCCTCAGGGGCCGGGCCAGTTCAGCTTTTCGCGGCAGCACGGCACCCGCGCACCGATGCCACGGCCAGCACCGCCATCAGCACCAGGGCCAGCGACGAGGGCTCGGGAACGGTTCCACCGTCCTGCCGCGACAGCGTCAGGCGCCAGATCTCGTTGTTGGCACCCGCCTTGCCGAAACGTGTGGCAAAGCCGTTGGGCGCACCGAACAGCGACACCGCACTGAAGTCGCCGACGATGCCGCCTGCGCCAGTGGTGACGATGAGGTCGAAGACCTGGGACGAGCCCGTGATCAAGCCCAGGTCCAGGTCGCCCAGGTCGATCTCCAGCAGCCCGGCCAGCACCACGGAAGCGGCGTCCAGCGCGCCGTAGCCGCCCAGGCCGCGGCTCAGGCCGTCCAGGCCGAAGTACATCGTCGAGCCCAGGTTGCTGGTGAAGCCGCCCGCCACGGACAACAGCGACGCGTCCAGCGCCAGCAGCGCTTCGCCGAAGCCGGGCTGAAAGGCGCCCAGGCGCAGGTCGCCGCCCACGGTGGCGCTGCTGTTCTCCAGCGTCAGTTCGGTCCGGCCTGCGTTTGGCTGTGCGCCGATGTCGACACGTCCGCCCACGCTCAGGACACTGTCTTTCAGCCGCACGCTGCTGACGTCTGCAGCGTTCGAACCTCCGGTCACGTCCAGGTCGCCTGCGACCTGAACGGCGGACCGCAGGCCGTGAAGGCTTGCCGTTCCGCCGGCGCTGCCCATGCTCGTCACGCCCAGGCCAGACACCGTCAGACGGCTGTCGCTGAGCTGCATGTCGGCGCGCGCTCCGGAACCGGCAGCCATCGTCAGGCCGTTCAAGCGCATCTCGCTGTTGTCGCTGAGTGTCGCGACACCGTGACCGCCATCGCCCTGGCCGAGTTGCAGGAGCTGCGCATCGAACTGCGAGCGCGTGAGGTTCAGTTCACCGCGGGCCGTGGCTGCGACACCGGGGTTGGCGTTGAAGACGGTACCGACCTGGGCCGTGGCCAGGCTCGCCCTGGCATCGGTGAGCTGCAGCTGGCCCTGTGCATTCGCTCGCCCGTCGACCACGCTCGCCTGGCCTTTGCCTTGCACCACGCCCACACGCAGGGTCTGCGTCTGCAGCGCGGCGCCATTCAATGCCACGGTGCCGTCGGCCACGCCGCTGGCCAGCACACGACCGACATTGGCGGTGCCGTAGCCGAGGATGTCACCCCCCACCGTGGCTCGGCCCGTGGCACTGGCCGCGCCGAAGATCTGGCCGTTGTTGCTCGACCCCACGGCCTCGCCGACGGTGAAGCTGCCGCCCACGGTGGCGCGCCGGATGCCCCCCGCGCCCACCGTCAGCTCCGCCGTGGCGGCAGCGTCCACGGACCGGTGCACGGCGCTGCGGCCGATGACGATGGACTCGAAGCTTTCCAGCGCCGTGGCCGTGAGGCTGCCGTCGGCGCGGCCGGTGCCCAGACCCGCGATGCCGCCGCCCGTGAGCGTGCCCACCGACAACACCGCCCCCAATGGCCCGGCCGTCATCGCGTGGCCCAGCACCACGCGGCCCGCCGCCCGCGCGCCCGTGTCGCTGTTGGCACGGCCCACCACGGCCTCACCGACCACCTGCAGTTGCCCGCCGGCACTTTGCAGCAGGCCATCGGCCCGGCCGCGCTCGGCGTCGCCCACCTTCAGGTTGCCCACCGGGCCGGCCGTGGCGTCGAGCGACCCGACGCGCACCTGCCCCAGCGCAACGCCGCCCTGCGCCACGCCCACGTTCAGCAGGCTGCCACTGAAGCCCGGCTGCGGCGCCAGGCGCAGGGCACCAGCCACCGTCAGCAGCCCTTCGGCCAGGAAAGGGGACGGCGGAGCGCTGTTGTCCAGGCTGAAGCCCACCAGCAACTGCGGACCCAGTTGCAGACCCGCGGCGCCCAGCCGCACCGTGCCGCGGGCGCCCGTGACACCGGGCGCGGCCGCATTGGCGCCGACGCGCAGGGTCTGCGCCTGCGCGGCTGGCCCGCTGGTGTCGACGACTTCACCGCCGTTGTTGACCCGCGCGTCGTCGCCGCTGCCGGGCACCCCGCCCGACCAGTTGCCGGCCGCGAACCAGTCGCCAGTGCCCGGGTTGTTCCAGGTGACGATGGCCGCCGTGGCCGTGCCGGCAGCGCCGGCCAGACCGATGGCTAAACAGGATGCGAGACAGGTCGCCCGGAAGGACGTCAAGCGAACGCGGTTCGAACGAAGAGATTCATGTTTTTGCATCACATCACCGGGTCGAGAAGTCGGAAACACCCGCGTCGCGCCGCTGCTGCTGCAGGCGCCTTCGGCAAACCAGCAGCAGGGCCAGGCCCCCCAGGAACAAGGCGTAGGTCGAGGGTTCGGGCACCGCCACCACCTGGCCTTGCAGGTTGATGACGACATCGCCCAGCGTCAGGTCGGGGCCGGAGCCGTTCACGCTGAACGAGGCCAGCCGGATGCTTGCGCTGAAGCTGCCCACCTCGAGATCGCCCAAGCTGACAAGCAGGCCGCCGATCTGCCCGCCTGGCGCCAGGTTGGCGAAGCTGTTGAAGCCACTGGTGGCGAACGGGCTGCCCAGGCCATCCAGAAGCCAGCTGCCAGACAAGTTGTCGGCCGGGCCGGCCACCGCATGGGCCAGCAGCAGCGTGGCCTGCAGCGCGCCGGTGCCTTCGGTGAAGCTGCCGAAGTCCAGCGTGTAGTTCAGCCCATTGCCGCTGAGCACTGCGCCGCTGGCGGTGAACCGCGGGGCGGCCAGGTTGTTCACCTGGGCCAGGAAGCTCAGCGGCTGGGCGGCCAGGTTGCGGTCGGCCAGGTCGGGGTTGACGCTGGCCAGCGCGAGTTGGCCGCTGCCTGCAAACACGCCCGCGGTGCCGGTGTCCAGCGTCACGTTCAGGGCGCTGCCACTGGTCTGGCCGGCCGGCACCAGCGCGCTGCCCGCGGCGGTGAAGGCCGTGCTGCCCGGGCTGATCCCGGCACGCAGGCTGTCGGTCAAGGCGCCGCTGGCGGTGTTGCCGACCGCCACGCTGCGGGCCGCCACGCTGTCGCCCACGCGCACGATGCCGAAGTCGACCACGGTCAGCGGCACCGACGGCACCGCGGGCGCGTACACCCTGCCCTGCACCGCCACGGCGGCGGCGGGCAGCGCCGCGTCGGGTGCGCCGGTGGTGCCGGCGCCGCTGCTCACCAGCAGCATCTGCGCCGTGCCGCCGAAGTTGCCGGCGGTGCCGGTGGCCAGGGCCAGTGTCAGGTTGCCGCTGGCGCCGGGCGCCACACCCACCAGGGCCGGGCCACTGGTGAAGCCGGCCGGCACGCTGCCGAACGATGCGTTCAGCCTTTCGGTGAAGGCATCGGGGCCGGCGTTGGCCACCGCCAGTGTGGCCACCGGTTGCGCATCGCCCACGCGCGCGGCCAGCAACCCCAGGCTCGTGCCCGGCTGCGGCACGGCCAGGCGGTAGACGTCGCCGCTCACGTTCACCGTCTGCGTGCCCAGGACCAGTGCGGCAAAGCCGCTGTTGCCGGTCCCGTCGGACGCCAGCGCGATCGTGGCCACGCCATTGCGGGGGCCGGCGCTAGTGGTGTCCACGCCGACGAACAGCGCGCTGCTGCTGGCGCCCGCGGCCAGCAGGTTGACGCTGCCGCCGGCCCTGGCCTGGCCACCGGCGCTGATGCTGGCGTTCAGGCTTTCGCTGAAGCCGTCGGCCGGCAGGTTGTTGGCCAGCGTCAGGGCCTGCGTCAAGCTGCCGCCCACGCGCTGGTTCGGCAGCAGCACCGGGTTGGGTGTGGCCAGCGTGGGGTTGGCCAGCCTGAAGCCGGTGGCGTTCAACTGCACGGTCTGCTGGTTCACCGCCAGGTCGGTGAAGCCGGGGGCGAAGGCCTGCCCGTTCGAGGTGAACTGCAGGGTGACCGCACCTGCATTCGGCCCGGCCACGCCGGCCTGGGAAGCCACGCGCACGGCATCGGGCACCGTGCCGCCAGGGGCCACGCCGCCGGCGCCCAAGGTGCTGACGGCGCTGAAGTTGCCGCTGGTCTGCAGCGGGCCCAGGCGCAGCTGTTCGGCACCGGGGCCGCTGGCCAGGTTGTTGATGGCCAGGCTGGCGCTGGGCGCGGGTGAGATGCCGACGCGGAAGTTGCCCAGGTTCAATGGCCCGGCCGGGCTGGCCGCGCCGCTGGCCAGCACGGTGCTGAAGCCCTGCAGCGCCAGCGTCTGCACGGGAGTGTTGGCGAAGTTGCCGGCCACGGCCAGCACCTGGCCGTTCAGCGCGCCGCCTGTGCCGCCGCCAGTCAGCGTGGCGACGAAACTGTCGCTGGCGCTGCCGGCCGCCAGCAGGGCCAGGTTGCCGGCCACCAGGGCTGTGCCCGACAGCCTGGCGTCGGTCACGGCCGCGCCGTTGGCAGCCGTCTGCAGCGCCGTGCGCAGGCCGGCCGCACCCGCGCTGCCGGTGTTCTGCACCGTGAAGCTGCGCGTGATGCTGCTGCCGCCGCGCACGGTGCCGAAGTCCAGCAACCAGGCGTTGACCCCAGCCGGGGAGGCTTGGCCGCCCAGCGCCAGAACGGTGCCGCTGCCGATGATCTGGCCAGTGCCGGTGACGCCGGCACGCGGGTTGAAGGCATTGCCGCTGCCGAAGCCGGTGTTGCTGTAGTCGCCGGCCACCACCAGGTTCTGCGCGCCCAGCGCCAGGCTGCCTTGCAGCACCAGCGCGCCGGTGCTGCCTAGGCCCGTGGCGGCGGCCAGGTTCAGTGTGGCGCCCGGGGCCACCTGCAGCGTGCCGGTGGCGCCGGTGATGCCGCCGTTGGCGTTCAGCACGCCGGCCGTGGCGAGAACGGTGCCGCTGTTGTTCACCGCCGCGGCCAGGGTGCCGAAGCCCGACACCGTGCCGGCATTGGCCAGCGTGCCGGTGCCGGCGCTGGTGGCAAGGCTGCCGCCTTCCAGCAGCACGCCGCCGCCGGCCGCATTGGCGAAGCCGCTGCCGCCGGCCGTGAAGCTGCTGCCCGCGCCCAGCCGGGTCTGGCCGGCGTTGGCGAAGGCGCCCGGGGTGGCCAGGTTGCGGCCGTTGCGCAGCGTCAGGCTGCCGGCCGCGGTGGTGGCGGCCAGGTTGGCCAGCGCGTCGGCGCCGCTGCCGGAATTGACGAACTGCGAGCCCGGCCCTTCCAGCAGCAGCGCGGCGTCCAGCGTCTGCACGTCGGCCCCGGCGAAGCTGAGCGTGGCGTCGCCGATCACTTCGAAGCGGCCCCCGCTGAGCGTGGTGCCCGCGAAGTTCGACAGGCCGCCGCCCAGGCGCAGGGCCCCTGCCGTCACCCGCAGCGTGCCGGTGTTGGTGGCCTGCACGCCCGGGTTGAGGTTCATCAACGCCGCGCCTTCCTTGACGAAGGTGCCGCTGTTGACGAAATCGGCCGTGCCGGTGCCGTTGCGGCTGATGCTCCAGGCGGCCGTGGCGTTGTTCGTCATCAGGCCCGCGTTTTCCAGCCGCGTGCCAGCGTTCCACGAGGTGTTGCCGCTGAGCAAGGTGCCGGTGCCCTGGGACACCAGTCGGTAGCCGCCTTGCAGAGCGACACGGTCGATGGTGAGCGTGCCTTCGAACGTGGTGCTGCCGCTGCCGATGAGGTTGCCGCCGATCACCGAGGGCCCGGTCACGGTGACCGCGCCGCTGCCGCCGTAGTTGCCGAAGAACGGCTTTTGCAGCACCGCCAGCGTGCTGGGGGCGTTGACGGTCAGCGTGCCGCCGTCGACGGCCAGCGTGCCTGCCGTGCTGAAGGGCTGGGCCACCGTGGCCGTGCCGCCGGTGAGGCGCAGCACGCCGCCTGCGGCCAGGTTGAAGCTGTCGTTCAGCGTGAAGCTGTTGTTCGCGACCTGCAGCACCCCGCCGTTGGCCACGTTGAAGCGGCCGTCAAACACGCTGCCGGCGGTGTTGATCTGCATCGTGCCGCTGTTCACGTTGGTGATGCCGCTGGCGGCCTGCAGATACGGCAAGCCGAGCACCAGGGTCGAGGTGCCTCCGTGCGTGACGGTGCCGCTGTTGGCAAAGGCAGCACCACCCGTACCCCCGGTGACGAAGAAGGCGAACGACGGGTTGATCGTCATCGTGCCGGCGTTTTCCAGCCGCGACCCGTTCGACAGCGAGAAACCCTGGAGCAGGCTGGTCGGGCCCTGGGCCACGATGCGGTAGCCGCCCGCCAGGCTCATGTTGTTGATCGTCAGGCTGTCCTGGAAAGTGGCACTGCCACTGCCGCTGAAGGCGCCGGCAATGATCGAGGGCCCGGTCACCGTGACGGCACCGCTGCCCCCGAACGTGGTCCCGGTGCTTTCCTTGAACAAGGCCCCCAAGGTCGCGGGCGCGTTCACGTTCAGCGTTCCGTTGACGTTGATGCTGCCCGGCGTGTTGAAAGGCGTGGCCACGGTCGCGACCGTCGAGCTGCCCAGCTCCAGCGTGGCGCCGGCAGCCAGGTTGAAGCGGTTGTCCAGGGTCAGCGTGCTGGCGCGGAACTCCAGCCGTGCGTCGTTGGCCACGTCGAAGTTGCCGCCGAACACACCACCGCCGCCGAACAGCAGGCGGCCGGCCCCGACCTGGGTGCTGCCGCTGGCGGTCTGCGTGAAGGCCGCCTGGATCTCCAGCAAGCCATTGCCGCTTTTTGCCAGCGTGCCGCTGTTGGCGAAGGTGCCGCTGCCCACGCCCGCGAAGACGGTGCGCGAACCGCTGGCCACGTCGGCCGTGAAGCTGCCCTGGTTTTCCAGCCGCGAGCCACCGGCCAGGCTGGGGTTGCCCAGCAGGCTGGTGGCCCCCTGGGCGACGACGCGGTAGCCTTCCCGCAGCGCCATGCCGTTGATCGACAGCGCGGCCTGGAAGGTGGCGCTGCCGGTGCCCGTCAGCGTACTGCCCAGCTGGCTGGCGCCACTGGCCACGAGTACGGCATTGCTGGACAGGGTGCCGCCGTTGTGCACGAATCGGCCGATGCTGGAAGCCTCGCTGAACGACAGCGTGCCGCCTGTCAGGGTGAGCAGGCCCGCGGGCAGCCCGTTGAACCGGCGCACCGTCGTGTTCTGCCGCACCGCGGTGGAGAAGCTGCCCAGTTCTGCGGTGTCCAGCGGCCCGGGGGCCACGCCGCCCACCCAGTTCGCGGCCTGGTCCCAGAGGGTGCCGGGGCCGCCGAAGACCACGGTCTGGGCTTGGGCTGCGGGCCCGGCCAGCAGCAGAGCACTGGCCAGGGCCACCGGCTTGCACCCGTGCCAGCGCCATCGCGGCGGCGGCTTGCCCGCAACCGGCACGGGGCTGCTTTGAACGGTGGGCGAAAGCGGACGCTGCGAGCTGCGCTTCATGATGGGGGCTGTTGCGAGTACGGGGGACCCCAGCCTCCGCGAAACAGCCCTCAAGGTCCTGACCATGCCCCGGCCGATTTCCGACTTTTTTCCGACCTTACCCTCGCTTGGGGTTGGCGGAACACGCAAGTCTTTGAAAACATAGGCAAATGAGCGAAGCCAGCGCGCCTGACCCGCCCCCGCCCCCGAACCCGCCCCCGAACCCGCAATTGCCGGCGGCTGAAACCGCCGTGCCGCGCGACGGCTCGCGCTGGCGCATGGGCGAACTCGAACTGGACGAAAACACACTCGAACTGCGGCTGCGCGGCGAGCTGGTCGCCATCGAACGCAAGCCGCTCGAACTGCTGATGTGGCTGCTGCGCCACCCGGGCGAAGTCATCACCAAGGAAGAGCTGTTCGACGCCTTGTGGGCCAACCGGGTGGTGACCGACTCGGTCTTGACCAAGTGTGTGGCCAAGCTGAGGCAGGCCTTGGGCGACGACAGCCAGACCATCCTGAAGACGGTGCATGGTTTCGGCTACCGGCTCTTGGCGCCGGTGGAGCGGCTGGATCCTCAGCCCTGGCAACAACTGGCGGCTGACGAGTCGCCGGGCCTGCAGGTGGAAGCCCCGGCACCCGAGCCTGCTGCACTGCAGGTGGGCGACAGCCCGCCGCAGCGGCAGAACTGGCGGCTGCACCAGCGCTTCGCAGGTTCGCGCGGCAACAACTGGCTGGCCGTGCATGCCAAGTCGGGCGAAAAGCGCGTCTTCAAATTTGCACTGTCTGCCGCCGGACTGTCGCAACTCAAACGCGAGGTCACGCTCAACCGGCTGCTGCGCGACACCCTGGGCCCGCGCGAAGACCTGGTGCGGGTACTGGACTGGAACCTGGAAGAGGCGCCCTACTTCGTCGAGCTGGCCCACTGCGCCCAGGGCAGCCTGATCGACTGGCTGGCGGCGCAGGGCGGCGCGGGCGCCGTGCCCCTGGCGGTGCGGCTGGAACTGGTGGCCCAGACTGCCGACGCCTTGGCTGCGGCGCATTCAGCCGGCGTTCTGCACAAGGACGTGAAGCCTGCCAACGTGCTCATCGAGCTGGGCGCCGACGGCCAGCCCCGGGTGCGCCTGGGCGATTTCGGCAGCGCACGTGTGCTGGATGCCGGGCAGCTGCAGGCGCTGCAGATCACGCGCATGGGTTTCACGCAGACCATGGCCGACGAGCAGTCGACCTCGGGCACCTGGGCCTACCTGGCCCCTGAACTCGTGGCCGGGCAACCGCCCACGGTGCGGTCAGACATGTTCGCGCTGGGCGTGCTGCTGTACCAGCTGGCCGTGGGCGACCTGAAGCGGCCCCTGGCGCCCGGTTGGGAGCGCACACTGGACAACGCGCTGCTGTGCGAAGACGTGGCCGCCTGCTGCGACCAAGCGCCCGAGCAGCGGCTGGGCGACGCCGCGGAACTGGCACGGCGCTTGCGCAAGCTGCCAGAACGCCATGCAGCGCGGCTGGCCCAGGCCCGCGCCGAAGCCGAAGCGGCCGTCACCCGCCAGGCCCTGGAGCGTGCGCGGCAGCGACGCGGCTGGCTGCGGGGGCTGGCGGGCGTGGCCACGGCTGCGGCGCTGGGCATGGGCGTGCTGTTCCTGCAGGTGCGCGAGGCCCGCGACGATGCCGCCCGCAACGCACTCGAAGCCAGCGCCGTCAGCGACTTCCTCATCAAGGACCTGATCGCAGCGGCCAACCCCAGCGTCAGCGGCGTGGCTGCGGTCAGCGTCCGCGACGTGCTGGCTGGCGCCGAGACACAGTTGGCAAAGCGCTTTGCCGCGCAGCCTGGCCGCGAGGCAGCCTTGCGGCTGGCGCTGGCCCAGGCGCGCCTGGGCATCGGTGACTTCGAGAGGGCGGCCGCGGGCTTCGAGGTCGTCGCCAACAGCCCGGCCGATGCGCGCACCCGACTGCAGGCCTGGTTGGGCCTGTCACAGGCCCGCATCGACCTGGGAGACGACCCGGGTGCGGTGGCAGCCGTGGCGGCTGCCCGGCCCTTGCTGGCCGCGGTGGCGAACGACGGCCCCACGCTGCCCTTGCTGCTGGACAGGCAGGCTGCGGTGCTGGTGCATCTGCGTGGTGATGCGTCTGCAGGTGTGGCCGCCCTGACGGCGCTGCGGCCCCGCTTCGAGGCGCACTTCGGCGCGGGCGGTGACGAGACCCTGCGCCTGCTGGCCGTGCTGGGCAAGGCGCTGACGGAGGCCGGCCGCCTGGATGAGAGCCTGGCGCTTCAGCGGCAGGCCCTGGCACTGACCGAGCAGGCGCTCGGCCCCGACCATGTGCGCAGTCTGGCATTGCGCTTCGACATCGCAGAGACACTGCGCGTTGCCGACCGCAGGGCCGAATCGGAAGTAGCGCATCGCGAGACCTATGAAATGGCCAAGCGCGCGCTCGGAGACGACCACCTCAGCACCGTCACCATCGGCCAGGGCTGGGCCAATTCGATGCCCGAGCCCGCCAAGGCGGTGGAGGGGCGGGCCCTGCTGGAGACGCTGCTGGAGAAGGCCAAACGCCAGGTTGGAACCGATCACGTCGTCACACAAGGCCTGATGAACAGCGTGGCGTTGGTGCTGGGCGATGCCGGGGAACGCGAGCGCGAGCGCGCGCTCTACGCCGATTTGCTGGAAAGCCAGCGGCGCACGATCGGGCCCGACCACCTGTACACCCTGATCACACTGCTCAACGTGGCGCGCAGCCACCAGCGCTCAGCGCAATTCCAGCAGGCACTGGCGCCCGCCACCGAGGCCCACGAGCGGGCCCTGGCCAGCCTGGGCAAGGACAGCTTCTGGGTCTGCGTGTTCGCGACCCGGCGCGCGCAGATGCTGGGCAAGCTCGCCCGCGCAGACGAAGCCCGTGCCCTGGTGGGGCCCTGCACCGCACAGTTGCAGGCGCAACTCGGCGCCGACCACTCCCACACGCGCGCTGCGGTAATGCTGCTGGCGCAACTGAACACCGGGTCGCAGTGACGGGGTCGCTGCGCCAGCCTCGGGCTGGCAGTGGCTCCGGGCTGGCTGGCGGCGGGTTCACGCTTCTTTACGGCAGCCACACGCGCAGTCAATTGAAGGCCACTTCAATGCGCTGGAGCCGAAGCCACAAGGCTGGTCTGCCAACAACGAGGAGGAACCTGATGTCGCTGCCCCTTTCGTTATGCCTGTCCCGGGCCACCACGCACCTTCGCCGTGGCCGTATGCTCGCGCTGGCGGTCCTGGCCTGCACAACGATCTCGGCAGCCCGCGCCGCCACCGACTTCAGCGCGCTGACCCAGTTGGCCCAGGGCGCCGTGGCCGGCAGCCATGTGGCCCAGGCCGTGCCGGGCTTCGAGTTGCTGCTGTGGCAGAACGGCCTGCCGCTGTACCACCAGTCCTTCGGCAACTGGACCCTGGGCCAGGCCGCCAACATGGACAGCGCGACCAAGACCGTCAGCGGCGCGCTGATCATGGCGCTGACGGAGACCCAGCCGAACTTCCAGCTCGACACCAAGCTGTCGAGCCTGCTGCCGAGTTTCGAGAACAACGCCGACAAGCGCGACATCACCGTGCGCCAGGCCTTCAGCCATACCTCGGGCCTGGCCAGCACCGACCTGGGCTCGGCCATCCTGGCCGCCGACAACATCACGCTGCAGCAGGCCGCCGGCCTGATCGCCCGGCAGCCCCTGGAGAACGGCCCCGCAGGCAGCGCCTTTGCGTATGGCGGCCTGTCGATGCACGCCGCCGGCGCGGCGGCCGAAGTGGCCGGCGGCCTGCCCTACGCCACGCTGATGCAGCAGCGCCTGCTGGACCCCTTGGGCATGACCAGCACGCGCTTCGTGCTGCCCGGCGTCGGCTCGCAGAACCCGCGTGTGGCCGGCGGGCTGGAAAGCACGGCTTCCGACATCGCCAGCTTCATGGACATGCTGCTGGCCGGCGGTGTGCAGCGCAGCACCGGCCAGCGGGTGCTGTCCGCTTCGTCGGTCGACACGATGCTGACCCGGCAGACCAACGATGGGCAGGTCGTCGTGTCCTCCCCCACTGGCGACAGCGACTATGGCATCGGCGTCTGGCTGAGCCAGCTCGAAGCCTCCAGTGCGGGGCCCGTGGACGCACTGGCGGGCGGCGCTCGCGGCTTTCACGCCTGGATCGACCAGGACCAGGGCCTGGTCTTCGTCTTCGCCACCGACCTGACCAGCTTTCAGAACATCGAGGATCTGTCGGCCCAGATGCACGCCGCCATCGTCGACACCCTGGCCGTGCCGGAGCCGCATTCGGCGTTGCTGTGGGTCGCGGGCGGCGGTTTGCTGGCTTGGCGGTTTCGCCCGGCGCCGTCAGGCTCCACCGGCTGAAGGGGCCTTCTTCTCGGCGTCCTGTAACAGCCGCCACATCACCTTGCCCGACCCGCTCTTGGGCAGCTGTTCGGCAAACTCCACGATGCGCGGCACCTTGTACGCGGCCATGTGCTCACGCGCCCAGTCGATGATGTCCTGCGGCTGGGCGCTATCGCGCACTTCGGTGCGCAGCACCACCACGGCCTTCACGGTTTCGCCGCGGTAGTCGTCGCGGCTGGCGATGACGCAGGCTTCCTGCACCAGCGGGCACTTGAACAGCAGCAGTTCCACCTCGCTGGGCCAGACCTTGTAGCCGCTGGCGTTGATCATGCGCTTCAGGCGGTCGGTGATGAAGAAGTAGCCTTCCTCGTCGCGCCGGCCCAGGTCGCCGGTGCGGAAGAAGGGCTTGCCGTCGATCTCGATGAAGGCCGCGCGCGTGGCCTCGGGGTGGCGCCAGTAGCCCCTGAAGACCATGGGCCCGTGGGTGACGATCTCGCCGGTTTCGCCGTTCGGCATCTCGGCCCCGGTGTCGGGGTCGATGACGCGGCTGTCGGTGCCGAACAGCGGGATGCCGAGGCATTGCAGCTTGGCCCGCTCGGGCGGGTTGGCATGGCTGGGCGCGGCGGTTTCGGTCAGGCCATAGCCTTCTGCGAAGGTCAGGCCGAATTCCGTCTGCAGGCGTTCGGCCACGGCCTGCGGCATGGCCGCGCCGCCGCCCGACAGGTAGCGGAGGCTGGTCAGGTCGAAGCTCTTGTAGTTCGGGCTGCCGAACAGGTCGATGATCATGGTGGGAATACAGGTCCAGTGCGTGACCTCGTGGCCCGAGATCAGGCGCCCGGCGAGTTCTCGGTCCCAGCGCGGCATCAGCACCACGGTGCAGCCGTGGAACACCGGGCTGAGCACGCCGTAGAGCATGCCGGTGATGTGGAACATCGGCACCACGCCCAGCGTCACGCTCTCGGCGCTGACCCAGCCCCAGAGCGCACCACCGATGACGTTGGGCATCAGCGTGCGGTGGCTGTGGATGCAGCCCTTGGGCAGGCCGGTGGTGCCGCTGGTGTAGGGCAGCAGGGCCATGTCGTCGGGCTGGGCCTGCGGCGGCGTGGCCTGCAGGCCGGCGGCGAGTGCATCGGGCCAACGCACGGCGCCGCCGCTGATGGCGGGCAGTGGGTGTTCGGCCTGAAGCCAAGCCAGCACGGTGGGTGATGGTGCCTCGGCCGGGGAGAGCTCGCCTTCGGGCATGGCGTCGGCAAAGCGGGTGACGAGCACGCGCTTCAGGCGCTGGGAAGCCGGCAGCGCGGCGTCGGCCTGGGCGACGATGGCGGCCAGGTCGGCGGTGGTGACGACGACCTTGGTTTCCGGGTCGGTGATGTAGTGGCCGAACTCCTCGGCGCGGTTCATCGGGTTCACCGGCACGACCACGGCGTCGGCGCGCTGCACGGCGTAGAAGGCCACCACGAACTGCGGGCAGTTCTGCATGAACAGCGCCACGCGGTCGCCGCGCTGCACGCCCTGGGCCTGCAGCCAGCCGGCCAGGGCTTCGGCCTGGCGGTGCAGTTCGCGGTAGCTGAGTTCGCGGCCGAAGAACACGTAGGCGGCCTTGTGGGGGTAGCGACGGGCGGTGACCTCGAGGTTGAACCAGAGCGTGGTCTCGGGCACGACCAGTTCACGCGGCAGGCGTGCAGGCCAGGCGGCGGCATGGGGGCGGGTATCGATGGCGGCCAACGGGGGCTCCGGGGTGCAGGTGGACAGCCTGTGGGTGTACCGGTTGCGGCCGGCCCCGTCATCCTGCCTTACCCGCAGACACCATGACGCCAGGGTGACAGGCCCGGCAGACCCCAGCAGAACCCGGCAGACAATCGCGCCGATGTCCGATTCCCTGTTCGCCCAGCGCTCCTTCATGCTGCTGTGGTGCGCGCGCCTGGCCAGCACCGCCGCCAGCCAGATGCTGATGGTGGCGGTGGGCTGGCAGATGTACGACCTGACCGGCTCGGCCTGGGACCTGGGCCTGGTGGGCCTGCTGCAGTTCGCCCCGGCCCTGCTGCTGGCGCTGTGGGCCGGGCACGTGATCGACCGGCACCACCGCGCGAGCATCGTCGCGGCCTGCATGGCGGTGCAAGTGGGGGTGGCGGTGGTGTTGTGGTCGGCCAGCCAGGGCGCCTGGGCTGAACGTGAACTGCTGCTGTGGATTTCGCTGGTGCTGGGCGCGGTGCGCGCCTTCCAGATGCCGGCGCAGCAGGCATTGACCCCCAGCTTGGTGCCGGCGGCGATGCTGCCGCGCGCGCTGGCCTTCAGCTCGGCCGGCATGCAGGGCGCCATCATCGCCGGGCCGGCGCTGGGCGGCTTCATCTACGTGGCCGGCGCTTCGGCCACCTATGCGGTGTGTGCCCTTCTTTTCTTGCTGGCCAGCGTGCTGGCCGCGCTGATCCGCTACACGCCCGCGCCGCGCAGCCAGGAACCGGCCAGTTGGGCCACGGTGCTGGCCGGGGTGCACTTCATCCGCCACAACAAGGTGATCCTGGGCGCCGTGTCGCTGGATCTGTTCGCCGTGCTGCTGGGCGGGGCCACGGCGCTGCTGCCGATCTTCGCGAAGGACATCCTGCAGGTGGGCCCCTGGGGCCTGGGCCTGCTGCGCGCCGCGCCGGCCGTGGGCGCTTTGACGGTGTCGCTGCTGCTGGCACGCTGGCCGGTGCGGCGGCGCACGGGCCGTCTGCTGCTGGGTGCGGTGGCGGTGTTCGGGCTGGCGATGCTGGTGTTCGGCCTGTCGACCACGCTGTGGCTGTCGCTGGCGGCACTGGCGGTCAGTGGCGCGGCCGACATGGTCAGCGTGGTGATCCGCTCGACCCTGGTGCAGCTGGAAACGCCGGACGAGATGCGCGGGCGCGTGAGCGCCGTGAACTCCGTGTTCATCGGCGCTTCGAACCAGCTGGGTGAATTCGAATCGGGTGCCACCGCCGCGCTGCTGGGCCCGGTGGGCTCGGTGCTGCTGGGCGGCCTGGGCACGCTGCTGGTGGCCGGGCTGTGGCTGCGCCTGTTCCCGGCACTGGCGCGGCGCGATGAGCTGGTGCCGCCCAGTGCGCCGCGATGAGCCCGCACCTTCAGCCGCGCTTGGCATGGTCGCGCGCCTTCGCGGCCTTGCTGCGCACCTTCCATTCCGACACCTGCGCCTTGCGTTCCAGCGCCGTGAGCGTGTCGCGCCGGGCCTCGCGTTGCAGCTTCTGGTAGTTGCGCAGGCGTTCACCCGGCACGCCTTCGCGCACCGCGCAGCCGGGTTCGGCCTCGTGCCGGCAGTCGCGGAAGCGGCAGGTGCTGGCCAGTCGCTGCACGTCGTCGAAGACGGCGTCCAGGGCCTCGGCGTCGCCGTCCAGCCGCAGCGTGCGCAGGCCCGGCGTGTCGATCAGGCAGGCCCCGCCGGGCAGCGGGTGCAGGGTGCGGGTGGTGGTGGTGTGGCGGCCGCGGCTGTCGCCGGCGCGGTTCGGCCCGGTCGACTGCGCTGCACGGCCCAGCAGCGCATTGGTCAGCGTGCTCTTGCCGGCACCGCTGCTGCCCAGCAGCACCAGGGTGCTGGCCGGCAGCAGCCAGGGCGCCAACTGTTCCACCGGTGCTCCGCCCAGCGCGTTCAGCGCCACGGCGTGGCAGCCCGCCGGCAGCAAGGCGCGCACCTGCTGCAGGCGCTGGGCGGTGCTGGCGCAGAGATCGGCCTTGCTCAGCACCACCAGCGGCTGCACGCCGGCCATGCGCACCAGGGCCAGGTAGCGGTCGAGCCGGCGCAGGTTGAAGTCGTGGTCCAGACCCATCACCAGCAGAGCGGTGTCGACGTTGCTGACGATGACGAGACGTTCGACCTTGTCGCGGCCGTCGTGCAGGCGCCGCGCCAGCTGGTTCAGCGGCGGCACCCGCGCGTGGACCCAGCATTCGTTCAGGCTGTTGTGGCTGGTCAGCACCCAGTCGCCCACGGCGATGGCGTCGGCCTCGCCCTGCAGCCGCTGCAGCAGGGCCGGCAGCACACGCGCACGCTGCGGCTGCGTGCCGTCGTGCAACTGCAGGCCTTCGCGCTGCACCTCGCACACCCGCAGCAGCTGCGCAGGCGGGTCGGCGACGTTGGGCAGGTTGAATGAATTCACCAAGGCCGCAGCCTGGTGGGCGATGGCGGGCACGAGCCCGATGGCGGCCAGCCGCGGCTGGGCCAGAAGGGAAATTTCCAAGATGGGGAAGCTCCGAACAAGACATACGGCGGGCCCTGCGGCATTGCCGGCGGGGCCCGAAAGCGGGGGGCTTGTATGTCGGCCGCGGCGTCAGGCGCAGCGGCGGTTCGGTGGCCGGGGTGGCCTAGCGCAAGCTGGGAGCGCGCACTGGCTGAGGGCAGGCCGACAGGGGGGCGGTGACGTGGGCATCCATTTCGGCCTCCTGTGTCTGAAGGGTGGGGTCGACCGGCGGGTGCGCCGGCCAACGGGATCGAACGCGCGAACTGTGCGCCCGCAACGGCCCGGCCGTCAAGCCGCCCATCCGGCGCGCTGCCGATATGCTCGGCCCGCCATGACGAACCCGCCCTGCCTGTGGCCTGCGCACCACGCTGACGCCGACGGCGCCGGCCTGAAGCTGCTGCATGTCGACGAGCACCTGATCGTCGTCGACAAGCCGGCCGGGCTGCTGGCCGTGCCGGGCAAGGGTGAAGCCGGTCGCGACAACCTGGCCAGCCGCTTGCAAGCCGTGCATGCCGACGCCCTGGTGGTGCACCGCCTGGACCAGGCCACCAGCGGCCTGATGGTCTTCGCACGCGGCCTGGCCGCGCAGCGCGTGCTCGGCCGGGCCTTCGAATGCCGCCAGGTGGACAAGGTCTACGAGGCCGTGGTGGAAGGCCTGATCGACGCCGGGCAAGGCGAGATCGAAGCAGCCCTGGCCGCCGACTGGCCGCAGCGCCCGAAGCAGAAGGTCGACGCCGAAGCCGGCCGCCCGGCCCTGACACGCTGGCAGCGCCTGGCCGGGCCCGCACCCGCCGGCTGCACGCGACTGCGGCTGGAACCGGTGACCGGACGTACGCACCAGCTGCGCGTGCACCTGGCCCACATCGGCCACCCGATCTGCGGCGACACCTTGTACGCACCCGCACCGCAGCGTGGCAGCCGCCTGCTGCTTCACAGCTGCGAACTGGCCCTGCCGCATCCTGCCGACGGCAGCCGGTCGATTTGGCACAGTCCCTCCCCGTTTTAGGTGGCCCCCGGACCCGGGGTCTTTGTGGTGGCTCAAACCGGCGCGCGCGCTCGCTGCCTATGCTTCAGACTATGCGAATGCACCTCACCATCCTGACCGGAGCCTCACGTGGCCTAGGCGCCGCCATGGCGGAACAATTGCTGAAGAGCGGCCATCGCCTGCTCACCCTGTCGCGCCACACCGCCGACCTGTGGGTGGTGCAGGGCAGCGACCTCGACCAATGGGCCGTCGACCTGGTCGACGCAGCCCCCGTGGCGGACAGGCTGGAAGCCTGGCTGACGCACGAATTCACGCGCGGCCCGACCTCGGTCACCCTGATCAACAACGCCGCGGCGCTGAGTCCGCCCGGGCCACTGCAGGCCCACACCAGTGCCGACCTGATGCGCGACCTGCGCGTGGGCCTGGAAGCACCGGCGCTGCTCACCGCCGCCTTCCTGCGTGCGACTGCGGCCTGGGCCGTGCCGCGCCGCGTGCTGATGATCTCGTCGGGCCTGGGAAGGCGCGCCATGGCTGGCAGTGCCAGCTATTGCGCGGTGAAGGCCGGCATGGACCATCTGGCCCGCGCCATCGCGCTGGAACAGGCCGGTCTGGACAACCCGGCGCGGGTGGTTTCGCTGGCGCCCGGGGTGATCGACACCGACATGCAGATCCAGCTGCGCGGCGCCGACCCGCAGACCTTCCCGGAGCAGGCGCGCTTCGCCGCCCTGAAAAGCGGCGGTCTGCTCGACACCCCCGAAGATGCCGCCACCAAGGTGCTGGCCTATCTGGCGCGGCCCGATTTCGGCAGCAACCCCATCGGCGACGTGCGCGACGCCTGAGCTGCCAGCCCCCGCGCGCCGTGGTGGCGTGCGCCGGGTTCAGCCGGCGAGCCAGTCCGCCAGATCCTGCTTCAGCTGCTTCAGATCGGCCTGCCGCGTGTACATCATGTGGCCGGCGTCGTAGTAGCGGTGGGTCAGCCGCTGCAGCACCTCGGCCGGGGCGTTCAGCTGGGCCAGCGACCAGTCGCTGGCGCTGTAGGGCGTGCCCAGGTCGTAGCGGCCGCTGGCGGCGAACACCTTCAGGTGCGGGCTGCGGCGCAGGGCCCGGGCCAGCTCGGGGGTGGTCGAGGTGAAGCCGGCGCGCGAGCTGTCGCCGCGGTTCCAGTTCCAGGCCCGGTTCACCTCGAAAGACAGCACGTTGTAGCGGTGCTGCAGGTCCAGCCCCAGCGTGCCGCGAAAGTAGGCCAGCGCCGCCATCGTGTAGGGGCCGGCAATCGACTCGATGCCGGGGTCGAACTCCATCTCGCCGGCGCGCTGCGCCGCGGCCGGGCCGCTGGCGCGTGCATCGAGCCGGCCGACGACACGCCCACGCGCCCGCAGGGCTTCGGTGAAGTAGCAGCGGTCGCTGATGCGCAGGTTCTGTTCCTCGACCAGGCTGCGCGGCAGGCCGGTCAGCTCGGCCACGCGCCGGGCCGTGGCGCTGCGCTTCTTGTCCGACAGCCGCGAGCCGGCCTGCAGCGCCGCGATGAAGTCGTCCTGCACGAAGGCTTCGGCCGCAGCGCGGGCGGCTTCGGAAGAAGCGGCGTGCGGCCCCTGGAGCAGGCCGTGATACTGCGAAACGTTGGCGAAGGCGGGCAGGAACAGGCTGTACGGCAGGTCGTTCGCCGGTGCAAAGACCAGGCTCTGCAGGTCCATGGCGCACGACACCAGCACCACGCCGCTGAGCACTGCGCCCAGGTCCAGCATCTTCTCGGCCAGGGCGGCGCCCCGCGTGGTGCCGTAACTTTCGCCGGCCAGGTACAGCGGCGAGCCCCAGCGCTGGTGGCGCGTGAGCCAGGCGCGCATGACCTCGGCCAGGGCCTCGACATCCCCGTCGACCGACAGCATCTGCTTGCGCGCCGCGTCGCTGGCCGCCACCGACCAGCCGGTGTGCGGCGGGTCGATGAAGACCAGGTCGAAGTGCTCGAACCAGCTGTGCGGATTGTCTTCCACGGCATAGGGCGGCGGGCCCATGCTGCCGTCGTCGGGCACGACCACGCGCCGCGGTCCCAGGGCGCCGAACTGCAGCCAGATCGACGCCGAACCCGGCCCGCCGTTGAAGGCGAAGCACAGCGGGCGCCGGCTCGGGTCGGCACCTTTCAACAGGTAGGCCGTGGCCATGACGGCGGCTTCGGGTTCGGCTGAAGCGCCGGCCAGGCCGCCGGCCAGCACCGGCAGGAATTCGGCCTGGACTTCGTAGTCCAGCGGCTGACCACCGAGCGTGATGCGCTGCTCGAGCGCCCGGGCCGCCGGGCGCGCCAGCAGCTGGGCCACGAGATCCTTCATGCGCTTGGCGGCGTCGGCGTCGGCTGCGGCGGGCGGGGTGGGCGTGGCGTTGTCGGCCATGGCAGTGCGGGTCCTGTGGAAAGGGTTTTCAGGAAACGCCATCGGCCAGCAGGGCCGCATAGCGCGACACGTCGACGTTGCCGCCGCTGATGATCACGCCCACGCGCTGCCCGGGGGCCTGCACCACGCCGGCCAGCAGCGCGGCCAGGCCCAGGCCACCGGTGGGTTCGATCACCTGTTTCAGGCGTTCTGCCGCAAAGCGCATGGCCTGCACCAGCTGCGCGTCGCTGACCGTGACGATGCGCTCGACCAGGCGCTGGATGACGGGAAAGGTCAAGGCGCCGCTGTGCTGCGTCTGCGCGCCGTCGGCGATGGTCCTGGGCGTGTCGATGTGGACGATGCGGCCCAGTGCCAGGCTCTGCTGGGTGTCGTTGCCGGCTTCAGGCTCGACGCCGACGACACGGATGCCGGGGTTGATGTGATGCGCGGCGACGGCGCAGCCCGAGATCAGGCCGCCACCGCCCACGCACACCAGCAGCAGGTCCAGCGGGCCGCCGGACGCCGTCTGCGCCAGCAGTTCCAGCGCCGCCGTGCCCTGGCCGGCCATCACCGCCGGGTGGTCGTAGGGCGGAATCAGGGTCATGCCCCGTTCGGCGGCGATGCGCTGGCCGATGGCCTCGCGGTCTTCGGTGTAGCGGTCGTAGAGCAGCACTTCGCTGCCGGGCTGGCCCTGCTGGTAGCCGCGCGTGGCGGCCAGCTTGGCGGCCGGCGAGTCCTGCGGCATGACGATGACCGAAGGCAAGCCCAGCAGGCGCGCCGACAGCGCGATGGCCTGGGCATGGTTGCCCGAGGAATAGGCGATGACGCCGGCGCTGCGCTGCGCCGGTGTGAACTGGGCCAGGGCGTTGTAGGCACCGCGGAACTTGAAGGCGCCCATGCGCTGCAGGTTCTCGCACTTCAGGAAGACGTGGCTGCCCGTCAGGGTGTCCAGCGTCGTCGACGTCAGCACCGGGGTGCAATGGGCGTGGCCTTCCAGCCTGGCGGCAGCGGCAGCCACGTCGGCGTGGCCGATGGCCAGCGGCTCGGCGTGGGCGCTCATGCCGACGCGGCCCCGGGCCCCTGGAATCCGCCCTGGCGCAGGGTCAGCACCAGAGTGTCGCGCCAGGCCGGGGCATCGGCCTGCAGGGCCTGGATCGGGGTGGTTTCGTGGATCACGCGCTCGTCGTCCAGCAGCAGCACGCTCCAGGGTTCGGCCAGCGTGAAGCGCATGCCTTGCGGCCCGCGCGCATCGAAGACCCGGGTCTCGCCGCCCTTGATGTTGTGGCGGCCCACCATGACCACGGCCACCAGGTCGACGCCGTCGCGGTGCGCGCCTTCGGGGGTGGGCCGCCCCAGGCCACCGGCGCCGCCGGTGTCGATGCGGAACATGTGGGCCTCGCCATACCAGCGCGGTGCCGGCCGCAGCGCGTCGGCCACGCGGGTCAGGCCCAGCAGCAGTGACGCCCATGCAGCAGCGGCCTCCAGGCCGCCCGGCAAGGGCTCGAACCAGCGTTCGAAGCCACCGTGCAGGGCGTTGTAGTCCACCGGCTGCCAGTGCGCCCGACGCGGCCCCGCCACGACCTGGCCGGCCCCCACGGTGAAGCTGCCGTGCCGGCGCTGGCGATAGCCGCCGCCGTCGCGCAGGTGCGGGTCGGGCGGCAGGTCGTTCCACAGCGGCAGCCAGGAGGTCCAGGCGCCAGGCGCGGCCGCGCACAAGGTCTGCAGCGAAGCTGCCGACAACACGGCCCAGCCGGCCCCGTGCATCTGGCTGGGAAGATCTTCGAGAGCGGTCAGCGGCGGTGGTGGAACCATGTCGAGGCGGTGCGGGCGAAGCAACGAAGATCGACATTGTCGGCCACGGGCTGTCGCCGGGGCCGGCGTGGCACAGTTCAGCCCCGACTCCTGTTCGAACCCCGGCCGCCGCTCCCATGTCCACGCCTCCGCCCGCAGTCCAGAAACCCAACCCGCTGCTCGAGATCGGCATCACCATCATCCTGCCGGCCCTGGTGCTGATGCAGTTGAGCAGCGCCGAGCGGCTGGGGCCGGTGTATGCGCTGGTCCTGGCCCTGGTGTTCCCGGTGGGCTGGGGCATCTGGGAAGGCTTCAAGCGGCGCAGGCTCAACTGGCTGGCGGTCCTGGGCGTCCTCAGCACCTTGCTGACCGGCGGCATCGGCCTGCTCAAGCTCGACCCCCAATGGCTGGCCGTGAAGGAAGCCGCGGTGCCGGGGCTGATCGGACTGGTGGTGCTGGGCTCGCTCTGGACGAAGACGCCGCTGATCCGGGTGCTGGTGTTCAACCCCACCCTGTTCGACGTCGAGCGCGTGAATGCCGCACTCGAACTGCGCAAGAACGTCGTGCCGTTCGAGCTGCGGCTGCGCACCGGCACCCTGCTGCTGGCCGGCACCTTCTTCTTCTCGGCCGTGGCCAACTACGTGCTGGCGCGCTGGGTGGTCAACAGCCCTGCCGGAACCGAGGCCTTCAACCAGGAACTCGGGCGTCTGACGCTTCTGAGCTATCCCGCGATCGCCCTGCCCTCGATGGCCATGATGATCGGGCTGATGTTCTGGCTGGCACGCCAGGCCAAGGCCTTGACCGGGCTGGAACTGGGCGAGATGCTGCGCGGCGGCTGAGCCCCATGGACCTGCCGTGAACGACGCCCCGGCCAGTGCCGCGCAACCCGCGGCCGAGCAAGCGCACTATCCCTGGCTGGGCTTGGTCGGCGTGGTGCTGGCCCTGGCGCTGCTGGCCGCCGTGTGGGTTCAAGCGCGGCAGTTCACCACCCTGCGCACCGCGGTGCAGGCCAGCGATGACATCGCGGTGCTGACCGTCTACCAGAACGAAGCCGAATACCTGCGGCTGCGGC
>JANOBX010000175.1:0-1596 GCA_031411875.1 Burkholderiales bacterium | reverse complement strand
CAGCCAGGCGCCGGGGGAGTCGTTCGCTGGCTCGGCGGCGGGCTGAGGTCCCGCATCGGCGAGCTCCTGCGGGCCCACGAAGTCCTGCGGCTCGGGCTCGTGAAACACGATGCCCTGCGCCACTTGCACGAGATGAATCGAGATGGCCTGCTCCCTGCGGTCGTTCGGTCCGACCTGTGGAGCGATGCTGATACCCATCCACCGCGGCGTCAGCCTCGGATCGCTCCTAGGCTAGGGTCGATCCCAGGGTGGTGTGACAGGCTGCAAGCAGCCCGCATGGGCTACAGCCCGATGTCCCATTCATGCCCGCAGCCGCGGCAGCGCACCCGGGCCTGGTCGCCACTGGCGCTGGCCTGCATCAGCTGCAGCCGGCCGTAGGCCTGGCACTTCGGGCAGTCGGCCTGGCTGGCCGTGGCTTCGGCGTAGGACAGCAGGTAGAGATAGCGGCGCAGCGCCCACAGGCCGGTGGCCGCGCAGAGCAGGATGCCCGCCAGGTCGGTGGCCTGGTCAGACCAGGAACGGAAGCGGGTCAGGCCTTCGAAGGCCGCGAACACGCCCACCAGGCACAAGAAGGTCAGCGCCAGATGCGCGTGGCTCTGCAGCAGCTGCCGTTCGTACCACTTGCGAAATCCGTGCTTGCGGATGCCCTCGGCCAGTTTCATGGCGCCACCTCCTGGTGGCTCATGCTGTCACAAACTGCCGTTCGCTGCCGTGCCCAGCGCGCGGTCGATGGCCTGCACCCGCGCGGCGCGCACGGCTTCGCCGATGGCCGGACCTTGCAGCCCCTGCGTGGCCGCGTGGCCGGCCACCGTGGCGGTGTCGACGGCCAGCGCCGCCTGCAGCAGCGGCGGCAGTTGCAGGGCAGGGGTGTAAGGCCGGTCTTCGAGCCCGGTGCGGCCGCGGGCGTCGCACTCGCAGGCCTGCAGCAGCAGCGGGAAGCGCTCCGGCCGGCGGACGGCGTCGCATCGTTCCAGCAGCCGCAGCACGGCCACGGCCGACAAGCCGGCACTGCGGTGAACGTTGCCATGTTCGCGCGCCACGGTGTCGGCGAGCTCACGGCAGTCGTTGGGCACGCGCAGGCGTTCGGCCAGGACCCGCGCCAGCTTTGCGCTGCGTTGTTCGTGGCCGTGGTGCTTCGGCCATTCATGGGGTGGCGTCGTGCCCTTGCCCAGGTCGTGCACCAGGCAGGCCCAGCGCACCGGCAGCGGCGCGGTCAGGCGCGCGCTGCAGTCCAGCACCAGCATCAGGTGCAGGCCGGTGTCGACTTCGGGGTGGTGCTCTGCGGGTTGCGGCACGCCCCACAGGCGGTCGACCTCGGGCAGCAGCCGCGCCAGCGCGCCGCAGTCGCGCAGCACCTGGAACATCCGGCTGGGCCGGGCCTGCATCAGCCCGCGAGACAGTTCTTGCCACACCCTTTCTGGCACCAGGGCGTCGACCTCGCCGGCGTCGACCATCTGGCGCAGCAGTGCCTGGGTTTCTGGCGCGATGCTGAAGTCGTGGAAGCGCGCTGCCAGCCGCGCCAGGCGCAGCAGGCGCACCGGGTCTTCCACGAAGGCTTCCGAGACATGGCGCAGCACGCGCGCCGCCAGGTCGCGC
>JANOBX010000174.1:0-50504 GCA_031411875.1 Burkholderiales bacterium | reverse complement strand
GACGTCATCATGATCGGCGAGATCCGCGACTTCGAGACCGCGCAGATCGCCATCCAGGCCAGCCTGACGGGCCACCTGGTGCTGGCCACGGTGCACACCAACGACGCGGTGAGCAGCGTCACCCGGCTCATCGACATGGGCGTGGAACCGTTCCTGCTGTCCAGCAGCCTGCTGGGCGTGCTGGCCCAGCGCCTGGTGCGCAAGCTGTGCCCCTTGTGCAAGCGCGAAGACTCGCGTGGCCAGTGGCATCCCGTGGGCTGCGACCATTGCGGCCACACCGGCTACAAGGGGCGGACGGGTGTGTACGAATTGATGGTGGCCGACGAGAAGCTGCGGGCCCTGATCCACAACCGCGTCGGCGAGAGCCAGCTCTTTGTCGCCGCCGAAGCCGCCGGCCTGCGCTCGATGCGCGAGGACGGCCAGCGCCTGGTCGAGGCCGGCATCACCAGCCCCGAAGAAGTGCTGCGCGTGACCCGTGAATAGCCGCTGAGCCTCCATGCCTGCCTACCGATTCGAAGCGCTCGACGCCGCCGGCAAGACCCAGGGCGGCCTGCTCGAGGCCGACAACGCCAAGGCCGCGCGCGGCCAGTTGCGCGCGCGCGCGCTGGTGCCGCTGGCCGTGACGCCGGTGACCACCGCCACCACCGACGGCACGGCACCGAAGTTTCGCGGCCGCGTCTTCGGCAACACGGGGCTGACGGTGTGGACGCGCCAGCTCGCCGGGCTGGTCGGCTCAGGCCTGCCGCTGGAGCGTGCGCTGACGGCGCTGGCCGACGAGGCCGAAGAACCCCGCCAGCGCGAGCTCGTGGCGCACCTGAAGAGCGAAGTCAACGGCGGCAGCCCTTTCGCCCGCGCGCTGGCCACGGCCCCGCGCGAGTTCGACGAGGTCTACCGCGCCGTGGTCGCCGCAGGCGAACAGAGTGGCGCGCTCGGCGCCGTGCTCGAGCGCCTGGCCGACGACCTGGAGCAGCAGCAGGCCCTGCGCGCCAAGGTCACCGGCGCGATGCTCTACCCGGCCATCGTCTCGCTGGTGGCCATCGTCATCGTCGTCGTGCTGATGACCTACGTGGTGCCGCAGATCGCCGGAGTCTTCACCAGCAGCAAGCGCGCATTGCCGACGCTGACGGTGGTGATGCTGGCCATCAGCGCCTTCGTTCGCAGCTGGGGCTGGGCGGTGCTGCTGCTCGGGGCCGGGGGCATCACGGCCTTCACGCTGGCCCGGCGCAGCCCGGCCTTTCACGAGCGCAGCGACGCCTTCCTGCTGCGCGTGCCCTTCTTCGGCCGGCTCGCGCGCAGCTACAACGCCGCGCGTTTCGGCGGCACTCTGGCGATGCTGGCCGCCGCCGGCGTGCCCATCCTGAAGGCCTTGCAGGCGGCGGCCGAGACCCTGGGCAACCGGGCGATGCGCGCCGATGCGATGGACGCGCTGGTGCAGGTGCGCGAAGGCGCGCCGCTGGCCAGCGCACTGGCCGCGAAGAAGCGCTTTCCGGGCTTGCTGGCCATGTTCGCCCGCCTGGGCGAGCAGACCGGGCAACTGCCGCTGATGCTGCAGCGCGCCTCGAATCAGATGTCGGCCGAAGTGCAGCGGCGCGCCATTGCCGCGGCCACGATCCTGGAGCCGGTGCTCATCGTCGTGATGGGCGTGGTCGTGATCCTGATCATGCTGGCGGTGATGCTGCCGATCATGCAGATCAACAGCTTCGTGAAGTAGCGTTCAGGCGACCGGCTTGTCGCCGGCGGGCTCCTCGTCTGGCGCCTTGGTGCCCTTGATCAGCATCTTGGCCGCGATGATGCCGATCTCGTAGAGGATGCACATCGGAATGGCCAGCGCCAGCTGCGAGATCACGTCGGGCGGCGTGACGACCGCCGCGACGATGAAGGCCGCGACGATGAAGTAGCCGCGGAATTTCTGCAGCTGCTCGATCGTGACGATGCCCATGCGGGCCAGCACGATGACCGCGATCGGCACCTCGAAGGAAATGCCGAACACCAGGAACAGCGTCAGCACGAAGCCGAAGTACTGCTCGATGTCAGGAGCGGCCGTGATGCTGCTGGGGGCGAAGGCCTGGATGAACTTGGCCATGCCCGGAATCACCAGGAAGTAGCAGAACGCCACGCCCGCTACGAAGAGCAGGGTGCTGGACACGACCAGCGGCAGCACCAGCTTCTTCTCGTGCGAATACAAGCCCGGCGCGACGAAGGCCCACACCTGGTACAGAACGACCGGCAGCGCCACCATGAAGGCCGCCATGAGCGTGATCTTCAGCGGCACCAGGATGGGCGAGATCACGTTCGTGGCGATCAGCGTCGCGCCCTTGGGCAGGTGCGCCACCAGTGGCGCGGCGAGCAGGTCGTACATCCCGGACGGGCCGGGGTAGAACGCCAGCACGCCGAAACAGATGGCCACCGCGATGACGGCGCGGATGAGGCGGTCGCGCAGCTCGACCAGGTGCGAGACGAAAGGTTGTTCTGAGCCTTCGAGCTCGTCCTTCGGTGGCGTGCTGCTCATCGCGGCCCCATGCCAGGAGGCCTGAAGCGGGCGACCCGGGCCGCACCCGACTGGGCCCGACCTCGCACGCCGTGGCGCTGCTTGTACCACTGGGGCATGGCGCCGCGCTTCAGCCGCCAGTTCTTCTTGGGCGGGCTGTAGCTCGGGGGCGGCAAGGGCGCGGGTTCGTAGGCACTGTCGCTGCCGTGCACATCGAGCCCCGAGGTGATGCCGTTCCAGTCGTTCTGAAAGGCGGTGTTGGCGGTGTCGACTTCGTTGCGAACGGTTTGTTCGACGTTGCGCGCCGCGTCCTCGAAGTCGGTCTTCATCTTCTTGAGCTCGTCGAGCTCGATCGAGCGGTTGACCTCGGCCTTGACGTCGGCCACGTAACGCTGCGCCTTGCCGAACAGATGGCCCACGGTGCGGGCCAGCTTGGGCAGTTTTTCGGGCCCGATGACGATCAGCGCCACGGCGCCGATGAGGGCGATCTTGTCGAAACCGAAGTCGATCATGTCGGGGTGGGATGCCGGGCTTGCATGCACCCTGGCACCGGGCTGCAAGCCCGGCCAGCGCGCGACAAGCGTCAGCTCTTGGTCTTGGCCTCGACGTCGACGGTCTGGCTGTCGGCCTTGCGGGCCGTGACCTGCTGCGGGGTGGCGCCAGCGTCGGCCTCGGCCTGTTCGCCGGAGCCCTTCACGCCGTCCTTGAAGCCCTTGACGGCGCTGCCGAGGTCTGAACCGATGTTGCGCAGCTTCTTGGTGCCGAAGATCACCACGACCACCAGCAACACGATCAGCCAATGCCAGATGCTGAACGAACCCATGATCTTTTCTCCAGAGAGTAACCCGCGATTCTAGGTGACGGGCGTCGAGCGTTGATGTCGCTGCCCTTGCTTGCGCCGGGGGCGGCGGGCAGGGCAACACGGAATGCTGTCTGGCTAGCCCTTGGCCCAGGGCCTCGGGCCGCCCATCACGTGCATATGGAGGTGGTAGACCTCCTGCATGCCGTCGGGGCCGGTGTTGACGAGCGTACGAAAACCATTCGTGACCCCCAGTTCCTTCATCAGCCGCGGCGCCAGGCCCAGCATGCGGCCGAGCAGGGCGTCGTGTTCCGGACCCACCGCGTCGAGGTTGGCGATGTGGGCCTTGGGAATCACCAGCACATGCACCGGCGCCCAGGGGTTGATGTCGTGGAAGGCCAGGAGTTCATCGTCTTCGAACACCTTCCGCGAAGGGATGTGCCCGGCAACGATCTTGCAGAAGATGCAGTTCGGGTCGGAGTTCATGGCTGGCAGGCGTTCAGGGGGCGGGCGCGGGCATCGCCCGATTCTCGATGAACATCCACCAGCCCCGGATGAAACGGTAGAGATACCACAACCCGATGACGGACCAGGCCACCCAACCGGGAAACACGAAGAACAGCCACAGCGGCAGCGTCAGCAGCAGCGCGATCAGGGTGAACCAGAAGCTGCGCGACTGCCAGCGGAAGTGGCTGCGGAAGAATTCGTCGGGCAGCTCGCTGCGCTTGACATAGTTCAGGATGAGCGCTGCCACCGAAAAGACGCCGGCCGAGAAGAACGACAGCGTGTGCAGCCCATACATCAGGTGCGTCAGCAGCACGAGGTTGCTGCGCTGGTCGGCTGCCGGCTGTTCGGAAAGGGTGACAGGGTTCATGCAGCGGTTCCTCCGGTGGGGGACGTCGGTTCGGCTTCGCGCAGACGGGCCTTGCGCAGCGCAAATTCTTCCAGGCCCGACAAGCCTTCGCGTCGCGCCAGTTCGGCCAGCACGTCCTGCGGATGCAGATCGTAGGCCTGCAAGGCCACCAGGCAGTGAAACCAGAGATCGGCCATTTCGGCCACGATCTTCGGGCGGTCGGCGTCCTTGGCCGCGATCACGACTTCGGTGGCTTCTTCGCCGATCTTCTTCAAGATGGCGTCGGGGCCCTTGCTCAACAAGCGGGCGACGTAACTTTTTTCGGGGTCGCCCCCCGCCTGCGGGCAACGCGAGGCGATGACGGCCGCCAGGCGGCTCAAGGTGTCGGTGCCGCTGTCGGGGTGGCTGCTCATTTGTAGATGGCCTGCGGGTCTTTCAGCACCGATTCCGCGCTCTGCCAGGCGTCGCCCTGCAGTTGCTGGAAGAAACAGCTGTGGCGCCCGGTGTGGCAGGCAATGGGGGGGTCGCCGTGCTGCGTCACCTTCAGCAGCACGACGTCGGCGTCGCAGTCCAGGCGGATGTCGTGGACCTGCTGGAAATGGCCCGATTCCTCACCCTTGTGCCACAGTCGCTGGCGCGAGCGGCTCCAGTACACCGCCTGGCCGCGTGCAACGGTGGCGGCCAGGGCCTCGCGGTTCATCCAGGCGAACATCAGCACCTCGTTGCTGCCTTGTTCCTGGGCGATCACGGGCACCAGGCCGTCGCGGTCCCACTTCACGGTGTCGAGCCAGTTCATGGCGGGCAGTCTAGCCAATCGCCGTGGCGACATGCGTGGCGCCTTCGAAGCCCCGTTCCTGGGCGAACCAGCGCAGCACCGGCACCGTGCCGGGCAGCACCGGCGACACCACGACGGGCAAGGTCTGCCAGGCCATGGCCTGGCCTTCGCGCATCTCGAAGTCGCCCTGCCATTCGTGGACCTTGCAGAAGTGCAGCCTGACCAGGGCGTGCGGGTAGTCGAACACTTCCTCCTGCCACGGCTGCGGCGTGCCGATGGTGATGCCGAGCTCTTCCTGGAGTTCGCGGCGCAGCGCCTGTTCGACGGTCTCGCCGGGCTCGAACTTGCCCCCCGGGAATTCCCAGTAACCGGCGTAGACCTTGCCGGGCGGGCGTGTGGTCAGCAGGAAGCGGCCCTGGCCGTCGACGAGCACGCCCACCGCCACGTCCACCGGACGGCGTGCCGGCGGCTTCGCGGCTTCAGCCACCCGAACGCCCCGAATAGTCGCGCGCGAACTGCTGGGCCACGCGGCCCGAGCGTGAACCCCGTTCCAGCGCCCACACCAGGGATTCCTGCCGCGCTGCCGCGATGGCCTCTTCAGGCAGGCCGAAATGGCGCAGCCATTGCGCCACGATGGCCAGGTATTCGGCCTGCGTGAAAGGGTAGAAACTGACCCAGAGACCGAAGCGTTCGGACAGCGAGATCTTTTCTTCGACCCCTTCGCCGGGATGCACCTCGCCGTCCTCGGTGTGCTGGTAGCTCAGGTTTTCCTTCATGTATTCGGGCAGCAGGTGGCGGCGGTTGCTGGTGGCATAGATCAGCAGGTTGTCACCTGCTGCGGCCACACTGCCGTCGAGCACGCTCTTGAGCGCCTTGTAGCCCGGTTCGCCGTCGTCGAAGCTCAGGTCGTCGCAGAAGACGATGAATCGCTCGGGGCGGCCGTCGACCAGGTCGATCAGGTCGGGCAGGTCCACCAGGTCGGCCTTGTCGACTTCGATCAGGCGCAGGCCCTGCGGCGCGAACTCGTTCAGCACGGCCTTCACCAGCGAACTCTTGCCGGTGCCGCGGGCCCCGGTGAGCAGCGCGTTGTTGGCGCCCTGGCCGGCCACGAATTGCCGCGTGTTGCGCAGCAGGCGTTCCTTCTGCGCGTCCACCTCCTTCAGGTCGGCAAGCCGGATGCCGGCCACATGGCGCACCGGTTCCAGCACGCCGGCGGCGTGCAGGCCGCCACGCTTGCGGTAGCGAAAGGCGATCGAGGCCTGCCAGTCGGGCGGATCGGCTGCGTGCGGCAGCAGGGCTTCCAGGCGCGACAGCAGGGATTCGGCGCGCACGATCAGGTGCTCGAAAGCAGGGTTCATGCGCGGGAGTTTAGGCGGCGCCGTTCAGGCACCGCACCTCGTCGTCGGCAATCACGAACACCGCGTCGGCGGCGGCCGGCCTGACGATGTGGCTGCCGGTGAAGCCGCCGAACGCCGGCAGAAGCCCGACCCTGGGTCCGAAATGGAAACAGGGCAGCCGCAGGCGTTGGCGCGCGCGGCCGCCCAGCATCACGGCCGGATGCACGTGTCCAGCAAGGACGTAGGCAGCATCCATCGCCCTGGGGTGGTGGGCCAGGGCCAGCCCGGGCAGGCCGGGCAGGAAGTAGGGCTCGTCGACGCAGCGCACGCCCCAGGCCGGCGGGGGGTCGCCGGCATGGCGGTCGTGGTTGCCGCGCACGAGCAGCAGTTCGACGCCGCTGTGCATGTCGCGCCAGGCCGCCACCGCCGCCAGCACGGCGGCACTGCGGCCACTGGCGGCATGCAGGAGGTCGCCCATGAACACGATGCGGCGAGCACCCGTGGCCTGCAGCAGCGCCGCCAGGCGCGCCAGGCCGTCGGCGGTGGTGCCGCTGGGCACCGGCACCCCGAGACGGCGGAACGACTGCGCCTTGCCGATGTGGGCGTCGGCCACCAGCACGGTGGCCTGATCGGGCAGGTGCACGGCACGGTCGGGCCGCAGCAGCAGCCGCGCGCCCCCCACGCTGAATGCGGCCGCCGTCGGCGGGGCCGCTGCTGCAGGCCCGACCACGCTTCAGGTGGTCAGGCGTTGCAGCGCCAGGTCCAGGTGTTCGGTGGGCAGCCGCTTGAAGCCGCTGCGCGCGTAGCGCTGCAGGCGGCCCACGGCCAGGGCCGTGAGTGCCGAGGCCAGGGCCTGGGCGTCGACCGTGGGCGTGTCGGAACCGGCGGCTTCGGCCGCTGTGCGCATGCACTGGCGCAGGTGCGATTCCACGCGGTCGAAGAACTGGTTCATGCGGGCTGTCAGGCGTTCGTGTTCGAACACCAGCGCGTCGCCCACCATCACCCGTACCATGCCCGGATTCTTTTCGCCGAACTGGAGCAGCACGGTCATGATCTTCTGCGCCTGCAGGGCCGGCGAGGACTCGCGCTCGACGAGCTGGTTGACGAGCGTGAAGACGCTCGACTCGATGAAATCGATCAGCCCCTCGAACATCTGCGCCTTGCTGGCGAAGTGGCGATAAAGGGCCGCTTCGCTCACCTCCAGCCGAGCGGCGAGCGCCGCGGTGGTGATGCGTTCTGCGCCGGGCTGCTCGAGCATGCGGGCCAGCGTCTGCAGGATCTGCACCCGGCGTTCGCCCGGCTTCGGGCGCGTGCGCACGGGCGATGCGCCGGTCTTGCGGACGACGGTGGCCAGCGCTTCATCGGGCCCTGCCAGCGGCAAGTCATCAGGCAGGTCGGCCATGGAAACGTGGGCTGGGGTGTCGGCCGCTGGGGCGTGCGGGTGGGGCAGGAATCTGCGAAAAAGATTCTGGCACAGCGGGGGCAAGCGCTTGCTTGCAGGTAAACACTGACCGCACACCCTCATTGGGGGAGTTCAGCGTCCCGGCTTCAGGAGTTCATGCACCCCCCGGATGCGCCGCCCCACATAGGCTGGCCGCAGCGGCCGGTGACGCGACGCCCGCGGTCCCAGCCAGCGCTGCATCCACACCGTGCGCATGCCCACACGGCATGCGGCCTTCTGGTGCACGAGCGTGTCTTCGACCAGGGTGCAGCAATGCGGTGGCACCTTCAGGCGCGCGGCGGTGTGGCGCAGCATGCGGGCGTCGGGCTTGGGACGCAGATGGCCGAACATCTGCATGTCCTCGATCGACAACAGCCCGTCGAACAGGCGCTGCATGCCCAGGGTGTGCAGCACCCGCCGGGCGTAGGCCAGCGGCGCGTTCGTCAGGATGTACTTGCGCCCGGGCAGGCGCGCCAGCGCGTGCAGGTCGGCCACATGCGTCTGCAGCCGCCCTTCCAGGCCCGGCAGCAGGTGGGTGTGGTGCAGGAAGTGCGCCGGCTTCACGCCGTGGTGCCGCACCAGGCCCAGCAGCGTCGCGCCGTACTTCAACCAGTAGCTCCGGCGCAGCGCGGTGGCCTCGGCATGCGCCACCCCGGCATGCTCGGCCACGTAGTCGGTCATCGCCACCACCAGCTGGGGCATGGCGGCGCTGCCGGCGTCGTGCAGTGTGTCGTCCAGGTCGAACAGCCAGACACGCGCAGAGCCTCCGCGGGCCCTTGGGGGTGCCATCAATGGCTGCGGATCATCGTGCCGTAGGCCTGCTCGGTCAGGATCTCGAGCAGCATGGCGTGCGGCACGCGCCCGTCGACCACGTGCACGGCATTCACGCCGCTCTTGGCCGCGTCGATGGCGCCGGCCAGCTTGGGCAGCATGCCGCCGCTGATGGTGCCGTCGGCGATCAGCTCGTCGATCTGGCGCGGCGTCAGCTCGGTGATGAGCTGGCCGGACTTGTCGAGCACGCCCCGGATGTTGGTCAGCATCACCAGCTTCTCGGCCTTCAGCACCGTGGCCAGCTTGGCGGCCACCAGGTCGGCGTTGATGTTGTAGCTCTCGTTGCGCTCGCCGAAGCCGATGGGGCTGATGACCGGGATGAACTGGTCGTCCTGCAGTGCCTTCACGACGCTGGGGTCGATCGAGGTGATTTCGCCGACCTGGCCGATGTCATGCTCGACGGCCGGGTCGTTGCGGTCGGCCAGCTTCATCTGGTGGGCGCGGATCAGCCCGCCGTCGCGGCCGGTCAGACCCACGGCCTTGCCGCCGGCGGCGTTGATGAGGCCGACGATGTCCTGCTGCACCTGGCCTGCCAGCACCCATTCGACGACCTCCATGGTCTCTTCGTCGGTCACGCGCATGCCCTGAATGAAGGTGCCTTTCTTGCCCAGGCGCGACAGCGCCTCGTCGATCTGCGGCCCGCCGCCGTGCACGACGATGGGGTTCATGCCCACCAGCTTCAGCAGCACCACGTCCTCGGCGAAGTCCTGCTGCAACGCGGGGTCGGTCATGGCGTTGCCGCCGTACTTGATGACCAGCGTCTTGCCGTGGAACTTGCGGATGTAGGGCAGGGCCTGGGCCAGGATCTCGGCCTGGTCGCGCGGCGTGATGTGGCTCAGGTCAGGGTCGATGGTGGTCATGGCAGGCGGAACAGCTTGGGGTGGCACCGATTGTAGGAATACCGCAAACTGGCGCTTCGCTTCCCGGAATGGCTTTGGGGCCGGGAACCTTTGCCCGGCCAGGGACTCCCAGGCCCGTCGACAAGCTTCGTCGACGCATCGAAAGCACGCACGTGAAACGCCTCCATGTCGCGATCGTCGCTGTTGCCGCTGCCGCGGCTGTTCTCGCCGTCGGCCCTTCCTGGGCCCAGGCTCCGGTGCTGGCGGCTGGCGAGGTCGTGAAGGTCGACAAGGGCACCGGCAAGCTGACGCTCAAGCACGAGGAGCTCAAGAACCTGGATGTGCCGGCCATGACCATGAGCTTTCGCGTCACCAACCCGGCCTGGCTCGACAGCCTGGCCGCTGGCCAGAAGGTGCGCTTCGTGGCCGAAAAGGTGAACGGCCAGTACACAGTGGTGCGCTTGGAGAAGTAGCGCGGCCTGAGGGAGTGCAGTCGCGCGGGCGACGTGCCCGCGTTCCGCCCGGGCCTACCATGGCCGGCCCCCGCCAGAAACATTGGAGACCGCCATGGCTGACGCCCAGCTTGCCACCCTCGTCAACCACCAGGTGCGCCTGGCCGCACGTCCCCAGGGCATGCCGGGCCCGGAATGCTGGCAGCTCAGCGAAGCGCCCGTGGCCGAGCCGACCGATGGTGGGGTGCTGGTGAAGACCCTGGCGCTGTCCCTGGACCCCGCCATGCGCGGCTGGATGAACGAAGGCAAGAGCTACATCCCGCCCGTGGCCATCGGCGAGGTCATGCGCGCCGGCGGAGTGGGTGTGGTCGTGGCGTCGAAACACCCGGACTTCGCGGTCGGCGACCGTGTCAGCGGTGGCCTGGGCGTGCAGGAATACTGGTGGGTCGCTGGCGACCAGTTGAAGCGTTCGGGCCTGGCGAAGATCGACCTTCGCCTGGGCACGCCGGCCCAGTGGCTGAACGTGCTGGGCATGCCCGGCATGACTGGTTACTTCGGCCTGATCGACGTGGGCCAGCCGAAGGCCGGTGAGACGCTGGTGGTGTCCGGCGCCGCCGGTGCGGTGGGCCAGACGGTGGGGCAGATCGCCAAGATCAGGGGCTGCCGCGTGGTGGGCATCGCCGGTGGCCCCGAGAAGTGCGAATGGGTGGTGCGGGAACTGGGCTTCGACGCCTGCATCGACTACAAGACCGGCAGCGTGAAGGACGGCCTGAAGCAGCATTGCCCCGACGGCGTGGACATCTACTTCGACAACGTCGGCGGCGAGATCCTGGACACCGTGCTCACGCGCATCAACAAGCGCGCGCGCATCGTCATCTGCGGCGCCATCAGCCAGTACAACAACACCACGCCGGTTCGGGGCCCGAAGAACTACCTGTCGCTGCTGGTCAACCGCGCCCGCATGGAAGGCATCGTCGTCTTCGACTACGCCGACCGCTACCACCTGGCAGTCGCCGAGATGGCGGGCTATCTGAAGGACGGCCGCATGAAGAGCCGCGAGGACGTGGTCGACGGCGGTGTGGCGGCGTTCCCTGGAACCTTGCCCAAGCTGTTCAGCGGCGAGAACTTCGGCAAGCTGGTGTTGCAGGTGGCTGTCGGCTGAACGACCTGCGCAGGCAGGCCCCCGCCATGTGCTGCTAAACCCGGGCCAGCAACTCCCGTGTGCCGCGCCCGGCGGCGCTCCGCAGCAGCCGGGACAGGGCCTGGGCCTTCTCGCCGCGATTCAGGAACTGCCAAGGGTCCGGAGCCTCGGCCACAGGCGGGCCCACCAGGAAGCCTTCACTCAGGTTCGTCGTGTGCAGCACCCGCGGGCCGCTCAGGGCCAGCAGGCTCATGCGCAGCTGCACGAAGGGCGCCAGATAGCCGCTGGACACCGCGCCGGTGTTCATATTCTTGCTGCGCCCCGAGGCGCTGACGTAGAAACCGACGCCCGTGACCTGGTCGTTTCCGGCCACTTGGCTCATGGCCGTGTTGAATTCCATGGCACCGGTGCTGCTGCCGACCAGCAGCACGTGGTCGAGTCTCTCCTGGCCCGCCGCGTTCAGCACCCAAGCCGGCAATTCGGCGCGGCGCGCAGCTGCCAGGCCCACGTCCAGCTGATCTTTCACGTCCATTTCTGTCGGGGCAGTGAAGCGCAGTACCTCTGCCTTGGGCAGCCGCTCAGCCAGGACGCCGGCAACGGTCTCGAAGACCACCGCGTCCATGCCCACGTCCTTGAACAAGGCCTCCTGGGTGTCGCGCGCGACGATCCGGATGGAGTGGCCGAGCAGGCAGAAGACGCCCACCCGCTGCAGCGCCGCACCGGGCGCCTGCGCCTCCGCGCCAGCCGCAACGGCCAGCGCAGGCACCGAGACGGCCGTTGCCAGGGCGGCGCCCGCCACCTTCAGGTACTGACGGCGTAACTGACGACGTGTCATGGTCTTCATCAGAAGTGAATGCCGCGCATGAGTTGCTGCAGGGCCACCGCCTCGGCGCTGAGTTGCGGCTTGGCGGCCTTGTCGCCCTTGGCGGCGGAAGAGTCGGGGAACATCCTGAAACTGGTGTTCATGCCGATCTGCGCCACGCGTGGCATCAGGGCGTGCATCAGCTGCCCCGTGATGCCCAGCCGGGTGGCAATCCGCACCGGCTTGGCGATGCAGGCCTGGGCGATCATGTCGGCGGCTTCCTCGGGTGCCAGTGTCGGCACGTTTTTATAGATCTGGGTGGGCGCGATCATGGGCGTGCGCACCAGCGGCATGTTGATGGTGGTGAAGGTGACGCCGACGTCGGCGAACTCGCTGCTGGCACAACGCGTCCAGGCGTCCAGCGCGGCCTTGCTCGCGACATACGCTGAAAAACGCGGTGCATTCGTCAGCACCCCGATGCTGCTGATGTTCACCACATGCCCCTTCTTCCTGGCCGTCATGCCGGGCAGCAGGCCCATGGTGACACGCAGGCAGCCGAAATAGTTCAGCTGCATCGTGCGTTCGAAGTCGTGGAAGCGGTCGTAGCTGCTTTCGATGGCGCGCCGGATGCTGCGGCCGGCGTTGTTGATGAGGAAGTCGACGCCGCCATGGTCCTTGATCACCTGCTCGATGAAACGATCGCAGTCGGCCATGTCGGCGATGTCGGCGGCATAGGCGATGAACTGATAGCCCTTGGCCTGGGCTTCCTTGCAGGCCTCGTCGAGCTTGTCCTGGTCGCGGCCGCAGATCAACGTGGTCGCACCGGCCTCGGCGAACTTGTGCGCCGCCGCCAGGCCGATGCCCGAAGAGCCGCCCGTGACCAGCACCACCTTGCCGCCCACCGTGCCACGCAGGCTGCGGTCGATGAACAGGTCGGGGTCGAGGTGGCGTTCCCAGTAGTCCCACAGCAGCCAGGCGTAGTCGCGCAGGTTCGGGCACTCGATGCCGCTGCCCTTGAGCGCCGCGTCGAGCTCGCGCCGGTCGTAGCGCGTGGGGAAGTTGATGAAGGTGAACATGTCGTCGGGCAGGCCCAGGTCCTTCATCACCGCATTGCGGATACGGCGCACCGGGGCGATGCCCATCAGCCCCTTCTTCACGCTCTTGGGCACGAATCCGAGCAGCGCGGCATTGACGAACAGGTTCATCTTCGGCGCGTGTGCGGCACGGCTGAAGATGTCCAGCACGTCGCCGACGCGGTAGCCCTGCGGGTCGACGAGGTGGAAGCACTTGCCTTTCAGTTCCGCCTTCGAATGCGCGATGTGGTCCAGGCAGGCGACGACGAAGTCCACCGGGACGATGTTGATGCGCCCGCCCTCGATGCCCACGCTGGGCATCCAGGGCGGCAGGATCTGCCGCATGCGCTGGATCAGCTTGAAGAAGTAATAGGGCCCGTCGATCTTGTCCATCTCGCCGGTCTTGCTGTCGCCCACCACCAGCGCCGGGCGGTAGACCGTCCACGGCAGCTTGCATTCCTTGCGCACGATCTTCTCGCTCTCGTGCTTGGTCATGAAGTAGGGGTGCTCCAGGCCCTCGGCCTCTTCGAACATGTCTTCGCGGAACACGCCTTCGTACAGGCCCGCCGCGGCGATGCTCGACACATGGTGCAGGTGGCCGGCGTCGATGGCCTTGGCGAATTCGCACAGGTTGCGCGTGCCTTCGATGTTCACCCGCACCTGGCTCTCTTCGTCGGCGCCCAGGTCGTAGACGGCGGCCAGGTGGAACACGTGGTCGATCTGGCCTTTCAGCGCCTTCAGGGTGTCGGCGGCCACGCCCAGCTTCTTGGCCGTGAGATCACCCGTGACCGGCACGGCCCGTGCCTTGGTGCAGCCCCAGTGGTCGTACAGCGCCTCGAGCTTGCCTTCGCTTCCCGGCCGCACCAGGAAATGCACGACCGCGCCCTTGCGCGCCAGCAGGGCCTTGACGAGTCGCTTGCCGATGAAGCCAGTGGCGCCGGTGACGAAGTAGTGCATGGGTCGGTTCCTGGATGGAGTTGGCTGATTCGCGGCAGAAAGCATAGAGCCGTCTCACTAGTGAAATAGGCTGCGCTCCCCAGGGGTGAACCCTATATTCCACACCACAGACAACCCCTTGAGGAAGCACCCATGGTCAAGAAGATGCACGCCAGCCCCACGCCCGAAACCGGCAAGACAGGCGCCGGCGCCAAGTCCCGGGCCGGTTCCAGCCGCAAGGCCAGTGCCATGAACGGCGGTCTCCAGGACGGCGCCCTGGCCAAGTCGGTGAAAGACTCGGCCCAGCACATCTGGCTGGCCGGCATGGGTGCCTTCAGCAAGGTGCAGGAAGAAGGCACGAAAGCCTTCGAGGCTCTGGTCAAGGAAGGCCAGAGCCTGCAGCGCAAGACGCAGGCGGTGGCCGAGGAAAAGATCGGCGAAGTCACCGGCAAGATGACGGCCATGGCCGACACCGTGCAGGCTCGGGCCAACCAGAACTGGGACAAGCTCGAAGGCATCTTCGAAGCCCGTACCGCCAAGGCCATGGCCAAGCTGGGCGTGCCCACGGCCAAGGACGTGGAAACGCTGATCCAGCGCGTGGATGAACTGGCCGCCGCAGTGGCCAGGCTGTCGCGCCAAGGCGCTGTCTCCGCAGCGCCCAGGACCAGCGGCGCGGCCGCGAAGCCAACGCGTCGCCGTGCCGCGGCCAAGCCCGCAGCCACCTCGAGCAAGCCGGCGGCGAAGGCTTCGGCCAAGGCCCCCGCCAAGTCGCCGATGAAGGCGCCCGTGAAGCGCGTTCGCCGCAAGGCGGCTGCCGCAGCCTGATGACGCCAACGCCTGTTGCCCGGGCCAGCCGCCAGGCCGGCCCTGGTGGCATCGGGTTGGCGCTGGCTGGCGGTGGACCGCTGGGGGCGATCTACGAAATCGGCGCGCTCTGCGCGCTGGAAGAGGCGATCGACGGCCTGGACCTGAACGCGCTGGACGGCTATGTCGGCGTCTCGGCCGGCAGCTTCGTCGCCGCCGGGCTGGCCAACGGCATGACGCCGCGGCAGCTGTGCGAAGGCTTCATCGGCAACGCCGGCCCGCCCCGCGACCTTGTCGATCCGAGCCTGTTCTTCCGCCCGGCCTGGGGCGAACTGATGCAGCGGCTGGCTGGTCTGCCGGCCCATCTGGCACGTGCCGGTGCCGGCTACGTGCTGCAGGGGAGATCCTTGCTGTCGAGCATGGAGCTGCTCGGCGCCGCGCTGCCCACGGGCCTGTTCACGCAGGCGCCGCTGCAGGCCAAGCTGCAGCAGATGTTCGCAGCACCGGGGCGCAGCGACGACTTCAGGCGGCTGCGCCAGCGCCTGGTCATCGTCGCCACCGACCTGGACAGCGGCGAGGCCGCGCCCTTCGGCTTGCCGGGTTGGGACCATGTGCCGCTGTCGCAGGCCGTGGCTGCCAGCGCCGCGCTGCCCGGCCTGTTTCCGCCGATGGCGATCGATGGCCGCTGCTACGTCGACGGCGCCCTGAAGAAGACACTGCATGCCCGCGTGCTGCTGGACATGGGCCTGGACCTGCTGCTGTGCGTGAACCCGCTCGTGCCCTTCATGGCCGGCGCTGGCGCCAGCGAACCGCGGCCGATTCCGCAGCTGGTGCGTGGCGGGCTGCCGATGGTGCTGAGCCAGACCTTGCGCTCTTTCATCCATTCGCGCCTGGAACTCGGCATGCAGGGGTACGCCCGCAGCCACCCCGGCACCGACATCCTGCTGTTCGAGCCCGACCACAGCGACCCCGAGCTGTTCCTGGCCAACACCTTCGACTATTCGCAGCGCAGACGGCTGGCCGAGCACGCCTATCGGCGCACGCGCGAGCATCTGCTGGCGCAACAGGACCGGCTGGGCCCGGTGCTGGCGCGGCACGGCCTGTCGCTCGACATCGCCATGCTCACCGACCCCGCCCGCCGCCTGCTGCCGAAGGCCCGGCCCGGCTGGCGGGGCGTGGCGTCACGGGCGGCCGGCCGTTCCCGCCGTCGCGCCGGCACCGGGCCCGCGCTGCAGCGGCTGGATGCCGTGCTCGACCAGCTTCAGCGCACGCTGGCCAGGGTCGCCTGACCGGCATTCAAGCTCAGGCCCAAGGCGGCCGATATCCAGGCGTTGCACCAGCGGCGCCCGGCCATGACACCACCTGCATCCCCTGCCGAACTGGCGCGTGCCCGCACCGCAGACCGCGTGCGCGGGCGTCTGATGCAGTCGGCGTTGAAGCGCTTGCTCGACCCGGTACGCGGCGCCCGGGCGGCGTTTCCCCATCTGGCAGCGCTGGAAGAAGGACTGGGCCGGCGCGGTGTCGCGGCCATCGACGAGGTGCCGCTGCACTGGCTGGCGAAGATCACCACGCAGCTCGGCAGCCTGCCCTTGCGTGACGAGGACCTGGAGCTGCAGGACCTGCTGAGCAGCCTGTGCCTCGCGATCGAAAGGCTGCAGTCGCCGCCCGATGTTGCGAGGCCGGCGGCCGAGGCCTGTTCGAACGAGCTGGGTGACATCCATCCACTGTCGAGCATGGAGGTCAGCGAGGTCAGCCACAGCGCCTTCATCCAGGAGTTCGAGGCCACGCAGCCCGAGACCGGCACGACGCTGGCGCTTCAGCCCAGGTAGCGCGCTTCCAGGTGCGCCCTGAAGTGCGCCGGATTCAGCGCTTCACCGCTGGCGCGGCGCGCCAGTTCGTCGGTGGGCCAGTGGCTGGCCTGCCGCCAGATGTTGTCGCGCAGCCAGTCGAACACCACGTGGAACTGGCCGCTGCCGATGCGCGCGTCCAGATCGGGCATGGCGCGGCGCATGGCTGCGAACCACTGCGCTGCGTACATCGCCCCCAGCGAATAGCAGGGGAAGTAGCCGAACAGTGATTCCGGCCAGTGCACGTCCTGCAGCGGTCCGTCCTTGAAGTTGCCGCGGGTGTCCAGACCCAACAGCTCCTGCATCTTGGCGTCCCAGAGCGCGGGAATGTCCTCGACCTCGATCTCGCCTTCGATGAGCGGGCGTTCGATTTCGTAGCGCAGGATGACGTGGGCCGGGTAGGTGACCTCGTCGGCGTCGACGCGGATCAAACCCGGATTCACCCGCGTCATCAGCCGGTGCAGGTTCCGCGTGTCGAACGCCGGCTGGTCGCCCAGGGCTTCGCGGATCATGGGTGCAAGGTGATGCACGAAGCCCGGGTGGCTGCCCAGCTGCATCTCGAAGCTCAGGCTCTGGCTTTCGTGCAGCGCCATGGACCGCGCCAGCGCGACCGGCTGGCCGAGCAGTTCACGCGGCAGGTTCTGTTCGTAGCGGCCATGGCCGGTCTCGTGCACCGTGCCCATCAGGCTGCCGAGGAAGTCGTCTTCGCGGAAGCGCGTGGTCATGCGCACGTCCTCGGGCACGCCGCCGCAGAACGGGTGGGTGCTGACGTCGAGCCGGCCGCCGGCGAAGTCGAAGCCCAGCAAGCGCATCACCTGCTCGCACAGGCGCCGCTGCGCGTCGAGTGCAAACGGCCCCACCGGGTCGAGCAGGGGCTGCGCGGCGTGTTCCGCCGCCTGCTTCTCGCGCACCTGGCGGATCAGCCCGGGCAGCCATTGCCGCACCTCGCCGAACACGCGGTCGACCTGGTCGCAGGTCATGCCGGGTTCGAAGCGTCCCATGAGCGCTTCGTACTTGCCCATGCCGCCCTGGGCGCTGAGCAGGGCCGCTTCCTCGCGGGCCAGGGCCAGCACCGGGCGGAAGTTCTCGACGAAGCCGGCCCAGTCGTTGGCCGGGCGCTGCGTTCGCCAGGCGTGTTCGCAGCGCGAGGTGGCCAGCTGCTGGCGCTGCACCAGCGATTCGGGCAGCGCGTTCGATGCCTGCCATTCGCGCCGCATCTCGCGCAGGTTGGCGCGTTGCAGTTCGTCGAGCGGTTCCTGTTCGGCACGGGCCAGCTGGTCGGGCAACTTCGGGTCGGTGCGCATGCGATGCAGCAGCGCCGCCATCTCGGCCAGGGCTGCGGCGCGGGCTTCGTTGCCCTTGGGCGGCATGTTCGCGGCCTGGTCCCAGCCCGCGATGCTCTGCAGGTGGCCGAAGTGGTGCATGCGGGTCCAGGTGCCTGCAAGTTCGTCGTAGGCGGGCGTGGTGTGGCGGGTCATGGCGGGCAGGTCTGGAGACAAAGAAACGATTGTCTGCGTTTCAAATCGGCATGGCGCCGGGGAAGAACCAAAGCGCGCCGCCCACGTAGAACAGATAGCGTAGGAACTTGCCCACGGCCATGTAGAAGACGCAGGGGCCGAGCGGCAGCTTGAGCCAGCCGGCCACGGCGCACAGGGGGTCGCCCACCACCGGCAGCCAGCTCAGCAGGCAGGCTGGCGGCCCCCAGCGGCGGGCCCAGGCGAGCGCGCGTTCGGTGGTGGGCCGGGGCTTGGCCAGCTGCTCGTAGGCCAGCTCGGCGCCATAGCCCATCCAGTAGGTGATGCAGCCGCCCAGCGTGTTGCCGGCAGTGGCCACCAGGATGGCCGGCCAGAACAGATCGGGGTTGACCTTGATGAGCCCGAACACGAACGGCACGCTGGCCATCGGCAGCAGGGTGGCCGACAGCAGCGACATCACGAACACCGTGCTCAGGCCATATTCCGGCAGCGCCAGGGTGGTCAGAAGTGATTGCAGCCAGGCTTCCATCGTCCCCGGCATTATTCGCGACGGCACCCGGCCCGACGCGCGCTGGCGGCTTCGGTGCCGCCGGTATACTCGCGCCTCATTTTTGAGCAGTCCGCCGGTCTCCGTCTTGGCACTTCCTGCCCCCTCCAGCCCCCTGCGCATCGGCGCCATCGAACTGCCGAACCGGCTGTTCGCGGCCCCGATGGCCGGCGTCACCGATCGCCCTTTCCGCATGCTTTGTCGCAGGCTCGGGGCAGGCCATGCCGTGAGCGAAATGGTGACCAGCCAGCGCGCGCTCTGGACTTCGCTGAAAACCTCCCGCCGTGCCGACCACAGCGGCGAGCCCGGCCCGATCGCGGTGCAGATCGCCGGTGTCGACCCGGCCGAGATGGCCGATGCAGCGCGCTACAACATCGACCGCGGCGCACAGATCATCGACATCAACATGGGCTGCCCGGCCAAGAAGGTGTGCAACGTCTACGCCGGTTCGGCCCTGATGCAGAACGAGCCGCTGGCGCTGCGCATCGTCGAGGCCGTGGTCGCGGCCGCTGCGCCGCTGGGCGTGCCGGTGACGCTGAAGATGCGCACCGGCTGGTGCAGTGCCGGGCCCCGTGGCCGCAATGCCTTGAGCCTGGCCCGCGCTGCAGAATCGGCCGGCGTGGCCATGGTCACCGTGCATGGCCGCACACGTGAGCAGGGCTACGGTGGTCACGCCGAGCACGACACGGTGGCCGCAGTGAAGTCGTTCCTGCGCATTCCGGTGGTCGCCAACGGCGACATCGACAGCCCCGAGCGTGCACGCGACGTGCTTCGCCAGACCGGCGCCGATGCCGTGATGATCGGCCGTGCGGCCCAGGGTCGGCCGTGGATCTTTCGCGAGATCGCGCACTTCCTGGCCACCGGTGCCCACCTGCCCGCGCCCACGGTGCGCCAGGTCCAGGCCTGGCTGCTGGAACACCTGCAGGACCATTACGCGCTGTATGGCGAGCACATCGGCGTGCGCAGCGCGCGCAAGCACATCGGCTGGGCCGTCAGGGGGCTGCCGGGTGGCGAAGCCTTCCGCAGCGCGATGAACGGCCTCGACGACTGCGACGCGCAATGGCAGGCCGTGCACTCGTTCTTCGAAGAACTGGGCAGCCGGCATGTGCTGCTGCCGCCGGCTGCAGGCCACACGCTGAACACCGAAGAAGAGGCGCTGGCGGCATGAGCAGCAGGAAGCACATCGACGAGTGCATCCGTGCGAGCGTCGAGCAGTATTTCAAGGACCTGCGGGGCGCCGAACCCGGCGGCCTGCACGACCTGGTCATCAGTGCGGTGGAAAAGCCGCTGCTCGACGTCGTCATGCGCCACGCTGAAGGCAACCAGAGCAAGGCCGCCGAATGGCTGGGCATCAACCGCAATACGCTGCGCCGCAAGCTGCTCGACCATCGGTTGCTGAAGGCCGACGACCGATAGCCCAGGCCGGCCCCCCTTTCCGAAACTTCGAATCGCCCATGCCTGAACTCACCGCACTGCTGTCCGTATCGGACAAGACCGGCATCGTCGAATTTGCCCGTTCGCTGGCGGGCCTGGGCGTGCGCCTGCTGTCGACCGGCGGCACCGCGCGCCTGCTGGCCGATGCCGGCCTGGCGGTGACCGAGGTCGCCGAAGTCACCGGCTTCCCCGAGATGCTCGACGGGCGGGTGAAGACCCTGCATCCGAACATCCATGGTGGCCTGCTGGCCCGGCGCGATCTGCCGGAACACATGGCCGCCCTGGCCGAGCAAGGCATCGGCACGATCGACCTGCTGGTCGTCAACCTGTATCCCTTCGCCCAGGCCACGGCACGCGCCGACTGCACGCTCGAGGACGCCGTCGAGAACATCGACATCGGCGGCCCCGCCATGCTGCGGGCTGCCGCCAAGAACTGGACCGACGTGGCCGTGCTGATCGACCCCAGCGACTACTCGCGGGTGCTGGCCGAGCTGCAGGCCGGCGGCGTCGAGCGCAGCACGCGTTTCATGCTGGCGAAGAAGGTCTACGCCCACACCGCGGCCTACGACGGCATGATCACCAACTACCTGTCCGCACTGCGGCCGGGCGCAGAGGACGCCTGCGCTGCCGTACCGGCGCGCGAACCCTTCCCGGCGGTCTACACCCTGCAGTTCACCAAGACCCAGGACATGCGCTACGGCGAGAACCCGCACCAGGCCGCCGCCTTCTACCGCGACGCGGGGGTGGCCGCGCCCGGCTTGCTGGCCGGCTGGGAACAGCTGCAGGGCAAGGCGCTGTCGTACAACAACATCGCCGACGCGGACGCCGCCTGGGAGTGCGTGAAGACCTTCGGCGAGGCGGCCTGCGTGATCGTCAAGCACGCCAACCCCTGCGGCGTGGCGGTGGCCGAAAGCGCCGCCGCGGCCTACGCCAAGGCGCTGCAGACCGACCCGACCTCGGCCTTCGGCGGCATCATCGCCTTCAACCGGCCGCTCGACCTTGCCGCGGCCGAACTCGTCGTCAGGCAGTTCGTCGAGGTCATCATCGCGCCGGCCTTCAGCGCCGAGGCCAAGGCCGTGTTTGCACCGAAGCAGAACGTGCGCCTGCTCGAGGTGCCGCTGGCTGCCAGCACCAACGCGCTGGACTTCAAGCGCGTGGGCGGGGGCCTGCTCGTGCAGGGGCACGACAGCCGCAACGTGGGGCCCGGCGAACTGCGGGTCGTCACCCGGCTGGCCCCGACGCCCGAGCAACTGGGCGACCTGCTGTTCGCCTGGAAGGTGGCCAAGTTCGTGAAGAGCAACGCCATCGTCTTCTGCGCAGGCGGCATGACGCTGGGGGTGGGCGCAGGCCAGATGAGCCGCATCGACAGCGCACGCATCGCGTCGATCAAGGCCGGCCACGCGGGTCTGGTGCTTTCGGGCTCGGCCGTGGCCAGCGACGCCTTCTTTCCATTCCGCGACGGTCTGGACGTCGTCGTCGATGCCGGTGCGTGCTGCGTCATCCAGCCCGGCGGTTCGATGCGCGACGACGAGGTCATCACCGCGGCCGACGAACGCGGCGTGGCGATGGTCTTCACCGGCACCCGGCACTTCAGGCACTGAGCCGCCGGCTGCGCCGCCCTTCAACGCCGCCCGTCAAGGTCACCCGCGCCATGTCACCCCCCGACACCGACCCGGTGGGCATCGACCCGATCGACCCGGCCGGCGCCTGGATGCAGTTTCGCGTCGACGACCTGCGTCAGCGCCTGGCCTTGCTGCGCGAGTTGCGCATCGGTGACGTCCACGTGGCCGTGGGCGCGCCTGGCGGCCCGGTCGTCGCTGCAGCGCTGTGGGCCGTCGACGACCAGGCCGGCCGGGTCTACTTCAGTGTCGACCCCCAGGCGCCCGGGCTGGACCGGCTGGTTACGCTGGCCGCTGTCTGGGCCGCCGCCTACCTGGGTGACGTGAAGCTGCAGTTCCCGGTGAACCGCCTGTCCATGGCCGCGTCGCCGCGGGCCGCGGGCCTGGGTGGCGGCCCCAGCCTCCAGATCGAGGCGGCCCTGCCGCTGTTCATCTACCGGCTGCCCCGGCGCCACGCCTTCCGTGTGCGCCAGGAACGTCATCGCGGGCCACGGCTGCGCTTTCGGCACCCGCTGGCACCCGACAGGATGGTCCAGCTGGCGGTCGTGGACATCAGTGGCGAGGGCTGCGCGGTCTGGAACCCGGCCAGCGAGCTGCCCCTGGCGCCAGGCGCGCGACTGCAGGGCGTGGAAGTGCAGCTCGACGGGCACAGCGTGCTGTTCACCGACCTGGTGGTGCAGCACGTCACGCCGCGCAGCGGCGACGACGACAGCGGCACCCGGGTCGGCTGCCGCTGGGACGGCATGCACGACAGCGCGCGCGAAACGCTGGCCCAGTGGTTGCAGGGCAGCACGCCGCAGTCCTCGCTGATGCAGCTGAAGCTTGACTAGCAAGGCTGACATCGCGGGCTTCGTTCTGGCCTTCGTGGCCCGCCTGGTGACGGGCGCTCAGGGGCACTGGAAGGGTTGCCCGCCGAAGGCCGAGCAACGCATCTACTTCGCGAACCACCAGAGCCACCTGGACTGGGTGCTGATCTGGGCGGCTCTGCCGCGCGAACTGCGCAGCGTGACGCGGCCGATCGCCGCGCGCGACTACTGGACGGCCACGCCGCTGAAGCAGTGGATCACGACCGAGGTGTTCAACGCCGTCTATGTGAGCCGCACCCGAACCGACGAGCAGGACCCGCTGGAGCCGCTGGTCGAGGCGCTGCGCAACGGCGACTCGCTCGTCATCTTCCCGGAGGGCACCCGCAACGCGAAGGGCGATCCGCAGCCCTTCAAGAGCGGCCTGTTCCACCTGGCCGAGCAGTTCCCCGACGTGGCCCTGGTGCCGGCCTGGATCGACAACGTGCAGCGCGTGATGCCCAAGGGCGAGGTCGTGCCGGTGCCGATCCTGTGCACCGTGACCTTCGGCACCCCCTTGCAGCTGCAGGCCGGCGAGGACAAGCGCGGCTTCCTGGCACGGGCCCGCGACGCGGTGCTGGCGGCACGGCCGAAAGCCGCCTGAGGATCATGCGGAGCCTGCGCGAGCTTTCCGCCGACCAGCAGGTCGGGCTGCTGTTCCTGACGCTGTTCGGCCTGCTCGCGCTGGCCTCGATGGCCGTCGCCTGGTCGATTGCAAGGCAGGAGGACGGCGACTCCCTGGGCCATCGCCGCCAGCGCCTGCTGCGCGACCTGCGTGCGCTGTGGGTGGGGGCGATCGTGTTCTGGGTGGCCTGGCTCTCGGGCCCGGTGGGAGCGACGCTGGCCTTCGGCCTGTTCTCGTTCTTCGCGCTGCGCGAGTTCATCACCCTGGCCCACACCCGGCGCGGCGACCACCGCAGCCTGCTGCTGGCCTTCTTCGTGGTGCTGCCGCTGCAGTACGTGATTGCGGGTGGACGCTTCTTCGACCTGTTCACGGTGTTCATCCCGGTCTACGTGTTCCTGGTCATTCCCGTGGTCAGCGCCCTGGCTGGCGACCCGCAGCGTTTCCTGGAGCGCAACGCCAAGATCCAGTGGGGGATCATGGTCTGCGTCTACGGCCTGAGCCATGCGCCGGCGCTGCTGCTGCTGGAGTTCGCCAATGTCCAGGGCCGGGGCGCCTTCCTGCTGTTCTTCCTGGTGATGGTGACGGTGGCCGCGCAGCTGGCGCAGGAAGCCGCCAGCCGCTGGCTGCGCCGGCGGCCGGTGGCGCGCCACATCGACCGCGACTTCTCCTACCGGGCCTGGTCGGCCGGGCTGCTGGCCGCTGGGCTGGTGGGCCTGGGTCTGTACTGGATCACGCCGTTCAAGGCCGGGCAGGCGCTGGTGATGGCGGTCATCGCGGGGGGCGCGGGCACGCTGGGCGAATTCGTCATGAAGGCGCTGAAGAAGGACGCCGGCGTGCGCTTCTGGGGCAACACCGCCAGCGTCACCGGGGCCGTGGGCCTGCTGGACCGCGTGGCACCGCTGTGTTTTGCCGCGCCGGTGTTCTTCCATTCCGTGCGCTGGTATTTCTCGGTGTGAGCCCCGGCGCGGCATGAGGATCCTCGGCATCGACCCCGGCCTGCAGCGCACCGGCTTCGGCGTCATCGAAGCCCAGGGCGCGCAGCTCGCGTACGTGGCCAGCGGCACCATCAGCACGCTCGAAGCACCGCGGGGCGACCTGCCCGGGCGGCTGAAGATCATCTTCGAGGGCGTGCGCGAAGTCGTCGAGCGATACGCGCCAGAAGCCAGTTCGGTCGAGATCGTCTTCGTCAACGTCAACCCGCAGAGCACGCTGCTGCTCGGCCAGGCGCGCGGGGCCGCCCTGGCCGCGCTGGTGTCCGGCGGCCTGCCCGTGGCCGAGTACACGGCGTTGCAGATGAAGAAGGCCATCGTCGGCCATGGCCTGGCCAACAAGTCGCAGGTGCAGGAGATGGTCAAGCGCCTGCTCGGGCTGCCGGCGCTGCCGGGCAAGGACGCTGCCGACGCGCTGGGCCTGGCCATTGCCCACGCCCACGCCGGCGGTTCGTTTGCGGCGATCGCGCGTGGCACCTCGCTGCAGCGGCGCCAGCATGCGCAGTACCGCAAGGGCCGGTCCTACTGACCGCGGCCTTGGTCCGGCCGAGGACGAAAAAAAAAGCGCCCCGGGGGGCCGGGGCGCGTGGAAAGTCTCTTGTCGAGACTGCAGGAGGAAACGGGATCGGGGCCCAGCTCAGGACTGCGCGGCAACGGCCGCCGGCTGTGCGGTGGCCATCTGCGCTGTCGGCTGTTCGACGCTGGCCAGCATGTGCACCCCGAGCAGCATGGCCAGGGTCATGACGAGCGCGAAGCCTGCACCGGCGATGCGGGCGTTGGCGGGGGCTTGCAGGCTCTGGGCGGCGATGTGTGAAGGCGTGTTCATGGTGATTCCCGGTGGGGTGGAAAGGCTTGTTCGATGGGTGCACTGTAGGCAGCGAGTCCACCCCGCGCCATGCCGCTGCGACGAGTCGCCGGACATCGCCGACGACCTGCGTGCGCGGGCGATGAACGGCGTGGGCGCGCGGCTTGCTACGCTTGCAGCGGGTGTCCGTTCCGGCCGATCCCCGCAACTGCGGTGTCCCCAGCCGCTTGTTCCTGCCGGCCGTTGTGGCACGCTGTGCTTGAATGAACTCGCCTTCAGTTTGTCTGTAGTTTGCAAGGAGCCCCCGGATGAACGAACGCCCGCAGGAACTCGTTCCCTTCACCTCCAACGGATTGCCGATCGCCAGCATGCGGTCGGTGTATCGCGTGGGCGACGTCGCCCAGCGGCTGGACAAGCTGCCCCAGCGAGAGCACGAAACCCTGCGCGCGACCTACGAACGCATGATCGAGAAGGGCCCGGAGCGTTTCCAGGTCAAGCCCGGGGGCCTGCCGGCCATGGAGCATCTGTACGACGAGATGCCCAACTTCACGGAAGTGCTCGACGACGTCCGGCGCCAGCTGGCCCTGTGCCAGGACAGCCGCGACGCACTCGAGATCACCCCGATGCTGCTGCTCGGCCCGCCCGGCATCGGCAAGACGCATTTCGCGCGCGAGATCTCGCGCCTGCTCGGCACCGGCCTGGGCTTCATCAGCATGAGCAGCCTCACCGCCGGCTGGGTGCTGTCGGGGGCCAGCAGCCAGTGGAAGGGCGCACGCCCTGGCAAGGTCTTCGAGACCCTGGTCGACGGCGCCTACGCCAATCCGGTGATGGTCGTCGACGAGATCGACAAGGCCCGTGGCGAGCACGCCTACGACCCGCTGGGCGCGCTGTACAGCCTGCTCGAACACGACACGGCGCAAACCTTTACCGACGAATTTGCCGAGGTCGCCATCGACGCGAGCCAGGTCATCTGGGTGGCCACGGCGAACGACGAGCGCAACATCCCCGAACCCATCCTGAACCGGATGAACGTCTACGAGGTGCTGGCCCCCGACGCCGACGCCGCCCGCACCATCGCCTTGCGTCTGTACAGCGGCCTGCGCGCGGAGCACGACTGGGGGCGACGCTTCGACGCCGAGCCCGCTGAAGCGGTGCTCGAACGCCTGGCGTCGATGGCCCCGCGTGAAATGCGCCGGGCCTGGATGACGGCCTTCGGCAACGCCCGGCTGGCCGGGCGGTCGAGCATCGGGCTGGCCGACCTGCCCGATGCCGGTGCCCGCCGTACTCCCATCGGCTTCATCCAGTAAGCGCCCGCCTGCCCTGGGGCCGGCCGGCGTGCCGGGCCAGAATGTGGGCATGACAGCCGTACCGACCTCGCGCTGGCCGCCTGCCGTCGCGCTGTGCCTCATCACACTGCTGGCCTGCCTGGCCTCGGCCCCAGGCCCCGCCTGGGCGCAGACGCGCCCCACGGTGGGGCTGGTGCTGGGTGGCGGCGGCGCACGCGGTGCTGCCCACATCGGTGTGCTGGAAGTGCTGGAACGCCTGCGCGTGCCGGTGGACTGCGTGGCCGGCACCAGCATGGGTGCCCTGGTGGCCGGCGCCTGGGCCGCAGGCCTGAGCCCGGCGCAGATGCGCAGCGAGCTCGGAAAAGCCAACTGGAACGACATGTTCGTCGACACGCCGGACTTCACCGAGCTCGACTTCCGCAGCAAGCGCCTGGCCCAGCGTTTCCTGCCGGGCAGCGAAACCGGGGTGACCGAGCGGGGCCTGATCGCGCCGCCGGGGGTGGTGTCGGGCCAGAAGATCAAGCTGTTCTTCAACCAGCTCGTGCATGCCGACGTCGTCGAGCGTGAACTCGAGAAGCTGCCGCTGCCGGTGTCGATCATCGCCACCGACATCGGCAACGGCGCACGCGTGGTGCTGCGCGAAGGCAGCCTGACCCTGGCCATGCGCGCCAGCATGGCGGTGCCCGGCCTGATGGCGCCGCAGGTGCTCGACGGCCGCCGCCTCGTCGACGGCGGACTCGTCGACAACGTGCCCATTCGCGAGGTCCGCGAGCGCTGCAAGGCCGATGTGGTGATTGCCGTGAACGTGGGCTCGCCACTGCTCAAGCCCGAGGACGTGAGCGGCTTCTTCAGCGTCGCGGCGCAGATGGTGGCGCTGCTGACCGAACAGAACGTCAGCGCCTCGCTGGCTTCGCTGACGGCGCGCGACATCTACATCCAGCCCGGTCTGGGCACCATCACGGCCGCCGACTTCGAACGGCATGCCGAGGCGGCCGGTCACGGCCGGCTGGCGGCCGAGCTCAAGGCCGGGCCGCTGGCGGCGCTGTCGGTGCCGCCGGACCAGTACACCCGGTGGCGTGAGCGCATGGCCGTTGTCCGCGGCGAGGCGCCACGCATCGACGACATCGAGATCACCGGCGTCGAGCGCGTCAACGCCGCGGCGGTCTCGCGCTACCTGCAGCAGATGGCGGGTGCACCCCTGGACACGGCCACCCTCAATCGCGACCTGCTGCGCGCCTTCGGCGACGGCAGCTACGAGCGAGTCGACTACAGCCTGGTGCAGGTGGGCGGCCGCAACCTGCTGCGCGTGATGCCGGTGGAGAAAAGTTGGGGGCCGGACTACCTGCGGCTGGGTGTCCGGCTGGAAACCTCGATCGGGCTCGGGGCCAGCTACCAGCTGCGTGTGGGCTACCAGAAGACCTGGCTGAACAGCCTGGGGGGCGAGCTGCTGTTCACCGGCGACCTCGGCACCAGCACCGGCGCAGCGGTCGAGTTCTACCAGCCGCTCGAGCCCACGCAGCGCTTCTTCGGCTATGCCCAGGCCGGCTACCTGCGCGAACGTGTCGACTACTTCTTCATCGAGCAGCGCATTGCCGAATACCGCAGCGCCACGGCGCAGGTCGAGCTGGGGCTGGGCATGAACTTCGCACTGCTCGGCCAGCTGCGCCTGGGTTGGCGGGAAAGCAAGCTGACGAACTCGCTCGAGACGGGCGTCGACGTGTTTTCCCTGCTGCCCGAACGCAGCACCGGAGGGCTGAGCGTGCTGCTGGACCTGGACCGGAGCGACAGCCTGTACTTCCCGCGCCGTGGCTGGGAATTCCGGGCCAGCTTCTTCGACGCCGACAGAGGCGACTTCAGCCGTCTGGCGCTGGCCGGCCGGGCGGCCGTCCCGGTGGGCCAATGGGTGCTGGGCGGGCGGGCCAGCTGGACCGATTCTCCCCACGGTCAGCTGCCGCTGAACGACGCGGCCAAGCTGGGCGGCTTCCTCAATCTGTCGGGCTACGCCAAGGGCCAGTTCCTGGGCGACGGCGTGGCCTATGGGCACGTGCGCGCCGAGCGCATCATCGGCCGGGCACCGCTGGGCCTGCGCGGCGACATGCGGTTGGGCCTGGCGCTGGAAGCCGGCCGGGTGGCCTCGCCCTACACCCGGCAGCGCCGCGAAGGCTGGCTCGGGTCGGTGGCCGTTTACCTGGGCGGTGAAACCCCTTTCGGCCCGGTGTTCCTGGGGCTGGGCCTGGGCGACCGCGGCGCCAGCAACGCCTACCTGTTCCTGGGAACGCCCTGAGTGGCCAGCAGCCGGCCTCAGCCGCGATGGCTGCCGTTCAACCAGGCTTCGGCCATGCGCACCCAGCAGGTGGCGCCCAGCGGGATGAGGTCGTCGTTGAAGTCGTAGCTGGGGTTGTGCAGCATGCAGGGCCCCAGGCCGTGGCCGCCGGCGCGGTGGCTGCCGTCGCCGTTGCCGATCAGGAAGTAGGCACCGGGCGTCTTCTGCAGGAAGAAGCTGAAGTCTTCGGCGCCCATCGTGGGCTCGAACTCGTGCACGTTGTCGGCCCCGACGATGTCGGCCATCACGCGGCGCGCGAATGCGGTCTCGGCGGTATGGTTGATGGTGGGCGGGTAGTTGCGGCGGAACTCGAACTCGCAGCTGGCGCCGAAGGCCGCGGCGGTGTGTTCGGACACCAGCTTCATGCGCTCTTCGATCATCTGCAGCACGTCCATCGTGAAGGTGCGCACCGTGCCCTCGATGACGCAGCTGTCGGGCACGACGTTGGTGGCCTCGCCGGCGTGGATCATGGTCACCGAGATCACGCCGGTGTCGATGGGCCGCTTGTTGCGCGTGATGATGGTCTGGAAGGCCTGCACCATCTGGCAGGCCACCGGCACCGGGTCGATGCCGTTGTGCGGCATCGCCGCGTGCGCGCCCTTGCCGCGCACGGTGATCTTGAATTCGTTGCTGCTGGCGAAGCACGGGCCGTCCTTGATGGCGAACTGCCCCACCGCCATGCCGGGCCAGTTGTGGGCGCCGAAGATGGCTTCCATCGGGAACAGCTCGAACAGGCCGTCCTTGATCATCTCGCGCGCGCCGCCGCCGCCCTCTTCGGCCGGCTGGAAGACGAGGTAGACGGTGCCGTCGAAGTTGCGGTGCCGCGCCAGGTGCTTGGCCGCGGCCAGCAGCATCGCCGTGTGGCCGTCGTGGCCGCAGGCGTGCATGCGGCCGGGGTGCTGGCTGGCGTGGGCGAAGGTGTTGTGTTCAGTCATCGGCAGGGCGTCGATGTCGGCGCGCAGGCCCACGGCGCGGGTCGAGCTGCCGTTTTTCACGATGCCCACCACACCCGTGGTGCCCAGGCCTCGGTGGATGGGGATGCCCCAGTCGGTCAGGGCCTTGGCGATCACGTCGGCGGTGCGCTCTTCGTGAAAGCAGAGTTCGGGGTGGGCATGGATGTCGCGGCGGATGGCGGCCACGGCGGCGGCGTCGGCCAGGATGGGTTCGATCAGGTTCATGCAGCGGTCCTCGGGCAGGCGGGCAGCGGGGTTGGGGTCATCTTAGCCGCGACGCGTCGGTGGTAAGGTTTCGGCCCGTGTTTTTCTTGCGCGGTTCGATGCTGCGCCCAGGGTGCCATGACCATCCTCCAATCTGCCTTCGTGGCCGTCCTGGCCTGCACCAGCGTCGCAGCGCTGGCGGCCAGCGCCTCCGAGCGCAAGTTCATCCGTGCCGGCATGGGCGAGGGCGAGGTGGTCTTCAAGATCGGCAAGCCCGACCACGAGGCGATGGTGCGCGTGGTCCGCGGCGAGCCCGAAGAGAAGACCTGGACCTACTTTCCGCACTCGCGCGACCCGCAGACCCTGACCGTGCTCACGCTGCGTTCGGGGGTGGTGGCCCGGGTCGACCGCAAGATCTCACGCTGAGCCCGGCCGTGCCGCCTGCACGGCCCGCGCGGGCGGGCCCTGTGGCACAGTTCCCGGGATGACCTCGACGCCGACTGCCGCCTTGCCCTCGAACAGCCTGAAGATCGTCAAGGGCGTGTGCCCGCACGACTGTCCCGACACCTGTGCGTTGCAGGTCACGGTGCAGGGCGGCGTGGCCATCAAGGTGCAGGGCGACCCCGAGCACCCGCCCACGCACGGCGCCTTGTGCACGAAGGTCAGCCGCTACACCGAACGCAGCTACGACCCCACGCGCGTGCTCACGCCGCTGAAGCGCAGCGGCCCGAAAGGCAGCGGCCAGTTCGTGGCCTGCAGCTGGGACGAGGCGCTGGACAGCATCGCCGCACGGCTGAAGGCGATTGCCGCACGCAACCCCGAAGCCATCCTGCCCTACAGCTATGCCGGCACGATGGGCCTGGTGCAGGGCGAAGGCATGGCGGCGCGCTTCTTCCACCGCCTGGGCGCCAGCCTGCTCGACCGCACCATCTGCGCCAGTGCCGGCGGTGCGGCGCTGGCGGTGGCCTATGGCGGCAAGCTCGGCATGCACACCGAGTTCTTCGCCGAGAGCCGGCTGATCCTGATCTGGGGCAGCAACAGCATCGCCAGCAACCTGCATTTCTGGACCTTCGCCCAGCAGGCCAAGCGGGCCGGTGCGAAGCTGGTGTGCATCGACCCGCGCAAGACCGAGACCGCCGAGAAATGCCACCAGCACATCGCGCTGATGCCGGGCACCGACGGCGCCTTGGCGCTGGGCCTGATGCACGAGCTGATCACCCACGACTGGCTCGACCACGACTACCTCGCGCGCCATGTCGAAGGCTGGCCGGCGCTGCGGGAACGGGCCCTGCAATGGCCGCCGGAACGCGCCGCTGCGGTGTGCGGCATCGGCGCCGACGAGGTGCGGCAGCTCGCCCGCGACTACGGCACCACGAAGCCGGCCGCCATCCGCCTGAACTACGGCATGCAGCGTGTGCACGGCGCCGGCAGTGCCGTGCGACTGGTGGCGATGCTGCCCTGCCTGACGGGCGCCTGGCGGCACCGCGCGGGCGGGCTGCTGATGTCGTCCAGCGGCTGGTTTCCGCGCGCCCGCAACGACGCCTGGCTGCAGCGGCCCGACCTGCTCGCCGGCCGCCAGCCGCGCACCATCAACATGTCGACCATCGGCGACGACCTGAACCGCGACAGCAGCCCCGCTTTCGGCCCGAAGATCGAAGCCCTGGTCGTCTACAACAGCAACCCGGTGGCGGTGGCGCCGCACAGCGGGCGTGTGGTGCAGGGCTTCAGGCGCGAAGACCTGTTCACGGTGGTGCTGGAACACTTCCTCACCGACACCGCCGACCACGCCGACTTCGTGCTGCCGGCCACCACCCAACTCGAGCACTGGGACGCCCACAGCACCTACGGCCACACCTACGCGATGCTGAACGAGCCGGCCATCGTGCCGGTGGGCCAGGCCAGGTCCAATGCCGAGATCTTCCGCCAGCTGGCAGCGCGCATGGGCTTCGACGAGCCCTGTTTCAGCGACAGCGACGAGACCCTGGCCCGCGGCGCCTTCAAGCCCGACTGGGTCGACCCCGCCCGGCTGGCAGCACAGGGCTGGGTGCGGCTGAACCTGCCGGACGCGCCCTTTGCCGAAGGCGGCTACGCCACGCCCAGCGGCAAGGCCGTGGCTTCTGAGGCCGGCGTCGCGCCCGACCACGTGCCCAACCACGAATGCGCCGCCAGCACGCCGGCGCTGGCCCGGCTGTATCCGCTGGCGATGATCTCGCCACCGGCGCGCCATTTCCTGAACAGCACGTTCGTGAACGTGCCCAGCCTGCGTGCCGCCGAAAAGGAGCCGCGGCTCGAGATCCATGCCCTGGACGCTGCGGCGCGCGGCATCGCCCCTGGCGCCACCGTGCGCGTGTTCAACGACCGCGGCAGCTACCTGTGCAAGGCCGATGTGAGCGAACGCGCCCGGCCCGGGGTCGTCAACGGCCTGGGCATCTGGTGGCGCAAGCTCGGCCTGAACGGCACCAACGTCAATGAACTGACACACCAGCGGCTGACCGACATGGGCCAGGCACCGTCGTTCTACGACTGCCTGGTGGAGGTGGCCGCGGTGCCGGCGGAACCCGCCGCCTGATGCGCCGGTGGCTGGGTGGCGCAGGCCTGGCGGTGTCCGCAGCGCTGGTGCTGAGCAGCGGTTGCAGCAGCCTGGGCTACTACGCGCAGGCGGCCGGTGGCCACCTGCATCTGGTGAATGCTGCCCGGCCGGTGGCCGACGTCGTGGCCGATCCGGCCACCCCGGCCACGCTGCGCGAACGCCTTCAGCTCAGCCAGCGCATGCGCGATTTCGCGGTGAGCGAGCTCAAGCTGCCCGACAACCGCAGCTACCGCGGCTATGCCGACCTGCGGCGGCCGTCGGTCGTCTTCAATCTCGTCGCCGCGCCCGAGCTGTCGCTGGAGCTCAAGACCTGGTGTTTCCCGCTGGTGGGCTGCGTCGGCTATCGCGGCTACTTCAGCCGCGAAGGCGCCGATCTGCTGGCCGCCGAGTTGCGCGGCGAGGGCTGGGAAACCAGCGTCTACGGCGTGCCGGCCTACAGCACGCTGGGCCGAACCGAATGGCTGGGTGGCGACCCCTTGCTGAACACCTTCATCCACTGGCCAGAAGGTGAACTGGCGCGGCTGCTGTTCCACGAGCTGAGCCACCAGGTGGCGTATGCCGACGACGACACGGTGTTCAATGAATCCTTCGCCGTGGCCGTGGAGCGCATCGGGGGTGCGCTGTGGCTGCAGCAACGCGCCAGCGAGGCCGCACGCGCCGAGTACGTCGTCTTCGACAGCCGCCGCCAGGCCTTTCGCGCGCTGACGCTGCGCACGCGGCTGAGGCTGGCCGCCATCTACGCCAGCCCGCAGTCGGCCGCCGCGCTGCGCCAGGCGAAAGCGCAGGCCATGGCCGACTTCCGCGCCGAATACGAGGCCCTGAAGGCCGGGCCCTGGTCCGGCTTCAGCGGCTACGACGCCTGGGTGGCGCGCGCGAACAACGCCGCGTTCGCGGTGCAGGCCGCCTACGACGAACTGGTGCCGGCCTTCGAAGCCCTGTTCGAAGCGCAGGGGCGCGATTTCGGCCGCTTCTACGCCGAAGTCAAGCTCCTGTCCGACTTGCCGAAGGCCGAGCGCCGCAGCAGACTCCTGAACATCAACCCGAGGTGAGACCCGCATGGCCGCCATCCACATCCACCGTGACCACGAACTCGGCCTGACCAAGGCCCGCAAGATCGCCTGGAAGTGGGCCGAGGAGGTCGAGGCCAAGTTCGACATGGCCTGCACCGTCGTCGAGGGCGAATTCAGCGACACCGTCGAATTCACGCGCAGCGGCGTCAACGGCACCCTGGTGGTGGCCGCCGACCACTTCGATCTGAACGCCAAGCTGGGCTTCCTGCTCGGCGCCTTCAGCAAGACGATCGAGAGCGAGATCGAGAAGAACCTGGACGCCCTGCTCAGCAAGAGCAGCCGCGCCGCCGCGCCGGCCGCAAAGAAGGCGCCGGCGGCAAAGAAGACGCCGCGCAAGGCCTGAATCGGCTGCCGGCCGGGCGGGACCCCTGGTCGGCGGCTCAGCCACGCTGCCGCGCCAGCGTGGCCAGAAAGGGCGTGTCGTGGGCCACCAGGTGGGTCTCGCCGTGTTCGATGATGAAGGAACGAAAGGCCTCGGCCGCGGGTGACAGCACCTTGCTGCCCAGGTGCACCACGTTCCACATGCGCATCAGCGGCGTGCCGGTGACGTCCAGCACCTGCAGCAGCTCGTTCCTGAGCTCCAGGCCCACGGTGTGCAGCGACATGAAGCTCAGGCCCAGGCCGGCCATCACCGCCTGCTTGATGGTCTCGTTGCTCGGCAGTTCCATGGCCATGCGCGCCTCGAGACGGTGGTCTGCGAAGAAGCCGTCCATCGCCGTGCGCGTGCCCGAGCCGTGTTCCCGCGCGATGAACGGATAGTCCTGAAGCGCGGTCACGGGAATGTCGCTGCGCAGCGCCAGGGGGTGGCCGGGCGGGGCGATGAACACCAGCGGATGGGCGGCGAAGGACTCGGCTCGGGTGGACACCTCGCGCGGCGGCCGGCCCATGATCGAGAGGTCGACCTCGCCGGCCTGCATCATGACGACGAGCTGTTCGCGATTGCCGGTCACGCGCAGCTGGACTTCCACGCCGGGGTGGTCCTGGTGGAAGCGTGCCAGCAGGTGCGGCACGAAGTACTTCGCCGTGCCGACCATGCCGATGGTGAGCACGCCGCGTTCCACGCGCTTCAGCCGCGCCATGGCGTGGTCGGCGTCCTTCAGTGCGGCCAGCAGGCGCTTGGCGTGCACCAGGAAGTACTCGCCCGCCGTCGACAGCGTCACCGCACGGCCGTTGCGGTCGAACAGCGGCAGGCCGACCTGGTTTTCGATCTCCTTGATCTGCATCGAGATGGCCGGCGGGGTGAGATGCAGGGTCTCGGCCGCCCGCGCCATGCTGCCCTGGGCCGCCACCTCGGTGAATACCCGCAGCTGTCGAAACGTGATGTTCATGAACGGACTCTCGGCTTAAGCCGTGGCTGATGAAACGGGCGAGGAGAACTGACTTTCCCTGAAGGATAGGCACACCTAGAGTGAGTTCACAAGCGGTTCAGCGACGGTCCTGACCTGCGCGGAAAGGCTTTGCGCAGGCACTACATTCGCGTCATGGCGCCCGACCTTCCCGACCTGCACCGTCGTTCCACATGACCGAGTCCCACCGCCGCACCCTGACGCAATACCTGATCGAGCAGCGCCGCCGCTTCCCGGGTGCCAGCGGCGAGCTCAACGCCTTGATCCTGGACGTGGCGCTGGCCTGCAAGGCCATCGGCCGCTCGGTCGCCTTCGGTGCGCTGGGCGACGCCAAGCCCGGCGGCGCGCTCGGCAACGAGATCTTCATCCGCAGCACCGAATGGAGCGGCACTCTCGCCGGCATGGCCAGCGAAGAGATGGCCGCGCCCTATCAGATTCCCGCTCCTTACACGCGCGGCAAGTACCTGCTGGTGTTCGACCCGCTCGACGGCAGCGGCAACATCGACGTGAACGTCTCGGTGGGCAGCATCTTCAGCATCCTGCGCCTGCCATCCGAAACGCCCGATGCCGAAGACGTGCCAGGTCGCGACGTCACCGAAGCCGACTTCCTCCAGCCCGGCACGCAGCAGGTGGCGGCAGGATATGCGCTCTACGGGCCGACGACCATGCTGATCCTGACCGTGGGCGCCGGCGTCGTGGGCTTCACACTCGACCCGAACCTGGGCGAGTTCAAGCTGACCCACCCCGACATCCGCGTGCCGCCCGACACGCAGGAATTTGCCATCAACAGCAGCAACGCGCGCTTCTGGGAACCGCCGGTGAAGCGCTATGTCGACGAATGCCTGGCCGGCAAGACCGGCCCGCGCGGCAAGGACTTCAACATGCGCTGGATCGCCAGCATGGTGGCCGAAGCCCACCGCATTCTCATGCGCGGCGGCGTTTTCCTGTATCCGCGCGACACCAAGGACCCGAAGAAACCGGGTCGCCTGCGCCTGCTCCACGAGGCCAACCCCATGGGCATGATCATGGAACAGGCCGGCGGCCGCGCCAGCACCGGCCGCCAGCCGGTGCTGGGCGTGCAGCCCGCCGAACTGCACCAGTGCATCGGCCTGGTGTTCGGCAGCCGCAACGAGGTCGAGCGCATCGAGCGCTACCACGCCGACACCCTCACGCGCGACGTCGCCAACCCCTTGTTCAGCGAACGCAGTCTCTTCAGGGACTGACCGAGCGGAGCCGCCCACGCATGAGCCACCTGCATCCCATCGTTGCGATCACCGGTTCTTCCGGGGCCGGCACCAGTTCCGTCACCCGCACGTTCGAGAACATCTTCCGGCGCGAGAACGTCCGCGCCGCGGTGGTCGAAGGCGACAGCTTCCACCGCTACGACCGCATGGAAATGCGCGCCCGGCAGGCCGAAGCCGAAAAGGCCGGCAACAAGAACTTCAGCCACTTCGGGCCCGAGAACAACCTCTTCCCGGAACTCGAGGCGCTGTTCCGCGACTACGGCGAAAGCGGCACCGGCCGCATCCGCAAGTATCTGCACGACGTGGTCGAGGCCAAGCCCTATGCCCAGGACCCCGGCACCTTCACGCCCTGGGAAGACCTGTCGGGCGACACCGACCTGCTGTTCTACGAAGGCCTGCACGGGGCCGTGGTCACCGACGACGTCAACATCGCGCGCTACCCCGACCTGCTCATCGGCGTGGTGCCGGTGATCAACCTGGAATGGATCCAGAAGCTCTGGCGCGACAAGCACGTGCGCGGCTATTCGGCCGAGGCCGTGGCCGACACCATCCTGCGCCGCATGCCCGACTACGTGCACTACATCGTGCCGCAGTTCGCCCACACCCACGTGAACTTCCAGCGCGTGCCCATCGTCGACACCAGCAACCCGTTCATCGCCCGCGACATCCCGCAACCCGACGAGAGCCTGTGCGTCATCCGGTTCGCCAACCCGAAGGGCATCGACTTCCCCTACCTGCTGAGCATGATCCAGGACAGCTTCATGAGCCGTGCCAACACCGTGGTGGTGCCCGGCGGCAAGATGGAGCTCGCCATGCAACTGATCTTCACGCCGTTCATCTGGCGCATGATGGAACGCCGTCAGCGTGCGCTGGGTGCGGTCTGAGCCGGCCATGCTGAAGGCACTCATCTGGGACGTGGACGGCACCATTGCCGAGACCGAACGCGACGGCCATCGCATCGCCTTCAACCTGGCCTTCGAGGCGATGGGCCTGTCCTGGCGCTGGGACCTCGCCCTGTATGCGGAATTGCTGCACGTGGCGGGCGGCCAGGAAAGGCTGCTGCACGACATGGCCTCCCGCGCCGACGCGCCACCGGCCGGCCCCGAACGCGAGGCCTTCATGCTCGAGGTGCATGGCCGCAAGAACCGCTTCTACACCGACATCGTGGCCCGCAGCGGGCTGCCGGCGCGGCCGGGTGTGAAGCGCCTGGTGGCCGAGTGCCAGGCAGCAGGCGTGAAGATGGCCGTGGCGACCACCACCAGCCGCGGCAATGTCGCGGCCTTGTTCGCCAGCCTCTGGGGCGAGCACTGGCGCGACATCTTCCCGGTGGTGGTGGGTGCAGAGGACGCGGCGGTGAAGAAGCCCGATCCGCTGGCCTACACCACCGCGCTGCAACGGCTGGGGGTGACGGCGGCCGACGCCTTCGCCCTGGAAGATTCTCCGAACGGTCTGCGCGCGGCCAGGGCAGCCGGCATCGCCTGCGGCATCACGCGCAGCGAATTCTTCGCCGACGCTGTGTTCGAAGACGCGGCCTGGGTGCGTGACGACCTCGACGCGGCGCCCGCGATGACCCTGGCCGGGCTTCGCTAGCCCTGCTCTGGCACGATCAGCGCCATTCCGTTTTCTTGGAGCCCGAACCATGCGTCCTGTCGTTCCGACCCTGCTGGCTGCTGCCGTGCTGGCGCTCCTTGGCGTCGCGCTCGTCGCGGCGCAGACCCAGGCTGCCACGGCCACCCCGTCGGCAGCGGCTTGCCCGGCCTTGCTGCAGCACAGCTTCCCGCGCCTGCAGGACGAAAAGCCGCAGGCACTCTGCCAATACAGCGGCAAGGTGCTGCTCGTCGTCAACACCGCCAGCTTCTGCGGCTTCACGCCCCAATACGAAGGCCTGGAGAAGCTCAACGCCCGCTACGCCGACAAGGGGCTTGTGATTCTGGGTTTTCCCACCAACGACTTCAACCAGGAATCGGCCGACAGCAAGAAGATCGCCGAGCTCTGCTTCAACACCTACGGCGTGAAGTTCCCGATGTTCAGCCGCACCAGCGTGAAGGGCAGCGGCGCCAACCCGCTGTATCAGCAGCTGGCCCAGGCCACGGGGCAGGCCCCGGGCTGGAACTTTCACAAGTACCTGGTCGACCGCAGCGGCAAGCCCCTGGCCAGCTATGGCAGCAATGTCGACCCCCTGAGCCCCACCCTGGTGGCAGCCGTGGAAAAGGCGCTGGCGGCGAAGTGACGCCGCGCCTGCTGCAGGCCTACTTCAGGGATTCGATCAGGTCGACGTATTCCTGCATCGCCTCGTCGTGGCTCTTGCCCTTCGCGCCGGCCCAGGCGTCGAACTTGGCGCGGCCCACCATGTCGGTGAAGCCCGGCCGCTTGCCTTCGACGTCGCCCGAGGTGGCCTGCTTGTACAACGCGTAGATCTGCAGCAGCGTGGCGTTGTCGGGCTTTTCGGGCAGGCTCTTGCTGGCCGCCACGGCGGCTTCGAACTGGGCTTTCAGGCTGGACATGGCGGCTTTCCTTGCAGGCGGGGGTGCGGGGCTTGGGTGTTAGTCTGAACTTGACGCCCGGGATGTTACCCAGCATCGTGCGCAGGCTCTGACACCGCAGCCCCCAAGGAAAACCCGATGCCGCAAGGCCAACACCCGGCCACGCCGGCGGCAGAACGCATGTCGCGGGTGGACACCGCCTGGCTGCGCATGGACAACGACGTCAACCTGATGATGATCGTCGGCGTCTGGCTGCTCACCCCGGCCATCACGCTGCAGGCCCTGAAGGAGCGCATCGACACCAAGCTGCTGCAGTACGACCGCTTCCGCCAGAAGGCCGTGGCCGACGCGATGGGCGCGAACTGGGTGAACGATGCCGACTTCGACATCGACCGGCATGTCGTGGCCGAGACCTTGGAACCCGAGGCCGGCGAAACCGAACGCCACGCCTTGCAGCGCCTCTGCGGCGAACTCGCCACCCGGCCGCTGGACCCGAAGCGTCCGCTCTGGCAGTTCCACTTCATCGAAGACTATGAAGGTGGCAGTGCTCTGGTGGCGCGTGTGCACCACTGCATCGGCGACGGCATCGCGCTGATCTCGGTGATGCTGTCCATCACCGACGGCGGCACCGACCCCCCGAAGCGCCGCCGCCGCAGCCGCCCTGAAGCTGATATCGATGCCACCGGCGACGACCGCACCAACGAAGGCGACTGGCTGGCCGACGCCGTCCTCAAGCCCCTGACCGACATCGCCGTCAAGGCCGTGGCCATGTACGGTGGCGGCGTGGCCAAGTCGCTGGAAATGCTGGCGCACCCGCAGCAGAACCTGCTGGGCAGCGTCGACATGGCCCGCAGTGGCGTGCAGGTGCTGGCCGACGTGGGTGCGCTGGCGCTGATGTCCGACGATTCGCCCACCCTGCTGAAAGGCCGGCCCAGCGGCCGCAAGGTCGTGGCCTGGAGCGAGCCGCTGCCGCTGGACGAGGTGAAAGCCATCGGCCGCGGCCTGGGCTGCTCGGTCAACGACGTGCTGCTGTCCTGCGCTGCCGGGGCTTTCGGCGAGTACCTGCGCGGCCGCGGCCAGGACCCGCAGGCCAAGGAAATCCGCGCCATGGTGCCGGTGAACCTGCGCCCGCTGGACCAGGCCTGGAAGCTGGGCAACCGCTTCGGCCTGGCACCGCTGGTGCTGCCCATCGGCGTGGACAACCCGGTCGAGCGTGTCTACGCCGTGCACCGGCGCATGGACGAACTGAAGGGCAGTTACCAGCCGCTGCTGGCCTTTGCGGTGCTGGCGATGAGCGGCCTGTTCATCAAGCCGGTGCAGGACATGGTGCTGGGCATGTTCGCGAAGAAGGCCACCGCGGTGATGACCAACGTGCCCGGCCCGGCCCAGCACCTGAAGTTCTGCGGCGCCACGCTGCGCCAGACCATGTTCTGGGTGCCGGCCTCGGGCGACATCGGCGTGGGCGTGTCGATCCTGTCCTACGGCGGCGGCGTGCAGTTCGGCCTGATCACCGACGTGGCGCTGTGCCCCGAGCCGCAGGCCGTCATCGACCGCTTCCAGCCCGAGTTCGACAAGCTGCTGCTGCTGACCCTGATGCTGCCCTGGGGCCGGGAAGCCACGGTCTGAAACAGCGTTAGCCCGCAGCCTGGGCACAATGTGTGGTCAAGCACCGTGGCTTTGCCCAAGGAGACCTGCACCATGGCCATCACCGTCGACATCGACCTGGGGTATGAATTTGCCGTCAAGGCGCCGTTCAAGGAAGTGTTCGATGTCCTGTCCGACGTGCCCACGTCGGTGAGCTTCTTCCCGAAGGTGGAGCAGCTCGTCGACCTGGGTGGCGGTGTCTACCGCTGGGAAATGGAAAAGGTCGGCAGCGGCCAGGTCAGCATCCAGACCATCTACGCCAGCAAGTACGTGTCGAACCGCGCCAAGGGCACGGTGGTGTGGACGCCGGTCAAGGGCGAGGGTAATGCCCTGGTGGGCGGCAGCTGGAAGATCACCGACCAGAAGAAGAGCACGGGCATCGAGCTCAAGATCACCGGCAAGGTCGACGTGCCCCTGCCCGGGCTCATGAAGATGGTGGTCGTGCCCGTGGTGGGCGGCGAATTCGAGAAGCTGGTGGAGAAGTACATCGCCAACCTCATCAAGAAGTTCGGCGGCGAGGTTTGATGGCTGCAGCGCTGTTCACCCGCCGCGGCCTGGCACAAGGCCTGGGCCTGGGCCTGCTGCTCGGCCAACTGCCGCTGCACGCGGCCACGCCGAAGGACACCCTGGTGCTGGCCGCCGCCTTCGACGACATCATCAGCCTCGACCCGGCCGAGGCCTTCGAGATCAGCACCGGCGAAGTCACCGGCAACTGCTACGAGCGACTGCTGGGCTTCGACCCGGCAGACCCGTCTAAGCTGCTGGGCGACCTGGCGCAGCGCTGGCAGGTGTCCGCCGACGGGAAGACCTTCAGCTTCGAGCTGAAGCCGGGCCGCCGCTTTGCGTCAGGCAACGCGCTCTCGGCCGAGGACATGGTGTTCTCGCTGCAGCGCGCAGTGCTGCTCGACAAGACCCCGGCCTTCATCCTCACGCAGTTCGGCCTGAACAAGGCCAACGTGCGCGACAAGGTCAAGCAGACGGGCCCCCTGTCGCTGACGCTGGAGACCGACCAGGCCTATGCGCCCACCCTCGTCTACAACTGCCTCACCGCCAGCGTGGCCAGTGCCGTCGACAGAAAGCTGTTGCTGGGCAAGGAACAGGCCGGCGACATGGGTGCGGCCTGGCTGAAGACGAACTACGCCGGTTCCGGGCCGTTCCGCATCCGCGACTGGCGCGCCAACGAGATCCTCACGTTCGAGCGCAACGACAACTACGGCGGCATCGCACCCAAGCTCAAGCGCGTGGTCTACCGCCACGTGAAGGAATCGGCCACGCAGCGGCTGCTGCTGGAAAAGGGCGACGTCGACATCGCCCGCAAGCTCAGCCCGCAGGACCTGGAAGCGCTCACGAAGAACCCGGCCATCCGCACCACCAGCGTGCCCAAGGGCACGGTCTACTACCTGGGGCTGAATCAGAAGAACCCCATCCTGGCCAAGCCGGAAGTGCGCGAAGCCATCAAGTGGCTGGTCGACTACGACGCCATCGGCGCCACCTTGATCAAGGGCATCGGCGTGGTGCACCAGAACTTCCTGCCGCTGGGGCTGCTGGGTGCGTCGAGCGACAAGCCCTACAAGCTGGACGTGGCCAAGGCCAAGGCGCTGCTGGCCAAGGCCGGGCATGCGGCCGGCTTCAAGGTGACGATCGACATGCGCTCGATCCAGCCGGTGCAGGGCATCACCGAAGCGCTGCAGCGCAGCTTCAAGGCCGCGGGCATCGACCTGGAGATCCTGCCCGGCGACGGCAAGCAGGTGCTGACCAAGTACCGCGCGCGCAGCCACGACATCTTCATCGGCGAATGGGGCGCCGACTACTGGGACCCGCACACCAACGCCGACACCTTCGTGCGCAATCCCGACAACAGCGACAACGCCCGCAGCAAGCCGCTGGCCTGGCGCAATGCCTGGGCCATCCCGGAGCTGACGAAGAAGGCCGACGCCGCCGCGCTGGAACGCGATGGCGCCAAGCGCGCGAAGCTCTACCAGGACCTGCAGGCCGAGTTCCGCCGCACCAGCCCTTTCGTGATGCTGTATCAGCTGACCGAGGTGGCCGCCTTCCGCGCCAACGTGCAGGGCCTGCGCCTGGGGCCCACGGCGGATTCCACCTTCTTCGCGCCGGTGGCCAAGGCTTGACGAGGTGAGGGGCCGGGGCAGACTGGGGCGCCGGGCGGGGGCGCTGGGCCGGTTCGTCGTGGTCGTGGCGCTGACCTTCGGCGGGCTGCTGGCCGTCACCTTCTTCATCGGCCGCGTCATCCCGGTCGACCCCGTGCTGGCGGTGGTGGGCGACCGCGCGCCCGAGCACGTGATCGAGCGTGTGCGCGAAGAGATGGGGCTGAACGAGCCGCTGTACGTGCAGTTCGGCTTGTACGTGAGCCGCGCGCTGCAGGGCGACTTCGGCACCTCGGTGCTCACGTCCAACCCGGTGCTGGAAGACATCGCGCGCACCTTCCCGGCCACGCTGGAACTGGCCACGGTGGGCATCGTCATCGGTGCCGGCCTGGGCATTCCGCTGGGCGTGTGGGCGGCGGTGCGCCGCGGCGGCCTGGCCGACCACGCGGTGCGCGTGATGGGCCTGGTGGGCTATTCGGTGCCGATCTTCTGGCTGGGGCTGATGGCCCTGGTGTTGTTCTACGCCAAGCTGGGCTGGGTGGCCGGGCCCGGGCGCATCGACGTGGCCTTCGAGTATTCGGTCGAACGGGTCACCGGCCTGCTGCTGCTGGACGCGGCCATGGCCGGCGAATGGGAAGCCTTTCGCAACGCGCTCAGCCACCTGGTGCTGCCGGGCAGCCTGCTGGGCTACTTCAGCCTGGCCTACATCAGCCGCATGACGCGCAGCTTCATGCTCAACGAGCTGGCCCAGGAGTACGTCGTCGCGGCCCGCGCCAAGGGCCTGAGCGAGACCCGCATCATCTGGCGCCACGCGCTGCGCAACGCCATGGTGCCGCTCGTGACGGTGTGGCGCTGTCCTACGCCGGCCTGCTGGAAGGCAGCGTGCTCACCGAGACGGTGTTCGCCTGGCCGGGACTGGGCCTGTACATCACGAATTCGCTGCAGAACGCCGACATGAACGCGGTGCTCGGCGGCACCCTGGTGGTGGGCTCGGTGTTCATCGGGCTGAATCTGTTGAGCGACCTGCTGTACCGCCTGCTCGACCCGCGGACCCGGCCACCATGAAGCCCGCCGAACTCCACGCCTGGCTGATGAGCGAGCGCCCGGCCTCGCGCCGGCAGGCCGCCTGGGGCCGGGCCTATGCGGGCTGGCGGCAGTTTGCGCGCAACCGGCTGGCGATGGTGGGCCTGGGCATCGTCCTGGCGCTGGTGCTGGTGGCGGTGTTCGCACCCTGGCTGGCGCCCTATTCGCCCACCGAAGGCGACCTGAGCACCACGCGCCTGTTGCCGCCCTCGGCCGCGCACTGGTTCGGCACCGACGAGCAGGGCCGCGACATCCTCAGCCGGCTGATCCACGGTTCTCGCATCACGCTGTTCGTGGTGCTGCTGGTGGCGGTGCTGGCCGCACCCATCGGCCTGCTGGTCGGCACGGTGGCGGGTTATGCCGGCGGCTGGGTCGACGCCACGCTGATGCGCGTGACCGACATCTTCCTGGCCTTTCCGCGCCTGATCCTGGCGCTGGCCTTCGTGGCCGCGCTGGGCCCCGGCATCGAAAACGCGGTGATCGCGATCGCCATCACGTCCTGGCCGCCCTATGCCCGCATCGCACGCGCCGAGACGCTGACGATCCGCCGCGCCGACTACATCGCCGCGGTGCAGCTGATGGGCGCCGGCCCCTGGCGCATCGTGCTGCGGCACGTGATGCCGCTGTGCCTGTCGTCGGTGATCGTGCGCGTGACGCTGGACATGGCCGGCATCATCCTCACCGCCGCCGGCCTGGGCTTCCTGGGCCTGGGCGCACAGCCGCCGACTCCCGAATGGGGCGCGATGATCGCCGCCGGTCGCGCCTTCGTGCTCGACCAGTGGTGGGTGGCCGCTGCTCCCGGCGCCGCCATCTTCGTCGTCAGCCTGGCCTTCAACCTGCTGGGCGACGGCCTGCGCGATGCGCTGGACCCGAAGGCCACGAAATGACCGCCACGCCCGCGTCACCGCTGTTGACCGTGCAGGACCTGCGAGTGGCCTACCCCGGTCGCGACGGCGGACTCACCGAAGTCGTGCGCGGCGTGTCGTTCACGCTGGGGCGCGAACGCCTGGGCATCGTCGGTGAAAGCGGCTCGGGCAAGAGCCAGACGGGGCGCGCCATCCTGGGCCTGACGGCGCCGGGCGGGCGTGTCAGCGCGCAGCGGCTGGCCTTCCAGGGCACCGACCTGCTGGCCTGCAGCGCCAGCGAACGCCGGGCCCTGCGCGGCGGGCGCATGGCGATGGTGTTGCAGGACCCGAAGTTCAGCCTGAACCCGGTGATGCGCATCGGCGCGCAGATCGCCGAGACGCTGCGCGCCCACCGCCCGGTGTCGGCCCGCCAGGCGCATGAGCAGGCCTTGCAGGCGCTGGCGGCGGTGCAGATCGACGACCCGGCGCGCGTGGCACGCCTGTACCCGCACGAGGTCTCGGGCGGCATGGGCCAGCGCGCGATGATCGCGATGATGCTGGTGGCCGGCCCCGAGCTGCTGATCGCCGACGAGCCGACCTCGGCACTCGACGTGACCGTCCAGCTGGAGGTGCTGGCCATCCTGGACCGGCTCGTGCGCAGCGGCAACGAAGGGCGCGGCATGGGCCTCATCTTCATCTCGCACGACCTGCGCCTGGTGTCCTCGTTCTGCGACCGCGTGCTCGTGATGTACGCCGGGCGCGTGGTCGAAGAGCTGGCTTCGGCCGACCTGTCCCAGGCCCGGCACCCCTACACCCAGGGCCTGCTGAACTGCCTGCCGCAACTGGGTGTGCCGCGCCACCCCTTGCCGACGCTCGATCGCCAGCCGGAGTGGCTGCTGTGAGCGCCGGCATCCAGGCCGAGGCGCTGCGTGTCGAGTACGGCGCCTTCACGGCCTTGGACGCCGTGTCTTTCAGCGTGCAGCCGGGTGAGAGTTTCGGCATCGTCGGTGAGTCGGGCTCGGGCAAGTCGACGGTGCTGCGGGCGCTGTGTGGCTTGGCCCCTCTGCGGGCGGGTTCGGTGCGCCTGCTGGGGCCGGGTGCGATGCCGGCACCGGGCAGCGCGGCCTTCCGGCGCCAGGTGCAGATGGTGTTCCAGGACCCCTACGGCAGCCTGCACCCCCGCCAGATGGTCGACCGCATCCTGGCCGAGCCATTGGCCATTCACGGCATCGGCGACGCCGAAGCGCGCATCGAGCGTGTGCTGGACGAGGTGGGTCTGGGCGGGGGCTTCCGCTTCCGCTATCCGCATCAGCTGTCCGGTGGGCAGCGCCAGCGCGTGGCCATTGCACGGGCGCTGATCCTGCAGCCGCAGGTGCTGTTGCTCGACGAGCCCACGTCGGCACTCGACGCTTCGGTGCAGGCCGAGGTGCTGAACCTGCTGGACGGCCTGCGCAGCCAGCGCGGCCTGACCTACCTGATGGTGAGCCATGACCTCGCGGTGGTGACCCATCTGTGCCAGCGGCTCGTCGTGATGAGGCGCGGCCAGATCGTGGAAGCCTTGACTTCCAGCGACCTGGCCGCGCGGCGCGTGCAGGCGGACTACACGCGGGGGCTGATGCAGGCTTCTGCCGGCTTTCAGCGCTTGCCGGCTTCGAGCCGGGCGACGGCGGGGCCGGGGGTCGGCTGAGACATCTGCTGGCCCAGCCAGAACGAGCCGCTGTCTTCGCCCATCATGGCGCGGGACTCTCCGGTGCTCACGCTGCCACGGGCATCGCGCTTGAGCGTCGAGGCGACCGCGGCCACCTTCTTCGCCGCGGCCTGTTCAGGTGTGGCGGGCGTCGCCGCGGTGCGGTCTAGCTTCAGCAGGTCCTGGTCGGGGTGACCGAAGTCGAAGTCGCCGGCATGGGCGGCAGCGGCGAAGCCGAGGGTCAGGGCCAGGGCGACGGTGCGCAGGGTGGTGGTGTTCATGATGATTCCTTTCGGTGCCGGTGGCGGCGTGGAACGTGGAGGGCAGTGGACGTGTCGGCTAGGTCTGGCTGGGTTCAGCGCTGGAGGGTCGTGGCGCGGGCCAGCGTGGTGGCGCGGGGCGCGGCCCATTGCTGAGCCATCCAGAAGGAGCCGCTGTCCTCGCCCAGCTGTGCGCGGGACTCTTCGGTGCTGACGCTGGTCGCAGCGCCGGGCAGCGAGCGCGGGGCGCTGATCACGACGCGCTGGCCAGCGGCCTGCATCTGGGTCTGGTTCTGGGCCTGGGCTTCGGCGAAGGCGGGGTAGGCGTCCTCGAAGTCGCCGGCATGGGCGGCGGTGGCGAGGCCCAGCGTCAGAGCCAGGGCGACAGCGTTCAGGGCGGTGGTGGTCTTCATGGTGGTTTCCTCTTGGCGCATCCCGGTGGTGTGTGGAACCTGGCCTGGGGATGCCTTGGGCCGGGTTCCGGTGCTGTTGTCGACTTGTGGCCGCCTGGCCACTCGCTTCAACATGGAACCCAGTGTCTGGGCGCAGTCGAGTTCGCGCGTCGGCGTGCGTCACAGCCGCTTCGCGACAAATTCACACCGGGTCCGGGCCGTGCCCGGCGCGGGTTCAGCCCGGCTGGTAAGAGCCCGCCAGCCGATGCAGGTGCGCGCGCGAGTCCGGCTCCAGATAGGGCAGCAGCAGGCTGAGCACGTGGTAGGCGCCACGCGCCACCGAGCCGGCGGCGCTGTCGGCGTCGAGTGCCTTGCGCGGCTCGCGCACGTATTCGAAGCTGAGCCAGTAGGTCAGCACCACCACCATGGCGGTGGACACGGGCGCGGCCTCGACGCCGGTGATCTGCACCACGCCGCTGCGCGACAGGCCGTCGAGCAGGCCTTGCACGGCGCGCGTCTTGTTCTTCAGCACGAACTGGAAGTGCGTTTCCAGGCGGCGGTTCTTGCTGAGCAGGTCGTTCAGGTCGCGATAGAGAAATCGGTACTGCCAGATCAGCTCGAACAGCATGTGGAAGAACAGCCAGGCGTCCTCGACGTTCTCGACCGCGTCGGCCGCGGCGAGCAGCTCGTTCAACGCCGTCTCGAAGCGGTTGAACAGCGTGTTGATCAGCTCGTCCTTGGCCGGGTAGTGGTAGTACAGGTTGCCCGGGCTGATGCGCATCTCGGCGCTGATCAGCGTGGTGCTGACGTTGGGCTCGCCGAAGCGGTTGAACAGGTCCAGCGTCACCTCGAGGATGCGTTCGGCGGTGCGACGGGGTTTCTTCGGGGCAGCGGCGGGCATGGTGGGTTCATTCTTGCATCGACCCGGATGGGGCCGGCTGCCTACAATCCCGGCCCCTATGCCCATGATCCCCACCGACGGCGGACCCGCCGTTCGCTTCGAACAGGTCACCAAGACCTACACCGGCTCGCGCGGCAGCTTCCGCGCACTCGATGGCGTCTCCTTCGACATCGCCCAGGGTGAATTCTTCGGCCTGCTCGGCCCCAACGGCGCCGGCAAGACCACGCTCATTTCCATCCTGGCGGGGCTGGCGCGCGCCAGCAGCGGCCGCGTCACGGTGATGGGCCACGACGTCGTGGCCGATTACGCTGCGGCGCGCCGGGCCCTGGGCATCGTGCCCCAGGAACTGGTGTTCGACCCCTTCTTCAGTGTGCGCGAGTCGTTGCGCATCCAGAGCGGCTACTTCGGCGTGAAGAACAACGACGCCTGGATCACCGAACTGCTGGAGCAGCTGGGCCTGGCCGACAAGGCCAAGGCGAACATGCGGCAACTCTCGGGCGGCATGAAGCGGCGTGTGCTGGTGGCCCAGGCGCTGGTGCACCGCCCGCCCGTCATCGTGCTCGACGAGCCGACCGCGGGCGTGGACGTCGAGCTGCGCCAAACGCTCTGGCATTTCATCGCCCGGCTGAACCGTGAAGGCCACACCGTGCTGCTGACCACGCATTACCTGGAGGAAGCCGAAGCGCTTTGTGGCCGCATCGCCATGCTCAAGCAGGGCAGGGTGGTGGCACTGGACCGCACCGCCAACCTGCTGGCCGGCACCGCCAGCACCATGCTTCGCTTCAAGACCGACAGCGTGCTCCCCGCAGCGCTGGCACCGCAGGCGCGCGTCACCGGACGCAGCGTGCAGATCACGGCGCGCGATGCGGGCGACGTCGAGCAGCTGCTGGCCAGCCTGCGTGCCGGCGGCGTGAAGATCGAAGACCTGGAGATCGGGCGAGCCGACCTGGAGGACGTGTTCCTGGAGATCATGGAAGGCGCGGGCCCGGTCGCGCAGGGGGTGGCATGAACGGCGTCGGCACCCTGTTCCGCAAGGAGATCCTGCGCTTCTGGAAGGTGGCCTTCCAGACCGTGGCCGCACCGGTGATGACGGCAGTGCTGTACCTGCTGATCTTCGGCCATGTGCTCGAGGACAAGGTCGAGGTGTTTCCTGGCGTGGGCTACACCAGCTTCCTGATCCCCGGCCTGGTGATGATGAGCGTGCTGCAGAACGCCTTTGCCAACAGCAGCAGTTCGCTGGTGCAGAGCAAGATCACCGGCAACCTGGTGTTCCTGCTGGTCACGCCGCTGTCGCACCGGGCCTGGTTCACGGCCTATGTCGGTGCCTCGATGGTGCGCGGGCTGGCGGTGGGTACGGGGGTGTTCCTCGTGACCGCGTGGTTCGCGCCGCTGCGCATGGCCGAGCCCTGGTGGGCCATCATCTTTGCCGTGCTGGGCGCCGGCATGCTGGGTTCGCTGGGCCTGATCGCCGGCCTGTGGGCCGACAAGTTCGACCAGATGGCGGCGTTCCAGAACTTCGTCATCATGCCCATGACCTTCCTGTCGGGCGTGTTCTATTCCGTGCACTCGCTGCCGGGGCTTTGGCAGACCGTGAGCCACCTGAACCCGTTCTTCTACATGATCGACGGTTTCCGGCGCGGCTTCTTCGGTGTCAGCGACGTGTCGCCCTGGCTCAGCCTGGCCATCGTCGGCGGCAGCTTCCTGGTCGTGGCCGGCATCACGCTGCGCCTGCTGGCCACGGGCTACAAGCTGCGCAGCTGATGGCCATAATCCAACGCATTCTTTCGGAGCATCCCATGCACACCATCACCAACGCCGGCGACGACAAGCCCTCCAAGGCCGCCAAGGACAACGCCGCCGACGGCCAGGAAGCGCAACTGCTGTTCAAGTCGCGCTTCGTCATGGTGTTCGGCGAGATCGACGACAAGATGGCCCGCGCCACCTGTGCGCGCCTGATCGCGCTTTCGCAGGAGTCGGACGCGCCCATCCACCTGCTCATCAGCAGCCCCGGTGGCCACGTCGAGAGCGGCGATGCCATCCACGACATGATCCGCTTCGTGCGCGCGCCGGTCACCACGGTCGGCACGGGCTGGGTGGCCAGTGCCGGCACGCACATCTTCCTGGCCGCACCGGCCGAGCGGCGGGTGTGCCTGCCGAACACGCGCTTCATGATCCACCAGCCCGCGGGCGGCGCCGGCGGCCAGGCCACGGACATCGCCATCCAGGCCAAGGAGATCATCAAGACCCGCGCCCGCATCGCCGCCGTGGTGGCGCGCCAGACCGGCCAGAAGCTGGACAAGGTGATGGCCGACATGGAACGCGACTACTGGATGAGCGCCGAGGAAGCCACGGCCTACGGCATCGTCTCGCGCGTCGTAGAACGTCAGGCCGACCTGTCATGAGCGACCCCACGCCCGGGCAGGTGCGCGACTTCATCGCCGCGGGCTTGAGCTGCTCGCACCTGGAAGTGGAAGGCGACGGCCGCCACTTCTTCGCCACCATCGTGTCGGCCGAGTTCGATGGCCTGTCGCGGGTGCGCCGCCACCAGCGCGTCTACGCGGCCCTGGGCGATAGAATGCGCGAACAAATTCATGCCTTGTCGATGAAGACCCTGACCCCCAGCGAATACGCGGCGCCTGCCGCCGGCCACCACGCCTGATCCCATTCCGGTGCGGGGCCGTGGTGGCTGCGCGCCACCCTTTCCAAGACCCCCGGTGATCACACTCGCGCTATCCAAGGGCCGCATCTTCGACGACACCCTGCCGCTCTTGCGCGCAGCCGGTGTCGAGGTGCTGGAAGACCCCGAATCCAGCCGCAAGCTCATCCTGCCCACCAGCCGTGCCGACCTGCGCGTGGTGCTGGTGCGCGCCAGCGACGTGCCCACCTACGTGCAGCATGGCGGTGCCGATCTCGGCGTGGCCGGACACGACACCCTGCTGGAACACGCCCATGAACTCGGCCCTGGCGGCGCCGTGGGCCTGTACCGCCCGGTGGACCTGGGCATCGCCCGCTGCCGCATGAGCGTGGCCACCCGCGCCGGTTTCGACTACGCCGCCGCGGCGCGCCATGGTGCGCGCATGCGCGTGGCCACCAAGTACACCCACATCGCCCGCGAACACTTCGCCACCAAGGGCATGCATGTCGACCTGATCAAGCTCTACGGCTCGATGGAGCTGGCGCCCTTGACGGGCCTGGCCGACGCCATCGTCGACCTCGTCTCCACGGGCAGCACGCTCAAGGCCAACCATCTGGTGGAGGTCGAGCACATCATGGACATCTCGGCGCGGCTGGTGGTGAATCCGGCGTCGTTGAAGCTGAAGCAGGAACGGCTGCG
>JANOBX010000173.1:0-12817 GCA_031411875.1 Burkholderiales bacterium | reverse complement strand
TTCGTGGTCAAAGTGGGTGATCTTCTCGCGCAGGATGAAATCTTCCATCAGCGTCGGACCACGCAGGCCAGCTTTCAGCGAGTTCTGGTTGTCGCTGACCGGGATACCCATGTTCGTCGTCAACACCTGCCCGCTGGAGTCCACCCTCACCCGATCCAAGGGCTCGTTGCCAGGGTTGTAGCCCGGGCGCGGCACGCCTTCGCCCACCTTTGCAGAGACCGTGTCCTCAGTCACCGTGCTGGCAGTGTCGAGCAGATCGTGTGGTTCCACGGGCTGTCCCGCCTGCGGCGCATGACCCGCCGCCAAGCCGTGTTCACCGGCTTTCAGCGCGTTGAATGGGACCGCAGCAACCGACAATTCGGCGCCATGCTTTTGGCTGGCGAGTCGCTGCCCTTCCATGGTCGGCATCATCAAGGTGCTCGCCTCATCGAGCGGCATCGACGACGCTCCGGAAACCGTGGACAGTACCGTCCCGATGTTTTCGGGCAGCCGGCCTTTTGATGGGGATCGGGTGGGTGGGCGCTGGGACGATCGGGTCGCCATGAACAATGTCCTCTTCTACAAACAGGGTCGGTGGAGCAGCCGCACGCGGCGGCAAACGGCGTGCCCACACACCGGAAATCGACGGGTCGGCACACGTCGGCACGGGCTTGTAAAGTTCAAGCGCTTGGACTCTTCAATGGACCGATTCGCAGTGGATATAGAAGCGCTTGCCTGGCAAGCCGTAAAGGCAGCCGCTTACTACCTCGCGCTGATCGTTCTGTTGCGTTTTGCCGGCAAGAGGCTGGCAGGGCAGACCACGACCTTCGATTTGATCGTGCTGATCACCCTTGGCGTGGTGCTGCAAACTGTCGCCCTGGACAAGGGAACCGCCAGCGCTCTGGTTTTCGTGGGGACGGTGTTTACAGTGCACAAGGCCATGGCGGTGCTGTGCGCCCGGTCGACGACAGTTCGCCACCTGGTGCGTGGCAAGCCGCGTCAGCTTGTACGAAATGGTCAGGTGATCCGGGAGGCGCTCGACGCTGAATGCATCAACGAAGCTGAACTGCTGGCTGGCTTACGCAAACTTGGCCACGAAAGCGCGGCAGGGGTAAAGCTGGCGACCCTGGAGGAAACCGGACACATCTCGGCGGTGGCCATGGGTGACGACCCCGCGGCCGAGACAAAGCCTGTGGGGCCGCGAGAGTAGTAGGTTTGTACCAACTGATATTTAAACCTTGGCTTTGTCACGATTGGTCACCGGGAGCAGAAATTGCCCCTCTAGAAGCAGTTTGAAAACTTTGCTGGGCCCTCCGCAAGCCGATCACCGCCGTCGGCACGGGTGCCGTCAGCAGAAGCAAGGTGAGAGGCGGCTGACATTGCCATCTTGAGTTGATAGACCTGATTTCTTCAGATCATGAAGTTGGCTAAACTGAAAACTTGGAGCAATAAAGCCACTCAAATCGCTGCGGCAGCTGGACTTTGTTTCATCACCTCCTCGCAAGCCCAGATGGCGCAGATAGCGTCACCTCGGCAACTGGCCGATCTGACGCTCGAACAACTCAGTAATCTCGAAGTGACCTCCGTCTCTGGCCGCGCCCAGAGCTTGCAGAACGCCACTGCGTCGGTCTACGTCATCACCGCTCAGGAGATCCGCCGGTCGGCCGCGACCAGCCTACCGGAAGCGCTCCGGCTGGCACCCAATCTGCAGGTCGCACAAACGAGTGCCGGACAATTTGCCATCAGCGCGCGCGGCTTCCAGGATCTCATCGCCAACAAGCTGCTGGTGATGGTGGACGGCCGCTCCATCTATTCGCCGCTGTTCGCGGGTGTGTTCTGGGACGCCAACGACGTAGTTCTGGAAGACATCGACCGCATCGAAGTCATCAGCGGACCCGGCGGCACCCTGGGGGGTGCCAACGCCGTCAACGGTGTCATCAATGTGGTGACACGCACTGCGGCCCAAACCCAAGGCACGCTGCTGTCCGTCACTCGCTCGACGCGTGGCGGGCGCGAAGTGGCGCGTTGGGGCACGGCGCTGGGCGAGCGCGGCCACCTGCGTCTGTATGCGCTGGCGGTAGACCGTGCCAGCACGCGCCTGCCCAGCGGCGTGTCGCAAGCCGACAACAGCAGCCGCCATCAGACGGGCTTCCGGGGCGATTGGACCTGGAACGCGAGCACGCTGACCGTACAGGGTGACGCCTACCGCGGGGGCGACGTGCCTGCAAATGCACTGGCGCCCAAGCTGCACGGCGGCAACGTGATGGCGCGCTGGAACAGCACGCTCGCCAACGGCTCTCCATATGCTGTGCTGGCAACCTACGATGTTGCCGACCGCGATGACCTCACCCTGTTCCGTAACCGTGTAGTCACGACGGACCTGCAGCTCAGCCATGAACCGACTGTGGCGCTCGGCAAATTGTTGTGGGGCGCCGGCCACCGCATGGCCCAGGACGAGAATGTCGCGAACGCCGCCGTCCTGTTTTCCCCCAGTGAGCGCAAGCTGACCTGGTCGAACGCGTTTGTGCAGTACCAGTGGCCATTGGCCCTGAAGCTGCAGGCCACAGCCGGCGTCAAGGTGGAACGCAACAGTTACTCGGGCGTCGAGACTCTGCCGAGCCTACGGTTGGCGTGGCTACATTCTCAGGACACCACCACCTGGATCGCCGCTTCACGCGTGGTGCGCGCGCCGGCGCGAATAGACCGTGACTTCTTTTTTCCCGGAGTACAGCCCTTCCTGATCGCAGGCGGACCGAACTTCCAGTCTGAAGTGGCCAACGTCTATGAGCTGGGCCATCGGGGTCACCGCGGTAACGACCTGAACTGGTCCATCACCCTGTTCCGCGACGAGTACAAGGGGCTGCGCAGCGGCGTGCCCGGGCGGCCGCCGCCAAACACCGTGGAAAATCTCGTCAACGGCCACATCCAGGGCGCCGAGGCCTGGGCAACTTGGCAGGTCTTGCCGTCGTGGCGTCTCTCTGCCGGATACCTGACGCTGCGCAAGCAGTTGCGCTACTGTTGCGGCCTGAGCCCGACGACGACAGCTTTCCCCGGACTGGGCGTCGATCCGCGGGAACAGTGGACATTGCGCTCCAGTCTGGACGTGGCCTCGCAGGGAGAACTGGACCTGATGGTGCGTCGCGTGGCCGGCTTGTCTGCTGCAGTCCCTGCGTATGTGGCTCTTGATGCACGATTGGCTTGGCAGATGGCGCCTGGACTGCGGTTGGCGCTGTTGGGGCGCAACCTGTTCGACCCGCAGCATGTCGAGTACCTGAGCACCGGTAGCGGCGGTGCGCCAACCAGCGAGTTCGACCGACGCTGGTCACTTCAACTCACCTGGGATTTTTGAGGCGCCGTGGTCGCGGCCTTTCCCCTGCCCAGGCGAGTGACAGAGCGCCTTTCATGGGTGATGCTGCTCGTGGTGCTGCAGTGCCTGAACGCGGCGCATGCGGAAGTTTCGACGCAAGTTCCGTCGCTGGCAAGGGAGAGCGCCGTCAAGGCGGCATACCTGTCCAAGTTTGCTGGCTTCGTCGAATGGCCGGCCGGCGCCCAGCGCCGATCTGATGAGCCGCTTGTCATCGGAATCGTCGGCAACGACGCCGTGGCAACGGACCTCGGCGAGATCATCCGGTCGAAAGCTACTGGCGCCCAAGCCGTGACGATGCGGCGGCTGCGAGACGGCGAAGATGCTCTCGGCCTTCACGTGCTGTTCATCGGCGCCACCAGCGCAATGCGCGTCAGAGATCAAAGCGCTGCCGCCCGCGGCGCGGTGCTCATCGTCACTGAGCAGGAAGACGGGCTGCAACTCGGCGCCATGTTGAATTTCTCTGTCGACGGCGGTCGTGTGCGCTTTTCGGCTTCCGTGCCAGCAGCCAGTGCCCGAGGTTTGCGCTTGAGCGCGCGCTTGCTGGCGGTAGCGCTGTCCGTCGACTCCGGAGAACGCTGATGCGCGGCCAACTCAGATCACCCGCGTCTGCAAACACACCTTGAAGCTGCCCCAAATCCTGCGGAGCTCGATCCGCGCCAAGATCACAGCGCTGGTGTTGGCGACAACGCTGGCTGCGTTGACTTTGACGGCCATCGCGCTGATCTTCTACACCCAGCTCGACTACAGGCAAACCTATCTGGCCGATGCGCGCACGCAGGCCGAGGTGTTGGCACGCTCCAGCGCTGCTGCGTTGGCGTTCAAAGACCGCAAGGAAGCCCTGCAGAACCTGGAGGTGCTCAAGGCAAGGCCGGACGTGGTGCAGGCGGCGCTGTACGACGCCGACGGCTTGCTCTTCGCGGCTTACACGCGCGACGGTGCTCAGGACATTCCGCGCACAGCCAAGGCGCCCCAACACCGCTTCGACAGCCACAGCCTCAAGCTCGTTCAGGCAGTGCATGAGGGAGGTCAGCTCTTCGGGACCTTGTACTTCGTGTCCGAGCATCGGTTGCTTGCGCGGCTGGGGGCATACGCCCTCATTCTCTTCGCCTTCATGACGGTGGCGCTCGGCGCCGCGCTCGCACTGTCGGTGTGGTTGCAAAAAGTGGTGACCATGCCGATCCTGAGCGTGTCGAGTGCTGCCCACGCAGTGGTCGAGCGGCGCGACTTTGCCGTGCGCGCCGTCAAAACCAGCGAAGATGAAGTCGGCGCGCTCGCCGACGCCTTCAATCGCATGCTTGAGGAGATCGAACGTCAGACGAAGGCGCTGTCGGAAAGCGAAGCGCGCTTCCGAACGATCGCTGACAGCGCCCCGGTGTTGATGTGGCTGAACGACGAAGGCGGTGCCATCTTCGTGAACCGCGCTTACCTTGAGTTCGTCGGTGTCAGCACACAGGTCGACATCAGGGGCTACGACTGGGTTCAGTACCTGCATCCCGAGGACCGGCAAAGCTATGTAGACGCATGGTTGCGGTGCAGCACGCAAGGAAAGGTCTTCGATCGGGAGTTTCGCTTTCGCCGGCACGACGGCGTGTACCGATGGATGCGGTCGGTTGCGGTGCCTCGCGTGACCGCCGAGGGTCAACGGCTGGGCCACACGGGCTGCACGTTTGATGTACATGATGCACGAGTGTCGGCCGACGCGCTACGGGATGCCGACCGTCGCAAAGACGAATTCCTTGCGACGCTGGCGCACGAGTTGCGCAACCCGCTGGCGCCCATCCGCCACGCGGTGCAGCTGATGGCACTGGACGGCGACGCCGGCCGCAGTCTCAAGTTACGCCAGATGCTCGAGCGACAGGTCGGTCACATGGTGCGCCTTGTCGATGATCTGATGGAAGTGTCGCGTGTGACTCGCGGCACCATCGAGCTCCATCGCGAAATGGTCGATCTGGGCGATTTGCTCAAGACCTCCGTCGAGACCAGCAAGCCGCTGGTTGACTACGCTCGGCATCGACTCGACGTGATGCTGCCCGCCGCCCCACTGAACGTCTACGGCGACGCTGTCCGGCTGGCCCAAGTCTTCACGAATCTCTTGAACAACGCCGCCAAGTACACCCATGACGGTGGCCACATCGAAGTGATCGCACGGGAGGAGCAAGACCGCGCGGTGGTGTCAGTCCGCGACGACGGCATCGGCTTGTCGGCCGATGAGATGCCGCGTCTGTTCGAGATGTTTTCGCAACTCGCCAGCGGTGCGCCGCGTTCACAAGACGGCCTGGGCATTGGTCTGTCCCTGGTCAAGCGCTTGGTAGAAATGCACGGCGGAACAATTCAGGCGAAGAGCCAGGGAATCGGGCGTGGCAGCTGCTTCACGGTCTGCCTACCCCTCGCCGCGCAGCCAAAAGCGAAGTTACTTCCCAGCGCAGGTGCTAATCCGCTAGACCGTCCGGCGACGCAGCGGGTATTGGTCGTCGACGACAACCGGGACGCCGCGGACAGCCTCGCGCTGGTCCTCGAAAGCCTGGGTGTGCAGGTGCAGGTGGCGCACGATGGGAACGCTGGGCTGGAGGCGTTTACCAGTTTTTCGCCGCACATACTTTTGCTTGATCTGGGCATGCCTGGCATGGACGGTTTCGAAGTGGCGCGGCGTGTGCGACAGCGGGTAGACGGCAACGACGTCAAGCTGGTGGCACTCACTGGCTGGGGTCAAACCAAAGACCGGGAAGAAACAAGCGCTGCGGGTTTTGACCATCACTTGGTGAAGCCAGTCGACATGGCAGTGCTCCAGGCATTGCTGGGAATGGCCTGATGGTTCCCAAGGCACGCTTCGTAGCGCAACCCGAGAAATCGACCCTGGGCGTGGGCGGGCGCTGGGACGACGTTCAGCGTGCAGCCCTAAAGCGGGTGGGTGCAATCGCTTTAGCTCTGCAGCAATGTAAGCGCGGCCTCAAGGCCCGATTGCCCGATGTAATGCCGATGGTCAGGATCGCGTGATCAAGCGCGCCTGCGATGGTGTGCATCAAGCCGGTGGTGCACATCAAGGACAAGGCAGTCGTTAGGGCCCTACGGCGGTGGCGTGGACACAGCGCCGAGTTCAGGCAGGAACTGGTCAAGCGCAGCCTGCAGTCTGGCGTGTCGGTGGTGGAAATCGCGATGGAGCACGGCATCAACGCGAACTTGTTGTTTGTTTGGCCCTTGACGCCGAACTCACCTCGCTCTGTGAGCGCAGCACTTTCTGCGATGACTGCACCTCATGCCTGGCTCAACGCGTTTCCACACGGCTACAGGCGACAAGCCACAGCAGCATAAGTGCCCTCACTACCGGATAGCTGTTCCTCGCGATGAGGCTAACAGTCAGTAGGTCGGGCCCCGGGCGCGCGGCTATAAACTTCGCAGGGGTGTCAAAACAGCAAGGAAAGTTGTGTGGCCCATCAGCACTTACGTCGCTACCTTGCGAAGCTGCTTTTCGCAACCGTTCTCCCGCTCCTTGTACTCGCGGGCTTGCTCACCTACCAGCTGGTCAGCAACGAGCGCGAGACCCGGCTGCAGTCGATGCAAGACCTCGCGCAGACCCTTTCGTCTGCGATCGACGGCGAGGTCAATCGAAGTGTTTTGGCACTTCAGCTGCTCGCAACCAGCAGCGTTTTCGACCGACTCGATCTGGAGGAAATCCGCGGGCGGTTCGAGGAGGCAAAAGGGCTGCATGGGCGCTGGTCCAGCATGTCGTTTTTCAAGGCAGATGGAACCCGCCTGTTGAACCTGCGAGTGCCAACGGGACAACCCATTCCGATCAGCCGCGCAACGGAAGTAGGACTTGACGCGGCAGTCCGTGCGGGGCGCGTGTTCATCTCTGACGTTGTCGTCAGTTCGACGTCTGGAAAGCCAACAGTGTTTGTCGGTGTTCCGGTTTTTCGTGACGGGATACCCGCTTACGGTATCGCGGCAACGATGGAATACGATGTGTGGACGGACTGGCTGAAGCAGCGCATCCCAAAAGGCGCCATTGCTGCTATCGATGACCGTGCTGGTCTGATCTTCGCTCGCAGCGAGCGCCCCGAGGCGTTTGCCGGGAAGCCTGCAGCGGACGCAATCCGCGAGGCCTATGGCGCGGCGCCGTCAGGCATCGTACGCAGTGCGAACCGAGAAGGCACAGAAATCATCTTCGGCTACGCCACCTCAGCGCTCACAGGTTGGCACACACTGGTTATTGTCCCTGCCACGAGCGTCGACGCCGCCCCCCAGCGGTACGGGCTCGCTTTCGCCGCAGTGACGGCGGTCGTTCTGCTCTCCACCTTGGCGGGCGCTCTTTTCATGGCGCGTCCCCTGGCCTCGGGCATAGCCCACTTGCGCGACTCGATTCGGAGGGTCGGACAGGGCGAGAGGCCAGCGGAAGTGTCATCGCCCATTGTTGAGCTCGACGAGGCTGAACAGGCTGCGCGCCTTGCTGCCGAGCAGCTGACCACCTCGCGGACCGAGTTGATCCGCCAGCGCGAAGAGTTGCGCACGATGCTCGACCTGCTGCCCGTAGGCGTTGCCGTTGCCCACGACACGCGGGCGAGAGAGGTCACGACCTCGCCGATGCTTGAAAAGATGCTTGGCCTGCAGCCTGGCCATAGCGCGTCGGTTGGCAGCCCCGAACACACCGAAATCTCGAATCGCTTCTTGCGGGCTGGTGAAGAGGTTCCCCGTGACGAGCTGCCGCTGCAGCGTGCGGCCCGCTCCGGCACCGAAGTGCGCAGCGTTGAGCTAGACCTTGAGCTAGTCGACGGAACGCTGCTGCATTTGCTGGTGAATGCCGCGCCGCTTTTCGACGATGCAGGGAGGGTGCGGGGCGCCATAGCCGCTCACATCGACGTCACAACCCTCAAGCTCGCGCAACAGGCGCTGCAGAAGGCTGATCAGCAGAAAAGCGAGTTCCTCACAACGCTCGCCCACGAGCTGCGCAATCCGATGGCGCCCATCCGGTACGCGAGTGCTCTCTTGAGGCCCGACGCAAGTCCCGCGATGATCGAAAAAGCCCGACGGACCATCGAGCGGCAGTCGGCGCACATGGCAAGGCTGCTGGATGATCTGATCGACCTGTCCCGGATCTCGCGCAACGTGATCGAACTCAAGCGGGAGCTGGTGGACTTTCAGAAAATCGTGCTCGCTGCAGTGGATAACGTACGGCCGATGGCTGCAGAGCATGGTCACACGCTGCTATTGCACCCGGACCCGAGCTCACTGTGGGTGGACGGTGACCCGGCTCGACTTCTACAGATCTTGGACAACTTGCTGAGCAACGCCTGCAAGTACACGCCGAATGGCGGACGTATTGTCGTCACTACGACGGAGGCTGAAGGTCGATGTATCCTCCGTGTAACGGACAACGGGACCGGGCTCACGCCTGACATGGTTCCCAAAATGTTCGCGCTCTTCGGGCAGGTGCATCGCTCGCTAGGCAATGATCGAGGGGGCCTGGGCATCGGACTGACGGTTGTGCGTCGACTTGTGGAACTTCACAATGGCACGATCGATGTGCAAAGCGAGGGGCTCGGCGCCGGCTCGACCTTCATCGTTCAACTTCCACTTGTGGCGTCGCCCACTGCCGCCCAGCCGGCTGGCCTTGATTCTTTGCGGATGGAGCCCACCACTGGGATCAATATCCTAGTTGTCGACGACAACGTCGATGCGGCTGAGATGGCCGCCTGTGTGCTGCAGTTGGCTGGTTTCGAGGTCAAGACAGCACACACTGCCGACGCCGGCTTCGCGTGCGCCATTGAGTGGCGACCCGACGTTGCTATCCTGGACATCGGCTTACCCGATGGCAGCGGAAACGATCTGGCACGTCGTCTTCGAAGCCAGGAATGGGGCGCCACCATGCTTCTGGTCGCCGTTACCGGTTGGGGCCAAGCTGGTGACCGTGATCGCACTTCCCGGGCAGGCTTTGACGCCCACCTGGTCAAGCCGGTCGACGTGCAAGAGATGATCGATGTGATCAAGCCGTTTGCACAGGGGCTGCTCGATCGGCGCAACGCGAGCTGAAGCAGGCCATGAATAAGCCTACCGCCGAATCTTGCATTTCGGTGGCGATCGGCTGCGGGTCGCCACCCGCTATCAACTGTGATTTCGGGGTTGAGTCCTTCGCGTTCTTCATGGTGGCTGCGAATGGCAAGCAAGCCGTCGCCCGCTCAGCGGTCTTTGACCGTGTGAGCTGGGAACATTCGAACGCGATAGCAGAGAAGTGACCACCAGGGAACGTCTGGTGGTGCTGCGCGCACTGGCGCGCTGGCGCACTGGTCGCCAATTGACAAATTCCTGTTCCTCTTCTGGTTGCCTGGTTCGGTGGCTGCTGGTACGCTCCTGCCTATGGCCGTTTTCCGCATACCGAGCACACGCCTGACACTGCGCGCACCGGTCATCAAGACCGGTGAGGTGCTTTGCTTCGGTAGGATGCTCAGCCGCAAGTCATAGCGATCTTCGAACGCAAGATCGCTTGCGACTCCCCTACCGAAGCCCCGCCATCGCGGGGCTTCGTCGTTTTGGATGACGGACTCCGCACCCCGGGACTGTGTTGAGCAGTGGCCGGCAACGAGGAAGAACCGCATGCCCAAAGCACTTGAACAACTCATTGACGCCGGGCCGCGCGTGACAGGCGGCCAGGGCCCAAGCATCCCCAGCTACGTACGGTGTGGACGGCACCAGGTCAACCTGCCGCTCATGTGGGCCATCAACGCCATGCTGAGCGATGAGCTGGCCGCGCGTTCCCAGGTCAAACAGATCAAGCTGAAGTTTGGGGTCCGGAGGATTGATACCACCCTCGGCGCCGAGCGCCACCCCACGGGCAACCAGAGTCCCTTCCCCATGCAGGCACAAGATCTCGTGCGGTGTGGCGGTTTGCTGCTACCGGAGGAAGAGGAATGAGCCCGACGGATGCTTCACTGGTCGGGCCACCCGGCGCACCTGGAGCTGCTGAATCCGCTAGCGACGTTGCGGCAGCTGCCAGCGCGCCCGACCCCGGCGGCGCAAGCGGGCTCAGCGGTGTCAGCCACGCCAGCCTGACCCTGGCCATCTACTCCGATCTGCACACCGAGTTCTCGGCCTTCAAACCCCCCGCTGGCTGGCAGGCGGACGTGGTCGTGCTCGCAGGCGACATCTACGCCCCGGGACACAGCGTTCCGGGATGGGCGCGGCGCAAGCATATCTTCGGCGACCTGCCGGCCGTGTTCGTGGCCGGCAACCACGAGTTTTACGGCAGCCGCTACCAGAGGGAGCGCGAGCAGATGCGAGTGCAGGCGGCCCAGTTCGGCGTCCATCTGCTGAACCAGGGCACAGCTGTCATCCGGGGCGTACGGTTCGTGGGGTGCACTTTGTGGACGGACTTCGGGCTGCGCATCCGGCAACCCGACGGCTCGCTGAAGGCTGACCCCGGACGGTGCTCGGCAGAGGCCGATCGGTACCTGAACGACTACAGCTGCATCGAATGGGAGCCAGCCCCCGTCGGCGACGCCGCCGCTGCAGGCATCTTGGGGACGCGGCACACGCGTCGTCGCCTCTGGCCGCTGGACACGCTGGCGATGCACCAGGCGGAACGGGCCTGGTTGGAGACCGAGCTGGCAAGGCCCTTCGACGGCCCGACCGTCGTCGTGACGCACCACGCGCCGCACCGGGGGTCGTTGGCAAGCGTGTACGAGAGCGACCACCTGAGCGCCGCCTTCGTGAGCGACCTGGCCGAGCACTTCTTTGAGGTGCCGGAGCTCTGGATCCACGGGCATACGCACACCTCCTTCGACTACCAGGTCGGCGGATGCCGCATGGTGTGCAACCCGCGGGGGTACCCGCTGCGTAGCCATAAAGGCTTTGAAAACCCGCGGTTCGATCCGATGGGCTTGCAAATCGTCGTGCCGCGGCCTGTGTGAGTCCGCGCCGCATGACAACGCTTGCGAGGCTTCTGTACGGGGTCGAGATCTGCAGGAGCGACGAATGGCATGGAGACTCTTCATCGACGACGAACGGCAGCCGGCCTCCGGAGAGTGGGTCATCGCACGCAGCTCGTCGGAGGCCATCGAGGAACTCCAACGGCGCGGCTGTCCGGTGGAGATCGCGTTCGATCACGACCTCGGCGGGCAGGACACGTCGATGCTGCTGGTTCGATGGCTCGCTGATACGCTGCTCGATGGGCGCGTGCATCTTCCTGCTGGCTTCACTTACACGGTGCACTCGCAAAACCCGATCGGCGTGGCGAACATCAGTGGCCTGATGGATGGAATCCTTCGACACCTGGGGGCAACACACGTGGCGATGGGTGAACGCTCCGGACACGCACCAATGCCGATCCGTCCGCCGGGCTCGATCGACGTTGCGAAGAAGGACGCCATGACCAACGTGCGCAAACCAGATTTCGGCCCCGTGCTGTTCTGTGGCGACGCACACGGGCGTTTCGATCACATCGTCCAGTCGGCAGCCAATCTGCAGGCCAGCGCGGTCATCCTGCTGGGGGATCTCGAGCCCCAGAAACCGCTTTACGAGGGGCTGGAAGCGATGGCCGACCGCGTGTGGTTCATCCACGGCAACCACGACACCGACGCGCCGGCCAGCTTCATCCGGCTGTGGGACAGTCCGCTCGCCATGCGCAACATCGACGGGCGTGTCGTGACGCTGCCTGATGGCACCCGGTTGGCAGGCCTGGGCGGTGTCTTCAGGCAATCGGTCTGGATGCCATCAGTCGACAGCAGCATCGAGGAACTGCGCGCGCTCTGGCCTCAGTCGCCGGCAGATCTGGCCCGAGCGACACCCGCACAGAAGCGCTGGCGTGACGGCCCACCGCTCAAACACTGGTCGACGATTTTTCCGGGGACGGTCGCGGCTTTGGCGGCACAGCGGTGCGACGTGCTGGTCACGCACGAGGCGCCGGGATACCACCCCCACGGGTTTGCGCTCCTGGATCAGCTGGCGCGGAAGATGGGCGCCAAGGTTCTCCTGCACGGCCACCAGCACGACTGCCTGGACAGCACCTCGCGCTGGCAGGCGCAGGGGTTCGCCAGTCATGGCGTCGGGCTGCGTGGCATCTCCGTCATCCAGGAGGATCGCGCCGCGGTGCACGTCCGGCCCGGCGAGCTCGACAGCGCAAGAAACCTGCGCCGGGTGATCGCCTGAGGACAGAGTGGTGTGCCGCATCGAGCGCAGTCTTCTGGCCTCAGACCAGACCCCGGGCCGACGGCATCAGATTGTGTAGCTGTGGAAGACGAGTCGACGTCTTCCCGATCACCTTGCCGCTGAGACTATCTGGGGAACCGCCATGTCCATGCCATCGGAACGCCGTCGAGCCCTGCGCTGGACGAGGGCAGTCCTTCAAGAAATTCGCGACGACCCGGGGGTGCCCGGGGCATTGGGGGCAGACGCAGCGGCGGTATTGGCCGGGTTTCCGGACGATCGTGCAGTCGCCACCTGCTTTGTGGAAGAGGATGACGAGCACCTCAAGCAATACCTGGA
>JANOBX010000172.1:0-26562 GCA_031411875.1 Burkholderiales bacterium | reverse complement strand
CACGATCTGCGCGTTGCGATAGCCGCCGTCGGCGGTGATGTCGACGCGTGCGCCCGCGTCGTGGATGCGGTCGGACAGCGTCTTGTCGGAAAAGCCCCCGAACACCGGCGTGTAGACCACGCCCAGGCGCTTCGCAGCCTCGGTCCAGTAGAGCTGGGCGGGAATGTTCGGCAGGTTCAGCGCGATCCGGTCGCCGGCCTTCAGGCCCAGGGCCTGCAGCGCCAGCGCGCACTTGGCGGTTTCCAGCAGCAGCAGCTTGCGGCTGATGGTCTGCGCGTCGACCGGCGCGCCGCGGCCGCCGTCCTGGGACATGTCCCAGCGGTCGCCTTCAAAGAAGAACGCGGTCTCGGCACCGAAGCCCGACAGGACATGGCGGTCGACTTCGTTGAAGCAGGCGTTGGTGCGGCCGCCGGAAAACCACTTCCAGTGCGGCGGGTCGGTGTCGTCGAAAGCGCGGTCCCAGGGCTCGAAGCCGGCACCGAGGTCGGCCACCACGGCCGCACCGGTGCGGGCGTCCCAGCCGGTCCAGCGCTGGCGCGTTTCGTCATAGCTCAGCCAGGCGCCGTTCGCGCCCTGGGCGGCGACGAACCAGTGGATCTGCCGCTTGGCAATGGCGCCGTGGAACGCGCCGGGGTTGGCGAGCGCGGCACCGCGCTGCTGTTCCCAGAGGGCACGGCTTCGGATGGAATTGACTTGCGCGTCGGGCACCGCCGCGAAGGCGGTGGCGGAAGCGGCGGCGGTGGGGGTACTGGTGTTCATGCGCGTCGGGCCATCAGCAGTGAATAGTCGAGGTCGAGCACCACCGCGGGGTCGGGTGATGCGGCGGTGTCGTGACCCGGGAAGTCGTGGGCCGCGCGGTCCTTGGTGGCCACGGTGCGCACACGCAGCACGGCGATGTCGCTGCGGCCGGGCAAGGGGTCCTTGGACAGCACTTCCGACCAGGCGTAGAGCGTGTCCCCGGCGAAGCTGGGCGCCACGTGCTTGCCACCGTGGATGGCCGCGATGCCCAGTCCGTTGGCCAGACCGTTGTAGGACAGTGCGCGCGCGATGCTGATGACGTGGCCGCCATAGACGATGCGCTTGCCGAAGCGGCCTTCGCGTTCCACGTGCTGGTTGAAGTGCACCTTGGCGGTGTTCTGGTAGAGGCGCGTGGCCAGCATGTGCTCGGCTTCCTCGATGGTAGTGCCGTCGATGTGGTCGATGCGTTCGCCCACGGCATAGTCGTCCCAGAGGAATTCGCTGCCGGCGCGCGCCGTGTCGTAGCCGGCCGCGCCCACCGTGAACGGGCAGTGCAGCTCGGCCACGGGCACGCAGGGGGGCAGTTCCGGCACCAGGGCTTCGGGGTTCGGGGCATCGGCGTCGCGCTTGCGCACCATCACCCAGCGCATGTAGTCGAGCACGGTCTGGCCATGCTGGTTGACACCGGTGGACTGCACGTAGACCACGCCTGTCTTGCCGTCGCGGTTGGCCTTCAGGCCGATGACGCGGCTGTCGCTGACCAGGGTGTCGCCGGGGTACAGCGGCACGCCGAAGCGGCAGCCGGCATAGCCGAGGTTGGCGATGGCGTTCAGCGACACGTCGGCCACGGTGCGGCCGAACACCAGGTGGAAGGCCAGCATCGAGTCGAGCGGCGCGCCCGGCAGGCCCAGGCTGCGGGCGAAGGGGTCGGACGAGTTGACGGCGAAGCGGCCACCGAACAAGGCCGTGTAGGTCGCCACGTCGCCCACCGTGACGGTGCGCGGCGGCGCATGCACGATGGCCTGGCCCAGGCGGAAGTCCTCGAAGAAGTTGCCGGGGCGGGTCTTGGTGGCCATGAACTGCGCCTTCACAGACCGTAGGCCGCGGCCAGGTCGGCGTCCTTGCGGGCCAGCAGGCGCGCCAGGTCGACCATCACCTTGGCCTGCTTCCAGGTGGCATCGTCCTGCATCTTGCCGTCGATGGTGGCCACACCGGTGCCGTCGGGCATGGCTTCGAGGATCCGCTTGGCGAACAGCACCTCGTGGACGGCCGGACTGAAGACGCGGCGGGCGATGGCGATCTGGTTCGGCGCCAGCGACCAGGCGCCGCTGCAGCCCATGATGAAGGCGTTGCGGAACTGCGCTTCGCAGCCGGCTTCGTCTTTCAGGTCGCCGAAGGGGCCGTAGAAGGCGCCGATGTTGCTGGCGGCGCAGGCGTCGACCATGCGCGCCAGGGTGTAGTGCCACAGGTCCTGCTGGGCGAAGGCGCGCGTGGTCTGGGCGCTGGACGCTTCGGCTTCAGGGTCGGCGAGCACGCCGTAGAACGGGTGGCCGCCACCGACCCGGGTGGTCTTCATGCCGCGCGACGCCGCCAGGTCGGCCGGCCCCAGGCTCATGCCGTGCATGCGCGGGCTGGCGCTGGCGATGAGTTCGACGTTGTTCACGCCCTGCGCGGTCTCGAGCAGGGCGTGGATCATGATGGGCTTCTTCACGCCATGGCGGGCTTCCAGCAGCGCCAGGTACTGGTCGACGAAATGGATGTCCCAGGGGCCTTCGACCTTGGGGATCATCACCGCGTCGAGGCGGTTGCCCACGGCCGCGACGATCTGCGCCAGGTCGTCGAGCAACCAGGGGCTGTTCAGGCAGTTCACGCGCACCCACACGGCGGTGTCGCCCAGGTCGGTGCTGGCCACCGCGTCGATGAAGCCCTGGCGCGCGGCGTCCTTGGCGTCGATGGGAATGGCGTCTTCGAGGTTGCCGCAGAGCACGTCGACCTGACGCGCGGTGTCGCCCAGGCGGGCGCGGATCTTCTCGATGTGCGGCGGGAAGAAGTGCACCACGCGTTCAGGCCGCACGGGCCTTTCGCGCCAGGGGGCGGGAGCGCCGATGGCCAGGGGCTTGTAGAAGTTGTTCGGCAGCTTCAAGGGTGGGTCTCCGTGCGGTGAAGTCAGTGTTCCGGGCCGGCCACGATGCCGGCGTCGTGCAGGGCGCCCACCTCGTGTGCGGGCAGGCCCAGCAGGTCTTGCAGGATCTCGTCGGTGTGTTCGCCCAGGCGCGGCGCGGGCCGGGCGGGCAGGCGCGGCACGTGGCTGAAGTCGATCGGCGTGGCCGGGGCGAGATAGCTGCCGATGCCAGGCTGCTCGAGCAGACTGAACATCGGGTGGGCGGTGGACAGGTCGGGGTCCTGGGCCAGGGCCTGGGTGACGCAGCGGTAGGGGCCCCAGGTGACGCGGTGGGCTTCGAACACCGCGCGCACCTCGTCCAGGCTGCGTTCGGCAAACCAGGGTTCGAACAGCGCCGACAGGGCCTCGCGGGCTTCGAAGCGGCGGCCTTCCAGCGACAGGTCGATCTGCAGCTGCCGGCCGAGCATGGCCACCTTGTCGGCCAGGCCGGTGGCGTTGAGCAGGCAGCGCCATTGCATATCGGTCAGGCCCACCACCATGGCGCGTTCGCCGTCGCGGGTGAGGAAGTCGCGGCCGAAGGCGCCGAACAAATGGTTGCCGTAGCGCGGGCGGTCGACGCTGCTCAGCTGCGCTTCGGCGATCAGCCCCAGGTGGCCCAGCATGGCCAGGGCCACGTCCTTCAGCGCCAGCGTGACGAGCTGGCCCTGGGCGTGGCGGTCGCGGTGGCGCAGCGCGGCCAGCACCGCGGTGGCGATCATCTGGCCGGCGATGGCGTCCCAGGCCGGAAAGACGTGGTTCACGGGTTCGCGGCTGCCGGTCGGGCCGGTCAGCGCCGGCCAGCCGAGCTGCGGGTTGACGGTGTAGTCGACTTCCGAGCCACCGTCGCGTCGGCCCAGCAGGTTGACCATGATGAGGTCGGCGCGGTGCGCGCAGAGCTTGTCGTAGGCCAGCCAGCCGCGGGCCGGGAAGTTGGTGCTGAAGAGGCCGGCATCGGCACCGGGCGCGGTGATCAGTGCCGTGAGCAGTTCCTGCCCGCGCGGCTGGCGGATGTCGACGGCGATCGAGCGCTTGCCCTTGTTCAGGCCGGCCCAGAACAGCGAACGGCCTTCGGCCGTGACCGGCCAGCGATGGTGGTCGAGCCCGCCGCCGATGGGGTCGAAGCGGATGACGTCGGCACCCAGCTGAGCCAGGCTCATGCCGCCCAGGGGTGCGGCGACGAAGGCGGAGCCTTCGACGATGCGCAGACCCTGCAGGATGCCGCCGCCGGCCTGGGGCGAAACGGTGCCCACTCAGACCGCCTTGCGCTCGCGCAGGCGGGCGATCTGGGTGTCGTCGTAGCCCAGCACCTCGCGCAGGATCTCGTCGGTGTGCTCGCCCAGCTTGGGCCCGAGGCTGCGCACGGTGCCGGGCGTTTCCGACAGGCGCGGCACGGGGGCCGGCACGATGATCTGCTCGCCGGTGTCGGGCGCGTCCATCGTCACCAGGTTGCGGCGGGCGTGGAACTGGCGGTCGCCGAAGATGTCGGCGATGTTGTTCAGCGGGCCGGCCGGGGTGTCGGTGGCGTAGCAGCGCTGCAGCACCTCTTCGCGCGTCATCGAGCCGCACCAGTCGCGCACGATCTCGTTGACGTCGTGCTTGTGCGCCAGGCGCATGGCCTGCGCGCCATAGAAGTCGGCCGAGGCCAGCTCGGCGCGGCCCATGGCGCGGGCCAGGCGCTCGAACAGCAGGTCGGTGGCGCAGGAGATGGCCACCCACTTGCCGTCCTTGGTGGCGAAGTGGCCGTGCGGCACGGCGAAGTCGTTGTGCGAGGAGCCGGCGCGTTCACGCACGATGCCGAACATCGCGAACGCGGGCGCGAGTTCCTCGGTGCAGCGGAACACCGATTCGTAGAGCGCCGCGTCGACGTACTGGCCTTCGCCCGTGCGCTCCTTGTGGTGCAGCGCCATCAGCACGCCCAGGCAGCCGAACAGGCCGGTCATGTAGTCGCCCAGCGTGGTCGAGCCCGGCGTCACGGGCGTGCCCTTGGGCATGCCGGCCAGGTAGGCGATGCCGCCCACGGCATGGGCCACACGGGCGAAGCCGGGGCGGTCCTTGTAGGGTCCGGTCTGGCCGTAGCCGGTGACGCGCAGCATCACCAGGCCGGGGTTGATGGCCTTCAGCACGTCCCAGCCCAGGCCCCACTTCTCGAGCGTGCCGGTGCGAAAGTTTTCGCACAGCACGTCGGTCTTGGCGATCAATTGCTTGAAGACCTCGGCGCCCTCGGGCGTGCGCAGGTCGATGGTCATCGAGCGCTTGTTGCGTCCTTCGCTCAACCAGGTGAGCGTGTCGCCACGTTGCGAAGGCGTGCCGAAGCGGCGCAGCGCGTCGCCGCCGTCGGGGTGCTCGAGCTTCAGCACGTCGGCGCCGAACTCGCCGAGCAGGGTGGCGCAGTAGGGTGCAGCGATGACGGTGGCGATGTCGATCACGCGCAGCCCGTGCAGGGCCGGCTTGTCGCCCGGGGCGGCGAATGACGAAGACGAAGCGGAACTGGCGGCTTGGCTCATGGATTGTTCCTTCAGACGACGCGTTGCCGCCGCAGCTTGCCGATTTCCTCGGCATGCAGGCCGAGCAGACCCCCCAGCACGTCGGCGTTGGCACTGCCCAGCGCCGGGCCCAGGTGGTCGATGCGCCCTGGCGTGGCCGACAGCCTGGGCACCACGCCCGGCAGCACCACCTCGCCGAGCTCACCCGCGGCAATGGCGGCCAGATTGCCGCGCGATTGGAAGTGCTCGTCGGCAAAGATGTCGGCGATCGAGTTGACCTTGCCGGCCGGCACCTCTTCGGCCAGGCAGCGTTCCAGCACCTCGGTGCGGTCGCGTGCGCCCACCCATTCGGTGACGATGCGGTTGACTTCGTCGCGTGCGGCCAGGCGCTTGCGCTGCGGGCCGTACATCTCGGTCGAGGCGAGCTCGGGGCGGCCCATGGCCACGGCCAGGCGTTCCCACATCTTGTCGGTGGTGCAGGCAATCGCGATCCACTTGCCGTTGCTGCTGCGGAAGTGGCCGTGCGGGCAGGCCACGAAGCTGCCCGAGCCTTCACGCTCGCGCACCTTGCCGTGCAGGCCGTAGGAAGCGGCGATCTCCTCGAGCACGCGGAACACCGCCTCGTAGATGCCGACGTCGATGACCTGGCCGCGGCCGGTGTTCTCGGCGTGGCGCAGCGCGATCATCACGCCCACCGCTCCGAACAGGCTGGCGATGTAGTCGCCCAGCGGCACCGTGCCCGGCAACACCGGGGTTTCGCCCGGATAGCCCGCCAGGTAGTTCAAGCCGCCGAACGCCTGGGCGATGTGGGCGAAGCCGGAACGTCGACGATAGGGGCCGGTCTGGCCATACCCGGTGACGCGCAGCATCACGAGCTTGGGGTTGGCGGCGTGCAGCACGTCCCAGCCCAGGCCCCAGCTTTCCATCGTGCCGGGGCGGAAGTTCTCGACCAGCACGTCGGACTTGGCAACCAGCTTCAGGAAGAGCTCCACGCCCTCGGACTGCAGCAGGTCGCAGGTGACCGACTTCTTGTTGCGGCTTTCGCTCAGCCACTTCAGGGTGGCGTCGGGCCGCGCCGTGGCCGTGCCGAAGCGGCGCATCGGGTCGCCGCCCTCGGGGTGTTCCACCTTGATGATCTCGGCGCCGAATTCGCCCAGGATCGTGGCGGCATAGGGCCCCGCCAGAAAGTTGCCGACGTCGATGACGCGCACGCCATCCAGCGGACGTGCCGCCTGTTCGGGGCTATCAGGTGTTGGTCCGGTTGCGCTCAAAGGCTTGCTCCATCACGATCGCGTCGGCGCCATATCGAAGCGGGTCCGAGTGCAGCAAGCTTAGATTCCGTCCTCCCGAAGCCAGCCGCGTGGAATCCCGCGCGAAACCGCTAACTTTCTGAAGCCAGCATAGGAAACGCTGATGGATACCGACTTCCGTGAGTGGATCGGCCGCACCGAGCAGGTCGACGACCTGCTGTCCCCGGTGCAGGCCCAGGCCGCCCAGGCCATGCTGGACGAACCCGAACCGGCCCTCGTCGAAGGTCAGGTGCTCCCCCTACCTTGGCATTGGTTCTACTTTCTGCCAAGGGCGCCGCAGTCGGCGCTGGACGACGACGGCCACCCCCGACGCGGCGGCTTCCTGCCGCCCATCCCCTACCCGCGCCGCATGTTCGCCGGCGCGCGCATCCAGGTGCACCGGCCGCTGCGCGTGGGGATGCCGGCGCGACGCGAGGGCCGCGTCCAGGACGTGGTGATGAAGTCCGGCAAAACCGGATCGCTGGCCTTCGTCACCGTGGCCTACCGGACATTTCAGGACGGGGTGCTGTGCCTGCAGGAAGAACAGGACATCGTCTATCGCGAACCCGGCGCCCGTGTCCCGATGCCGCAGGCCAAGGCGTTGCCGCCAGCGCCCGCGGGCAGTTGGTCGCGCACCCTGCAGCCCGACACGCGGCTGCTGTTCCGTTTCTCGGCGCTCACCTTCAACGCCCACCGCATCCATTACGACCGCCCCTATGCCGCCGAGGTCGAGGGCTATCCCGGCCTGGTGGTGCACGGCCCCCTCACGGCGGTGCTGCTGCTGCAGCTGGTGCGGCAATCCACGGCGCGGCCGGTGCAGGCCTTCAGCTTTCGCGGCCTGGCACCCTTGTTCGACCTGGGCCCGGTGCACCTGATCGCGACACCGGAACAGGACACCGTGGGCCTGCAGGCCCTGGGCCCCGACGGCAGCGTCGCGCTGCAGGCCTCGGCCACGCTGGGCCCGGCGGGCGCCAGCGCATGAAGGCCGTTGCACGACCGGTCGGGCTCAGGCCCACACACCACGGGCGAGCATCTTGAGTGGCATGCACATCACCCTGCGCCACCTGCGCATCTTCGACGCGGTGGCGCGCAACGGGTCGATCTCGCGTGCCGCCACCGAACTGCATCTGACGCAACCCGCCGTGTCCATGCAGATGAAGCAGCTCGAGGAACAGATCGGCCTGCCGCTGCTGGAACAGGTGGGCAAGCGCATGTTCCTCACCGAGGCCGGCCAGGAACTGCACTGGCACGCGCGCGAGATCGCCTCGCGCATGATCGGCCTGAACGCCGCCATGGACCAGTTCCGCGGCCTCGAACGCGGGCTGCTGCGCCTGGCCGTGGTGTCCACCGCCAACTATTTCCTGCCCAGCCTGATCGCCGAGTTCAACCGCCTGCATCCGGGCGTGCGCGTCAGTCTGCAGGTCGCCAACCGCGAGTCGGTGCTGTCGGCGCTGAGCGACAACCGCACCGACCTGGCCATCACCGGGCAGCCGCCGCAAAGCCAGGACCTGGTGGCCCAGCACTTCATGGTCAACCCGCTGGTGGTGATCGCCGCGCCAGGACACGCGCTGGCGAAGCTGCCGAGCGTCACGCTCAAACGCATGGTGGAGGAAACGCTGGTCGTCCGCGAAGCCGGCTCCGGCACCCGGGCGACTCTGGAACGCCATTTCGCGGCCCAGCGCGTGACCTATCGTGCAGGCTGCGAATGCGGCACGAACGAAGCGCTGAAGCAAGCGGTGCGGGCCGGGCTGGGACTGGGGGTGGTGTCGCTGCAGACCATCGAACTCGAGCTGCAGACCGGGCATCTGGTGGTCCTGCCGGTGGAAGGGTTCCCGCTGATGCGGCAGTGGTACGTGCTGCATCGCGCACAGAAGCGGCTGTCGGCCGCGGCCAGCACTTTCAGGGAAATGCTGCTGGCGCTCGACCCCGAAGCGCCTTCAGCCGATGCGCCTGCGAACGGGCCGGCCAGGGTCGCCGAGATGGCCCATCCCGATACCGCCTGAAGCGCGTTCAGCGCCTGTCGCCCAAGGCGTGCGCCAAGGTGCCCAGGTCCACGTACTCCAGTTCGCTGCCCGCCGGCACGCCGCGCGCCAGGCGCGTCACCTTCAGGCCCCGCGCCTTCAAGGCCTGCGCCAGGGCATGGGCGGTGACCTCACCCTCGGCGGTGAAGCCCGTGGCCAGGATCACCTCCTCGACCACGCCATCGGCGGCGCGCTCGAGCAAGGGTTCCGCGCCGATGGCGTCCACGCCCATGCCGTCGAGCGGGCTGATGCGCCCCATCAGCACGAAGTACAGCCCCTGGTAGCTGTTGCTGCGTTCCAGTGCCGCCTGATCGGCCGGGGTCTCGACCACGCACAGCAGCCGCGGGTTGCGCCGCGGGTCGGTACAGGTGCTGCAGACCTCGTTCTCGGTGAAGGTGTGGCAGCGCTGGCAGTGGCGCATCTGCTGCACCGCGTGGGTCAACGCCCCGGCCAGGCGGCGCGCGCCGTCGCGGTCGTGCTGCAGCAGGTGGAAGGCCATGCGTTGGGCCGATTTCTGGCCCACGCCCGGCAGGCGGCGCAGGGCCTCGATCAGGCCTTCGAGCGCCGCCTCGGAACTCATCAGAAGGGAAACTTCATGCCCGGCGGCAAGGGCAGGCCGGCCGTGAGCTTGCCCATCTTCTCGGTGCTGACTTCCTCGGCGCGGCGCACGGCGTCGTTGAAGGCTGCAGCCACCAGATCCTCGAGCATGTCCTTGTCGTCGGCGAGCAGGCTGGGGTCGATGACGACGCGCTTGACGTCGTGCTTGCAGGTCATGGTCACCTTCACCAGGCCGGCGCCGCTCTGACCGTCGACTTCCATCAGCGCCAGTTCGTCCTGCGCCTTCTTCATGTTGTCCTGCATCGCCTGGGCTTGCTTCATCAAGCCCGCGAGTTGGCCCTTCATCATGGTGGTGGTCCTTGTTCGGTGGGGGTGGAGACTGAAATCGGCTTGATCGAACCGGGCACGATGCGCGCCGTCTTGTACTGGGCCAGCAGCTGCCGCACGACGGGGTCGCCGTGGATCACCGCCTCGGCCTCGGCCTGGCGGCGCTGGCGTTCTGCGGCGTCGCGGCGGGCCGGGGTGTCCACCGGGGTGCCGGCGGCCACGCTGAGCTGCACGCCGCGGCCGAGCGCTGCTTCCAGGGCCGTGCGCAGCTTGTCCTGCAGGGCCGGGTTGCGCAGCATCTCGCGTTCGACCTGCAGCTGCCAGGTGGGCGGCTCGGTGCTGTCGTCGATGGCGGCAAGCCCGGCCTGCATGGCGAGCTCGCGCACCAGCGCCTGGGCACTGCCGTCGGCACAGATCTGCTTGACGAGGCGGTCCCAGAGGTCGGCCAGGCCAGGGTCGGCGGCAGCGGATGAAGCTGCAGGTTCGGCCGCGACCACAGCCGGCGCGGACCCGGGAGCGGTCGGCGCCGGCGCCGGCGCCTTCGCCACGGTGACGGCCGGTGCCGGTGCGGAGCTCGGCGAAGGCACTACGGCCGCGGGCTTCAAGGGCAGGCTCAGGGCCGGTGGCGCCGGGGCGCGCAGCGTGGCCGCCCGGGGCGCAGCCGCTGCCTTCGTGGCACCGGCCGGCGGGAAGGCCAGGAAGCGCAGCAGCACCATCGTCAGCGCGCCGTATTCATCGCTCATCAGGCCGAGTTCACCGCGGCCGTGCAGCACCATGCTGTAGAGCAGCTGCGTCTCGTCGGGGGCCAGCACCTCGGCCAGCGCTCGGGCATCCTGGGTGTCGGGGTCCTGCGCGTCCAGGGCGCCGGGCACGGCTTGTTCCACCGCCATCTGCTGGAGCAGCTGTGCCATCTCCTCGAGCGTGCCCGTGGCCGACAAGGCCAGGCCGCGCAGTCCGTCGACGGCCTGCAGCAGGGCAACACCGTCGCGTCGCGACAGGGCCTCCACCAGGGCCCGGGCCTGACCGCGGTCGACCGCGCCCAGCCTCAGGCGCACGCCGTCTTCCTGCAACGCGCCGCTGCCATAGGCGATGGCCTGGTCGGTGAGCGACAGGCCGTCGCGCATCGAACCTCGCGCGGCCCGCGCCAGCAGGCGCAGCGAGCCGTCGTCGAACGGCACCTGCTCGGCCGTCAGCACGTGGGCCAGGTGTTCGCGCACCGTCTGCGGCGCCATCGGCCGCAGGTTGAACTGCAGGCAGCGGCTCAGCACCGTAGGCAGCATCTTCTCAGGGTCGGTGGTGGCCAGCACGAACTTCAGATAGTCGGGCGGCTCTTCCAGCGTCTTCAGCAGCGCGTTGAAGGCGTCCTTGGTGAGCTGGTGGGCTTCGTCGATCATGAAGACCTTGAAGCGGCCGACGCTGGGCTTGTAGGCGGCGCGTTCGATCAGATCCTTCACCTCGTCGATGCCGCGGTTGCTGGCGGCGTCGAGCTCGGTGTAGTCGATGTAGCGGTCGGCGTCGATTTCCAGGCAGGTGCTGCACACGCCGCAGGGCTCTGCGGTGATGCCACCGGTGCCGTCCAGGCCCACGCAGTTCAAACTCTTCGCCAGGATGCGGCTGACCGTGGTCTTGCCGATGCCGCGCGTGCCCGTGAACAGATAGGCGTGGTGCAGGCGCTGCTGCGTGAGCGCGTTCGTCAGGGCCTGCACGACGTGCTCCTGCCCCACCATCTCGGAGAAACGGCGGGGGCGGTACTTGCGGGCCAGGACGACGGTGGACATGTTCAGACGATTCTAGGGTGGGGATAATCCCGCGACATGAACCCGCCCGCCCCCACCCCGCTGACCTATGACCAGGCCGGCGTGCAGTACGACCTGATCGACCCGCTGAAGGTCGCCGCCCAGCGCGCCGCGGCAGCCACCGCCGCCCACCTGACCGTCCACGGTTTCGCGGAACTGGCAGGCTCGCGCGGGGAGTCGGCCTATGTCGTCGATGTCGGCCCCTTTTTGTTGGCGAGCATCGTCGAATGCCTGGGCACCAAGACGCTGGTCGCCGACGAGATGCAGCGCCTCACCGGGCGCAGCTACTTCGACGGCATCGCCCAGGACACCATCGCCATGGCGGTGAACGACCTCGTGACGGTGGGCGCCACGCCCCTGGTGGTGCAGGCCTACTGGGCGGCCGGGGGCAGCGACTGGTTCGGCGACGCCGACCGCGCCCAGGCCCTGGTGCGCGGCTGGAAGGCCGCCTGCGACGTCTGCCAGGTGGCCTGGGGCGGCGGCGAGACACCGGCGCTCGCCGGCATCGTCGAGGCCGGGCGCATCGACCTCGCGGCGTCGTGCACGGGGCTGGTCAACCCCAAGGAAAGACTGACGCTCGGAGAGCGGCTGGGCCCGGGCGACGCGATCGTGCTGCTGGCCAGCAGTGGCATCCATGCCAACGGCCTGAGCCTGGCGCGCAAACTGGCGGAACGGTTGCCGCAGGGTTATCTGACCGAGATCGAACCGGGCCTGCGCTATGGCGACGCGCTCCTCGCGCCGACCACGCTCTACTCTCCCGTCACCGAAGCCCTGTGGCGCGCCGGTGTGGCCGTGCACTACGCGGCCAACATCACCGGGCATGGCTGGCGCAAGCTGCTGCGCCATCCGAAGACGCTCACCTACCGCATCCACACCCTGCCCCCCGTCCCCGCAGTGTTGCGCTTCATGCAGCAACAGGCGGCGATGAGCGACACCGAAGCCTATGGCACCCTGAACATGGGCGCGGGTTTTGCGCTCTTCGTGTCCGCCACGCAGGCCGAGCAGGCCGTGGCGGTGGCGCGGGCCTGCGGGGTGGCGGCCTGGGTGGCCGGACAGGTGGAAAGCGGCGCCAAGGAACTGCACATCGACCCTCTCGGCCTGCGGTTCAGCGGAACCGATCTGCAGCTGCGTTGAGGGCCGTGGGCTACACTCGTCCGTGACGGGCCTCCTCGCATGGGAGCGCGCCCAACCGGGTCAGGTGGGGAACCAAGCAGCCCTAAGCGTTGCAACCAGTGCCGAGATCAGGCTCGTCACCTTTCGCAGGGCTCGACATGGGGGGTTACTTGAACCCCACCCGATCCAGCATCTGCTGAACCTGCGCCGTGTTCGCCCCCACCTTGGCAATGGGCACGGTTTCCGACTTGAAGTTGCCCAGGCTCGTGAGCGCCGGATTGCTGACCTTCACGCCGGTCGCCGTGGCGTATTCATTGTTGCCGTCGGCCAGCATGCGCTGGGCCTCGTCGCCGGTGAGGTATTCGATGAACTTCACGGCCGCCTCGCGGTTCTTCGCGTTGCGCGCGATGGCGGCACCCGAGATGTTCACGTGGGTGCCCCAGGTCGACTGGTTCGGAAAGACGACGCCGACACGGTCGATCACTTCCTTGTCCTCGGGCTTGTTGCTGCGCATCAGCCGTGCAAAGTAGTAGGAGTTGGTCACGGCCACGCCACATTCACCCGAGGCCACGCCGCGGATCTGGTCCGTGTCGCCCCCCTTGGGCGCGCGGGCCAGGTTGGCCACGACGCCTTTCAACCAGGCTTCGGTGGGCTGGGGCCCCAGGTGCTCCAACAGCGATCCGAACAGGCTCAGGTTGTAGGGGTGTGACCCGCTGCGGATGCAGACCTGCCCCTTCAGTGCCGGGTTGGCCAGCTTCTCGTAGCTGTCGACGTCGCTGGCCTTCCATTTGGTCTTGTCGTAGACGATGAAGCGAGCACGTGTCGAGACACCGACCCACTGGGCACCCTGGCCGCTGTCGCCGGCACGGAACTGTGCCGGGATGCGCTGCTCGACCAGCGCCGACTTGAACGGCTGGAACAGGCCCTGCTGTTCACCCCGCCACAGCCGCGCGGCGTCGACCAGCAGGATCACATCGGCCGGGCTGGCCGTGCCTTCAGCCTGCAGGCGGGCGAGGATGCCGGCGTCGTCGGCCTCCACGCGGTTGATGCGGATGCCCGTGGCCTGGGTGAAGTTGGCATAGAGCGCCTCGTCGGTCTGGTAGTGGCGCGCCGAGTAGAGATTGAGCACCTGTTCCTGGGCCTGGGCAGGCACTGAAGACAGGGCCAGTACCGTGGCACTCAGTGCGGTCAGACCGGCAAAACGGAAACTGCGAGTGGCATTCATGGCAATGGATTCGGTCGAGGTCGGGTTGAACAAGGTCCAACTATAAACGCGAATCATTGTCATTGGCGATCAGCTCACGAGTTGAGCCCAGACCTTGTCCAGTCGTTTCGCGCTCACCGGTTGCGGCGTCCGCAGTTCCTGGGCGAACAGGCTCACACGCAGCTCTTCCAGCAGCCAGCGGTATTCGTCCAGCCGCGCGTGGCCGGCGCCCTTCAATTCGGCCAGGCGGCGCAGCCAGCGCTGCTCCAAAGGCCGCAGTTCGGCCAGACGCGCGGCGTCTCTGGCGGGGTCTGCGCGCTGCTTGTCCAGGCGCAGAACCACCGCCTTCAGATAGCGCGGCAGGTGCTGCAGGGCCGGCCAGGCGGTGTCGGCGAGGAAACGCTTGGGCACCAGGCGCTGCAGCTGTGCGCCGATGTCTTCGCCCACCTCGCGCGGCGGCTTGCTGTCCTTGAGCTTGCGCGTGGCTGCCGCGTATTCGGCCAGCACCGTCGCTGCCAGGCGGGCCACTTCCTGGGCGATCAGGGTGAGCCGGGTGCGCCCTTCTTCGACACGCCTGGCGAAGGCCGCGGCGTTCGTGGGCAGGGGATCGGCCAGGAAAGCGCGGTCGAGCGCGATTTCGACGATCTGTGCGCGCAGGTCCTCCAGCGAACCGAGGTTCATGTACAGCGCGGCCATCTTCGGCAGATCGGGGATGCCCTTTTCCAGGTACTTCAGCGGTTCCTTGATCTGCAGCGCGACCAGGCGGCGCAGCCCGGCACGGTGGCGGGCAGCCGCGACATCAGGCTCGTCGAACACTTCGATCTCGACGTGCGTGCCCCGGTCCAGCAAGGCCGGAAAGCCCACCAGGGTCTGCGCACCGCGGCGGATCTCCATCAGTTCCGGCAGCTCGCCGAAGCTCCAGCTGGTGTAGCGCGCGGCTTCGGCGGGTGCCGCTGCAGGCACAGCGGCCGGCTTGACGACTTGCGCCACGACGCCGCGCGAGCCCGTGTCGGGCGAGGCTGCCGACGTTGCCGCCGGACCCGCCGCCGGTGCCACCGGCGCTGCCACCTTCAACGCGGCCAGCGCCTGAAACGCGCTGCGCGCCTGCCCGCCCAGCTGGGCCTTCAAGCTGGCCAGGTCGCGCCCGGTGCCCAGTTGCCGGCCGTGTTCGTCGACCACGCGGAAGTTCATGAACAGGTGCTGGCCCAGCGTCTCGAGCTTGAAGTCGTTGCGCTGCACCGCCAGCTGCGTGCGTTCGCGCACGGCCTTGAGCAGGGCGTCCATCAGGCTGCCCTGGGCGTAGGGCACGGTTTCGCAAAACTCCGCGGCGTAGTCGGGCAGTGGCACCAGGCGGGAACGCGGGCGCTGGTGCAGGCTTTTCACCAGCGCCAGCACCTTGCCGTGCAGCATGCCGGGCACGAGCCATTCGCATCGTTCCTCGTTCACCTGGTTCAGCGCGTAGATGGGCACGGTGACGGTGATGCCGTCCTTGGCGTCACCCGGCTCGTGCAGATAGCTCACGCTGCAGTCGATGCCGCCCAGGCGCAGCGTCTTCGGGAACGACGCGGTGGTGATGCCGGCGGCTTCGTGCCGCATCAATTCTTCGCGCTTGAGTTGCAGCACCTGCGGCTGCGTCTTCAGGGCTTCGCGGTACCAGCGTTCGAGCAGCGCGCCCGAGAACACGTCTTTGGGCAGCTGCTGGTCGTAGTAGGCGAAGATCAATTCATCGTCGACGAGCACGTCCTGCCGGCGCGACTTGTGCTCCAGTTCCTGGACCTGGGCCAGCAGCTTGCGGTTGTGGGCCAGGAAGGGCAGCTTGCGTTCGAACACCGCGTCCCAGGCGTCTTCGTGCAGGCTCGCCACCAGGGCTTCGCGGATGAAGATCTCGCGCGCCGCGGGCGCGTCGATGCGCCCGAAGTTCACGCGCTTGTTGTTGTAGATGACGATGCCGTAGAGCGTGGCGCGCTCCAGCGCCACCACCTCGGCAACCTTCTTTTCCCAGTGCGGTTCCAGCAACTGGGTCTTCAGCAGGTGGCCGGCGATGGCCGGTATCCAGGCGGGGTCGAAAGCGGCCAGCCCGCGGCCGTAGAGCCTGGTCGTTTCCACCAACTCGGCCGCCACCAGCCAGCGGCCTGGCTTCTTGCTCAGATGCGCGCCAGGGTGGCGCCAGAACTTCAGCCCGCGCGCGCCCAGGTACCAGTCTTCGTCATCGCTCTTGCAGCCGATGTTGCCCAGCAGCCCGGCCAGCATCGCCAGGTGCACCTGGTCGTAGGTGGCAGCTACCGTGTTCAGGCGCCAGCCATGTTCGGCCACCACGGTGTGCAGCTGCGAATGAATGTCGCGCCACTCGCGCACCCGGCGCGCGCTGACGAAGTTCTCGCGCAGGCGCTGCTCCTGCTGCCGGTTGGTGAGCTTGTGGACAGCCGCCTGGGCGTCATCCGCAGCATGCCCGCGGCCTTCCTCGATCCACTTCCAGAGTTTGAGATACCCCATGAACTCCGAGCGCTCGTCGTCGAACTTCTTGTGCTTCTCGTCGGCGGCCTGCGCGGCTTCCATCGGCCGGTCGCGCGGGTCCTGCCCGCTCAGCGCCGCGGCGATGATCAATACCTCGCTCAGGCACTGGCGCTCGCGCGCTTCCAGGATCATGCGGCCCACGCGCGGGTCCAAAGGCAGGCGGCTGAGCTCCTTGCCGATGGCCGTGAGCTCGTTGGCTTCGTCCACCGCGTTCAGTTCGTCGAGCAGCGCGTAGCCGTCGGCAATGGCTTTCTTCGGCGGGGCTTCGAGGAAAGGAAACTCTTCCACCGTTCCGAGGTGCAGGGCCTTCATGCGCAGGATCACGCCCGCCAGCGACGACCGCAGGATCTCGGGGTCGGTGAACTTCGGCCGGCCGGCGAATTCCTGCTCGCCGTAGAGACGAATGCACACGCCGTCGGCCACCCGCCCGCAACGCCCGGCTCGCTGATTGGCCGCGGCCTGGCTGATGCCTTCGATCTGCAGTTGCTCGACCTTGTTGCGGTAGCTGTAGCGCTTCACGCGCGCCAGGCCGGTGTCGATGACGTAGCGGATGCCCGGCACCGTCAGCGAGGTCTCGGCGACGTTGGTGGCCAGCACGATGCGCCGGCCGTTGCCCTCCTGGAACACGCGGTCCTGCTCGGCCTGCGACAGGCGCGCGAACAGCGGCAGGATCTCGGGCTGCGGGCCGCCGCGTTTGTGGATGCCTTGCTGCTGCGCCAGGTGCCGACGCAGATGGTCGGCGGCATCGCGGATCTCGCGTTCGCCGGGCAGGAAGACGAGGATGTCGCCGGGCTTGTCGCGCCAGAGCTCGTCCACGGCGTCGGCGATGGCGTCGTCGAGATCGAAGTCCGTCACGGCCTCGAACGGCCGCCAGCGCTGCTCCACCGGAAAGGTACGCCCCGAGACCATGATCACCGGCGCCGGCCCGCGGGCGCTGGCGAAATGCCGGGCGAAGCGGTCGGCGTCGATCGTGGCCGAGGTGACGATCACCTTCAGGTCGGGCCGCCGCGCCAGCACTTCCTTCAGGTAGCCGAGCAGGAAGTCGATGTTCAGGCTGCGCTCGTGGGCCTCGTCGATGATGAGCGTGTCGTAGGCCTTGAGCAGCGGATCGGTCTGCGTTTCGGCCAGCAGGATGCCGTCGGTCATCAGCTTCACGCTGGCGCCCGCTCCCAGTCGGTCCTGGAAGCGGACCTTGTAGCCCACCACGTCGCCGAGCGTGGTGTTCAGCTCCTTGGCGATGCGCTGCGCGACGCTGGACGCGGCGATTCGCCGCGGCTGCGTGTGGCCGATCAGCCCCGTGCCGCCCGCGCCCCAGCCGCGGCCGACTTCGAGCGCAATCTTCGGCAGCTGCGTGGTCTTGCCCGAACCCGTCTCGCCGCAGACGATCACCACCGGGTTGTCGCGGACGGCGCGCGCAATCTCCTCGCGCCGGGCCGAGACCGGCAGCGATTCGGGATAGGTGATGGGAGGAATGGGCTGCGCCGCGTGGGGCGGGCGGGCAGCGCGGAGGGAAGGATGACGCACGGGCCCCGCATTATCGGCGGCCCGCGCGTGCCGATGCGTCGGCCCCTGCGCCGGCCTCAGCCGCTGTACTTCATGACCGAAAACACGGCGCCCTGGGGATCCTGCAACACCGCCATCCGACCCACGGTCGGCACATCCATGGGCGGCATGAGGACCTTGCCGCCCAGTTCGACAGCACGCTCGGCCGCACGGTCGGTGTCGGCGACGGTGATGTAGCTGCCCCACTGCGGCGGCATCGGCGGGCCGCCCGGGGCCGGCGGCATGATGCCGGCGACCATGACATCGCCGAGCGATGCCAGGCGGTAGTCACCCATCTCGGCGATCGGGTCCTTCACCTGCCAGCCGAACAACTGGCTGTAGAAGTGCGCTGCGGCCGCCGGGTCGGGGGTCATCAACTCGTTCCAGCTGAAGGCGCCGTGGGTCTGGGTGACATCCATTTCAAGCTCCTGGGTCAACGGTAGGGGACAGGATGCTGCTGCACAATCCAATGGCTTGTCGACCCCCTCAGACACCCATCGACAACCCGAGAGAGCCGCGTCTTGAGCCTCGTATTCCCGCACACCTTCGTGCCCTGGTTTCGCGCCGTGGCGCCCTACATCCACGCCTACAAGGGCAAGACCTTCGTGGTGGCAATGGCCGGGGAGATGATCGCGGCCGGCAAGCTCAACGCCTTCGTCCAGGATCTCGCCATCCTGCACGCGATGGGCATCAAGATCGTGCTCGTGCACGGCTTCCGTCCGCAGGTGACCGAACAGCTGGCGGCCAAGGGCCATGTTTCGCGCTACCACCGCGGCATCCGCATCACCGACGCCGTGGCGCTGGACGCTGCGCAGGAAGCTGCAGGGCAGTTGCGGTTCGAAATCGAGGCGGCCTTCTCCCAGGGTCTGCCCAACACACCGATGGCCAATGCCACGGTGCGCGTGGTTTCAGGCAACTTCCTCACGGCGCGGCCGGTGGGCATCGTTGACGGCATCGACCACATGCAAAGCGGCCTGGTGCGGCGCGTCGACCACCACGCCATTCGCCGCGCCATCGATATCGGTGCACTGGTCCTGCTCAGCCCTTTTGGTTTTTCACCGACCGGTGAGGCCTTCAATCTGACCATGGAAGACGTGGCGACCGCGACGGCAGTGGCGCTGGCTGCCGACAAACTGGTTTTCATGACAGAAATCGCCGGCATCCGCGAACAGCAGGACGACCCCGACAGCGCGATCGATACCGAGCTTTCCTTGGCCGAAGCCCGAAAACTGCTGGCCAGCCTTCCTGCGCCCACCCTGCCGACCGATATCGGCTTTTATCTGCAGCATTGCGCCCGTGCCTGCGAAGGGGGTGTCGAACGGTCCCACATCCTGCCTTTCTCGAGCGACGGCGCCTTGCTGCTCGAAGTTTTCACGCACGACGGCGTGGGCACGATGGTGGTCGACGAGCGACTGGAAAGCCTGCGCGAAGCCAATTCGGACGATGTCGGCGGCATATTGCAGTTGATCGAACCTTTCGAGCGCGATGGCACCATGGTTCGCCGCGAGCGCACGGAAATCGAACGCGACATCGCCACCTACACCGTGATCGAGCACGACGGCATCATCTTCGGCTGCGCCGCCTTGATGCCCTACCCCGAAGCCCGGACCGCTGAAATGGCCGCGCTCACCGTGTCACCGCTTTCCCAGGGCCAGGGCGACGGCGAACGCATCCTCAAGCGCATCGAACAACGGGCCAAGGCGGCAGGCTTCGAAAGCCTCTTCGTGCTCACCACGCGCACGATGCACTGGTTCATCAAGCGCGGCTTCAAGCAGGTCGATCCCGACTGGCTTCCCGAGGGCCGCAAGAAGAAATACAACTGGGACCGGCGCTCTCAGGTGCTGGTCAAGAAACTCGTCTGAATACGGAGAATCACATGGCGCGAATGGTCAACTGTATCTATCTGAAGAAGGAAGCCGAAGGACTGGGTTTTGCGCCCTATCCGGGCGAGCTCGGGAAACGCCTGTATGACAACGTCAGCAAGGAGGCTTTCGAACTCTGGAAGAAGCATCAGACGATGCTCGTCAACGAAAACCGCCTGAATCTTGCGGATGCCCGCGCCCGTCAGTACCTGGCGCGCCAGATGGAACAGTTCTTCTTCGGTGATGGCGGCGACAAGCCGGCGGGATACGTGCCGCCCGCGGCTTGAATCCGGCAAAGAGCCCGAAGCAGGTTTGTGCGCAAAATGGCCATGGCAGTCGAATCCGGTAATGTTATATTTTCAGCGTGACAAATCCAGCCAAGGACGCCATGGCCACCCTGAATGATTTACTGGCCCAAAAGGCCGCTCTGGAAAAACAGATCGCCGATGCGCAGCGTGAAGAACGTGGCGCGGCCATCGCCAAGGTCAAGGCCCTCATGACCGAGTACGGTCTGACCCTCGCCGACCTGGGGACCCGAAGCCCCGCAGCGCTGCCGCGCAAAGCCATGGGGAAAGTGGCCGCGAAATACCGGAACCCCGCTACAGGCGACACCTGGTCCGGCCGGGGGCTGAAGCCCAACTGGCTGCGCGCGGCGCTCGACGCCGGCCGGAAGATCGAAGACTTCGCTGTCTGATCGGGCCCGACCCCAGGACGAGCCGCGCCCACGGCCACCCTGCGGGCCGCGTTGCTTGAAGCAACCCTTCTGAATTCCGCACACGGCCTAAGCCTCGTGCCGGCGAAAGCGCCCACGCGTACGATCCGCCGGGTTCTCCTCTCGTGCACGCCGTGAACTCTTCGTCCGACAGACCGCTCGGCCAACCCCTCGCCGCTGGGTGGAGCCATCACGCCCAGGCATTCGCAAGAATCTGCGTGTTGGCCGTTTGCTGCGGGCTCCTGGCGCATGCCGGCACCCAGGTCTTGCCTGTCTTTGCACCCTGGGCTGGTCTGGCCTTTCCAGCCGGCGTGGGCTTGGCAGCAGCGCTGCGCTGGGGCAGGCAGATGGTGGTGCCCGCGGGACTGGGCACCGCTGCCGGACTCTGGCTGACCGGAAGCCCCGCCACGGCCGCGCTGGGTCTGGCCACGGCCATCGCAGTGGCCCAGACCGGCGCGGTGTGGCTGCTGCGTCGGCAGGCCTTCGATTCGCGACTGGACCGGCCTCGCGACCTGGGTTGGCTGTCGGCGGCCAGCCTGTTCGTCGTTGCTCCTGCAGCAGCAGCCATCATCCTGGCGGCCGGGCTCGGCATGGCGTCCACCCCTGGCCGCCCGATGGCGGCGCCCGAATGGCTGATGGCTTGGCTGGCACTGGGTTGGGCGGGCCTCGCCAGTGCATTTTTCGTCTTGAGCCTCGATCGGCGCACGCTGTACCCGCTGCAACCGTCGGTGCCCTGGCTCGAGCCCTTGCTCGCGCTGCTCGGCGTCTTCGGTCTGTGGGGCGTCATGGGTTGGCTGGGCGGCCTGCCTGGCGCAGACCGTGTGTTGCCTTTCCTGCCATGGCTGGTTGTTCCTCTGCTGGTCCTGCGCGGTCATGGCGCCATGGCCGGCGCCGCACTGATCGGGGCCGTGCTGCTGATCGCCGCCGCCGTCGTGCCATCGCTGGACGACCCTTTGGCGGCCGGCGCGTCGACAGCGCTGGCTGCATGTCTTGCCAGCAGCGTGACTCTGCTCATCGGACTGCAGACTGCGCTGGTTCACTGGCGCGGCCGCAGCAAGCGCTGGGAGTGGGCCCTCGACGCCACCCGGCTCGGCGTCGCGGACTGGCGTGCAGGCGACGGTGAGGGCTTCGTTTCGGTGGCTTGGCGCACGCTGTCCAACCACGTCAGCGCGGTCTGGCGTCCACAGGACTGGCTCGAGCAGACGCACCCGGAAGACCGCCCCACCCTGGAAGCCGCGATGCAGAGCCTGGCGCAGGGCCAGGCGGGTCGACAGCAGTTCGAACTGCGGCTGCCGGACGGTGACAGCTGGCGCTGGGTGGAAACGACCCTGCTCGTGATCGAGCGCGACGGTGAGGGCAGGCCCACCCGTTTCCTGGCCACGCTGGCCGACGTGCAGGAACGCCGCGAAGCGCTGGAACGCAAGCGCATGTCGGCCAGCCTGTTCCAGCATCTTCACGAGGGCCTGCTCATCACCGACGCCGACCAGCGGGCGCTCGACGTGAACCCGGCCTACACGCAGATCCTGGGTGTATCGCGCGAAGAACTGCTGGGCACCGTGCCGTCGTTGTTGCGCCCCACACCGGCCGATCCGATCGCGCGACAGCAGCGCGCGGCGATGTGGGCCAGCCTCAGCGAAACCGGCAGCTGGCGGGGTGAACTCATCGAGCGTCGGCGCAGCGGGGAACAGTGCACGCTGCAGGCCACCATCTCCACGGTGCCGGGCCCCACCCGTGACCTGCGCTATCACGTGCTCGTCATCAGCGACATCACCGAGCAGCGGGTGCAGCGCGAGCAGCTCGAGCGCCAGGCGCATTTCGACGAGCTCACCCGGCTACCGAACCGCGCCCGCCTGTCGCAGCTGCTTGACGATGCGATGCAGGCTGCTGACCGCGACGGTTACCTGCTCGCAGTGTGCTATCTGGACCTGGACCGCTTCAAGCCCGTCAACGACCTCTACGGCCACGCCGCCGGCGACCGCCTGCTGGCCGAGTTGGCCGGCCGTTTGCGCAGCGCCCTGCGCAGCCGCGAGCACTGGGTCGACTCGGCTGCACGCCTGGGCGGCGATGAATTCGTGCTGTTGCTGCGCGCCGGCACGCTGGAAGAAGCGCGCATGGCCGTGGAACGTGTGCTGCGCGTCGTGGCCCTGCCCTACGTCATCGACCCGGCCGTCGACCCGGTGCAGGTCACGGCCAGCATGGGGGCCACGGTCTATCCCATCGACCGCAGCGATGCCGACACCCTGCTGCGACATGCCGACCATGCGATGTACGGCGCCAAGCAGGCCGGGCGCAACGGCTATCTCTTCTTCGACCCGGAACACCGGCGCCGCACCGAAGCCCGCGTGATGGCCATCGGCCGCGTCCAGGAAGCTTTGGACCAGAGCGAGTTCGTGCTGCACTACCAGCCGAAGGTGGACATGCGCAGCGGCCGGGTTCAGGGCTTCGAAGCGCTGCTGCGCTGGGACCACCCGCAGCAGGGCCTGATCGCACCGATGCAGTTCCTGCCCCTGATCGCCAACACAGGGCTGTCGTCGCGCATCGGCGACTGGGTGCTGGCGCAGGCGCTGGAACACCTGTCGCAATGGCGGCGCGGCGGCCTGGACATCACCGTCAGTGTCAACATCTCGGCGCGCCATCTCCAGGAACCGGACTTCGCCCAGCGCCTGTCGGAACTGCTGGCGCGCCACAAGGAGCCCTTGGCGGCACATCTGGAACTGGAGATGCTGGAAACCGAAGCCCATGCCGACATCGACGCCACCTCGGCACTGGTGGCACGCTGCCAGGGGGTGGGCGTGCGCTTCGCACTGGATGACTTCGGAACCGGCTATTCCACGCTGGCCTACCTGAAACGACTGCCCGTGGACGTGCTCAAGATCGACCGCTCGTTCGTCCACCAGATGCTCGACGACAGCCAGGACCGCGCCATCGTCGAAGGCGTGATCGGCCTGGCGCGCACCTTCGGTTGCGTGGTGGTGGCCGAGGGCGTGGAATCGCCCGCGCAGGCCAGGGCACTGCTCGAAATGGGCTGCGAGATCGGCCAGGGCACAGGCATCGCGGCGCCGATGCCCGCCGACCAGGTGGCCGCTTGGGTGCGCGACTATCGCGGCATGTTCGCGCTGGCGAGCACCGAGGCGGTTCCCGTGCTGTCACCGCTGAAGCTGACGCCGGGCCGCTAGAACTCGTGCAGTGATTCCACCGGGCTTCCTGCAGGACCTGCTGTCGCGCGTCGACATCGTCGACGTCGTGGGCCGCCACGTCGAGCTCAAGCGTGGCGGCGCTAACCTGATGGGCCTGTGTCCGTTCCACGCCGAAAAGTCCCCGAGCTTCTCGGTCAGCCCCTCCAAGCAGTTCTACCACTGCTTCGGTTGCGGGGCCAGTGGCGACGCCATCCGCTTCCTCACCGAACACCTGGGCCTGAGCTTCGTGGAAGCGGTGCGCGACCTGGCCCAGGGCGCAGGCCTGCAGGTGCCCGAAGAGCAGGTCAGCCCCGACGAACGCCAGCGCCGGGACACCCTGCGTGAGCGCCGCAAGACCCTGGCGGAGGTGCTCGCCCAGGCGGCCGAGTTCTACCGGGCCCAGCTCAAGGCCAGCCCGCGCGCCGTGCAGTACTTCAAGCAGCGGGGCCTGACGGGTGCCATTGCCGCGCGCTTCGGGCTGGGATACGCGCCGCCGGGTTGGAAGACCCTGGCCGGGGTGTTCCCGCGCTACGACGACCCTGCCCTGGAAGAAGCGGGCCTGGTCCGCCTGCGCGATGGCGAGTCGGGTCAGGACCCGGCGATCGACGCGCGTCCCGCCGACAGCAGCCGCTATGACTGGTTCCGCGACCGCGTGATGTTTCCCATCCGCGCGGTGTCGGGCGAGGTCATCGGATTCGGCGGGCGGGTGCTGGACGACAGCAAGCCGAAATACATGAATTCGCCGGAGACGCCCGTCTTCAGCAAGGGTCGCGAACTCTACGGCTTGTTCGAGGCGCGCCAGGCCCTGCGCGACAAAGGCTATGCACTCGTCGTCGAGGGCTACATGGACGTCGTCGCGCTGGCGCAGTCGGGCTTTTCGAATGCCGTGGCAACGCTTGGCACGGCCTGCACGGCCGACCACGTGCAGAAGCTGTTCCGCTTCACCGACGCCGTCGTTTTCAGCTTCGACGGCGACGCTGCCGGGCGGCGCGCCGCAGGCCGGGCGCTCGAAGCCGCCCTGCCCTACGCCACCGACCTGCGCAGCGTGCGCTTCCTGTTCCTGCCGCCCGAGCACGACCCCGACAGCTTCGTGCGCGAACTCGGGCCGGCCGCGTTCGACGAACGGGTCGCGCAGGCCGTGCCGCTGTCCCGACAGCTCATCGAGCACGCCGGCGAGGGCGCTGATCTGGCCACGGCAGAAGGGCGCGCACGCTTGCTGGCGCAGGCCCGACCCTTGTGGGCCCTGCTGCCCGACGGCGCGCTCAAACGGCAGCTGCTGCCTGAACTGGCGCGCAGTGGCGGGCTCAGCGTCGAGGATCTGTCCGGCCTGTGGGGCACCGTTCAGCCCAAGGCGCGCGCGCCGCAGGGGCCGGTGCGGCTGCTCCGCCAGGGCCGCGTCCGTGTGGCCCCGGCCGGACCGGCCGACGTGGCCGTGCGCCTGCTGCTGCAGCATTCCGACTGGTGGGACCAGCTGACCCAGGACGATCGGGAGCTGCTGCACGGCCTGGGGGGCACCCATGGGCAGGTCGTGCAATGGCTGGAACGCCAGCTGGTGAACGAAGGCTCGATGACCTGGTCGGCCCTGAGCGACGCCCTGACCGACCAGCCCTGGGCAGAACAGGCGCGAACCTGGGTGCGGGCGGGCCTGGGCGACCACGAATACCGATTCGACGAGCTGCAGCGCACGGTCTCGGTGCTCTTGCTGGACCTGTTGCGCCAGGAGGCCGAGGCCATCGTGAGCGCTTCACCGTCGGCAGACGATCTGCGGCGGTACCGCGAAATCATGGAACTGATGGCAAGTCTGAAGACCCCGCCCTCGACTGCAGGGACCTGACCGCCGCCTTGAAGAAGGCTTTCTGCGACCATCCGCAGTATAATTGTAGGCTTGCTACAGCAAATGCCTGAGCAAATGCGCTACGAAGGCGACAGCCCGGTTGAGTCTTGGGCCTGACGCCCCATATCACACCAATGCGGCGCCCGGGCGCCGAGGTCTTCCAACGACGCCCGGACCACACACCTGCATCACCACCGAACGCCCCGGCGTCCGCGACGTGAAGCACCATTGCCGGCAGCCCTGAATCCGGGCTGCATTTTCGAGCCCCTGGAGCCGACCCTGCGCGCTATGGATGCGTGGGTCCCGGCCGCCCGACCTGAAGGATCCGCATGACCGCCAAGAAGCCTGCCGCTGCCCCTGCTCCCGCCACCAAGGCCGTGAAGGCTTCCGTTGCCGATGCAACGGCCAAGGCGGTGAAGCCCAAGGCGGATGCCAAGGCCGAGTCCCGCAGCACCAAGTCCGAGGCCACGGCACCTGCCAAAACTTCTGGCAAGAGCAGCGCGAAGACCGCAAGCAAAGCAGCCCCAGAGGCGAAGACCGGGAAGGCTGCAGCCGGCAAGAAGGGCGAAGTGTCCAAGAAGCCGGGCATGGTCGAAGACGAAGACCTGGCCGACATCGAAGCCGACCTCGAAGGCGAGCCGGAAGCAGAGGTCGAGGCGGTTGCCGACAGCAGCACCGAGGGCGACAAGGTCGAAAAGGTCAAGCCGCTGCGGATGAAGGTCAGCCGCGCCAAGGAACGCGCGCTGATGCGCGAGTTCGGCCTGGAGGAGACCACGCTCACCGAAGAGGAAGCCGCCAAGCGCCGCCAGGAGCTCAAGACGCTCATCAAGATGGGCAAGACGCGTGGCTTCCTGACGCACCAGGAAATCAACGACCACCTGCCCGAGAAGCTGATCAACGAGGAGATCCTCGAAGCGATCATCAGCATGCTCAACGACATGGGCATCGCGGTCTACGAACAAGCGCCCGACGCTGCGACCTTGCTGGTCGCCGGCGGCGGCGCCACCACCGCCACCGAGGAAGAAGCCGAAGAAGCCGCAGAAGCCGCGCTGTCCACCGTGGACAGCGAGTTCGGCCGCACCACCGACCCGGTGCGCATGTACATGCGTGAGATGGGCACGGTCGAGCTGCTGACGCGTGAAGGCGAGATCGAGATCGCCAAACGCATCGAAGGCGGCCTGATGGCGATGATGGAAGCCATATCGGCGTCCCCCGCCACCATCGCGGAGATC
>JANOBX010000171.1:0-2177 GCA_031411875.1 Burkholderiales bacterium | reverse complement strand
TCGGTGCGCAACAACAGCCAGCAGGGCTTTCTTGGGGTGCGGGAGCGATGCGAGCGCGAGCCCGAACACCTGAAGCAGGGGGCGGGTTTTGTGTTGTACGCGCTCATGGATGCGGTGGTGGACCGCTACTTCCCGGTCCTCGATACGCTGGAGGTCGACCTGGAGCAGATCGAAGGCCAGATTTTCGAGCGCGGCGCCGCACGCTGGAACATCCAGCGCCTGTACGACCTGAAGCGCCGGGTCACTGTGCTGCGCCACGTCGTGGCGCCGTTGCTCGAAGTGGTGGGTAAGCTGCATGGCGGTCGTGTGCCAGCGGTATGTGACCGCAGCCAGGAATACTTCCGCGACGTACACGACCACCTGGCGCGCATCAACACAGCCATCGACGGTATCCGCGACACCATCGCCACCGCCATTCAGGTCAACCTGTCGATGGTGACGATCGAGGAGTCAGAAACCACCAAGCGACTGGCGGCCTGGGCGGCCATCTTTGCGGTCTCGACCGCGCTGGCTGGTATCTGGGGCATGAACTTCGAACACATGCCCGAACTGAAGTGGACCTGGGGCTACCCCATGGCGCTGGGGGCGATTGCTTTCTCGGCCGGACTGCTGTTCTGGCGTTTCCGACGATCAGGCTGGTTGTGAGATGAACGAAGCTGCCCGCCCTGACCCCGATGCGCTGCTCCAACAGGTGCAGCAGGACGAGGCCCGTGCGCGGAGGGGAAAGCTGAAGATCTTCTTCGGTGCCTCAGCCGGTGTCGGCAAGACCTACGCGATGCTCGCCTCGGCGCGTGCGGCTCAGTCGACCACCCCACAGGGCGCCGCGCTGGTGGTCGGCCTGGTGGAGACGCATGGCCGCTCCGAGACCGAGGCGATGGCCCGCGATTTGCCGCGCCTTCCGCTGAAGGCCGTGCCCTACCGAGAACGGGTGCTGCAGGAATTCGACCTCGACGCAGCGATGGCCTGGGCAAAAGCGCAGGCAGCCCCGCTCGTGCTACTGGATGAGCTGGCGCACAGCAATGCGCCGGGGTCACGCCACCCCAAACGCTGGCAGGACGTGGAGGAGATGCTCGACGCCGGCATCGACGTCTGGTCGACGATGAACGTGCAGCACCTGGAGAGCCTGAACGACATCGTCAGCGGGATCACCGGCATCCGGGTGTGGGAGACCGTACCCGACCGGCTCTTCGATGAAGCCGACGAAGTCGTGGTCGTCGATCTTCCGCCCGACGAACTGCTGCAGCGGCTGAAGGCCGGCAAGGTGTACCTGCCGCAGCAAGCCGAACGGGCTGCGTCGAACTTCTTCCGCAAGGGCAACCTGCTGGCGCTGCGCGAACTGGCGCTGCGGCGCACGGCCGACCGGGTCGACGACGAGATGCAAGCCTACCGGCGGCGCTCGTCGGTGCAGTCGATCTGGCCCAATCGGGAAGCGCTGCTGGCTTGCATCGGCGCTGCGGACGGCGCTGAGAAGGTGGTGCGTGCCTGCGCACGTCTGGCCGCTCAACTCGACGTGCCCTGGCATGCGGTGCACGTCGAGACCCCCACTGTCCATCGCCTGCCCCCCGCGCAGCGCGAGCAGGCCCTGCGGGTGCTAAAGCTCGCGCAGGAACTCGGCGCCACGGTGGCCACGCCTGCCGCGCCCGAGGCCGCCCCGGCCCTGGTGCGGTATGCACGCGAACACAACCTGTCGCGGCTGGTGGTGGGCCGCAGCCGACGCCGCTGGCCATGGCAGGCGTCTTCGGCAGACCGCATTGCCGAAATGGCCGACGATCTCGACGTGATGCAAGTGGCGCTGCCGTTGACAACCCGTGGTCAGGGCTCTATTGGCGGCGTGGCCACCGGCAGGTCCGACACGACGCCAGCGCTGGCCGGTGAGTTGCCCTGGCGCGGCTATGCGGCCGCCGTGGCGGCCTGCGTGGGGGTCGCACTGGCTGCGACGCCGCTGCTGGGCCTGCTGGAGCTCACCAACATCGTGATGATCTTTCTGCTGGCCGTGGTGGGCGTGGGCTGGTTCTACGGCCGCGGGCCGGCGGTAGTTGCGGCCTTCCTGGGTGTCGGCCTGTTCAACTTTTTCTTCGTGCCGCCGCGCTTTTCGTTTGCAGTGGACAACGCCGAATTCCTGGTCACGTTCGCGGTGATGCTGGTGGTGGCGCTGGCCATCGGGCAGCTCACGGCGG
>JANOBX010000170.1:0-27348 GCA_031411875.1 Burkholderiales bacterium | reverse complement strand
CAGCTGCCGTTGAAATTGCCGCGGCGGTAGAGCAGGCCGTCGGTCACGGCCAGGGTTTCGGCAAGCCGGCTCTCGAAAGGCCCACGCACCCTGGCGATCAGCGCGTCCATCTCGGGGTCGGCTTTCAGCATGTTGCTGAAGACCGGCAGCAGGCGGTAGCGGTGTTGTGTGACGCGCCCACCCTGCACCTCGAAGTCCATCACGCCCAGGAACTTGCCGTTGCTGCCGGCGTTGGTGACCAGCGTCTTGCCGCCGGCGTTGGCCACGGGAATGGCCACGGGGACACCGTCGTGCGTGTGGCCGCCGAGGATGGCGTCGATGCCGCGCACGCGGCTGGCCAGCTTCAGGTCCACGTCCATGCCGTTGTGAGACAGCACGACGACGAGCTTCGCACCCTTGCCCCGCACTTCGTCGACCAGGGTCTGCAGGTTCTCTTCCTGGATGCCGAAGCTCCAGTCGGCCACCATGTAGCGCGGGTTGGCGATCGGCGTGTAGGGGAAGGCCTGGCCGATGATGGCGACGCTGACGCCGTTGATCTGGCGCAGCGTGTAGGGCGGGAACACCGGGTCGCCGAAGTCGTTGGTCTTGACGTTCTGGGCGATGAAGTCGATGCGGCCCTTGAAGTCCTTCTCGACGATCGCCTTCACGCGTTCCATGCCCAGCGTGAATTCCCAGTGGCCGGTCATCACGTCCACGCCCAGCAGCTTGCAGGCGTCGACCATGTCCTGGCCGTCGGTCCACAGGGCGGTGGCGCTGCCCTGCCAGGTGTCGCCGCCGTCGAGCAGCAGCGCGCCGGGGCGGCTGGCCTTCATCAGCTTCACGAGCGTGGCCAGGTGCGCAAAACCGCCCACGCGGCCATAGCGGCGCGCGGCGCGTTCGAAGTCGAGGGAGGTGTAGGCGTGGGCCTGGACCGTGCCCGGGCGCAGGCCGGCCAGCTTCAGCAGGTGTTCACCCACCAGGTGCGGCGCCTGCCCGCGCATCGCGCCCACGCCCAGGTTGACGCTGGGTTCGCGGAAGTAGATGGGTTTGAGCTGCGCATGGCAATCGGTCATGTGCAGCAGCGACACGTTGCCGAAGGGCGGGATGTCGTACAGCCCCGCCTGCGCCGTGGCCGCGTTGGCATCGGCGTGACGACCCAGTGCCATGCCCGCCGCGGAGGCCGCAGCCAGCACCTGGAGGAAGTCGCGCTTGGAAAGATTCATGGTGCGGGGGTCGAAGGTGTCGTTGGCACAAAACAGCCCGCGCGCGGCGGGCTGTCGGGGCCGGCAAGGGGTGCAAAACGGCCTACTGGTTCACCGGTGACTTCGGGTCCAGCAGCAGGGCCATCAGGTCGCGGATCTGCTGTTCGTCCAGCAGCTTGGCGTGGCCGAAGCGCGGCATGTTCGAGCAGGCGTTGTAGGCCTTGCCGTTCCACAGCTTGCCCCAGGTGTACTGGACGATCGGCGCGGCCGTGGCGGCGGTCACGTCGGTGATGCCGCGGTTCTTGCCGTAGTTCCACAGGCTCGGGCCGATGGTGCCGTGGCTGATCTCTCGTCTGTCAATCTGGTGGCAGTTGTAGCAGTTGCCGCCGTTGTCCTTGGGCTCGGTGCTGGTGTCGGTCCAGGTCATGCCGCGGCCGCTCTGGGCCAGCCGTTCGCCGGCACGCCAGTCGCCGATGTACTGGCCGCCCGTGGGCCAGCGGATGCTGGCCAGTGCTTCGGCCTGGATCTGCTGGGCGACGGCCTCGGACGGCTCCTGGTCGGACGAGCAGGCCTTCTGCCCCAGGTCCTGCTGGATGCGGTCGGCCTTGGCGATGCCCTGGTCGCGGAACGAGGCTTTCATCATCGCGCCGAACTGCGCGTCGAGTTCGGCCGGCGTGGGTGCGCTGGCGCAGGCGGAGAGCAGGCCGGCGGCCACCAGGGCCGTCAGGGTGAGCTTGAAGCAGGTGATGTTCATGAAGACTTATGCGCTTGGCAGCTCAACGCTTGATGGTCGGCACGGCCGAGGCGGCACCCTTGGCGTTCACGCCCATGTAGCTGCCGAGCGCGATGGTCACGTCGGAGCCAAAGCCCGGGTAAGGGAAGCGCTGCTGGCGGTAGCAGTCGTTCAGGCGCAGCTGCATGCTCCACATCTGCCCGTTGCTGACGCGATAGGCCGGCCAGGCGGCGAAGCCGACGCCGTCGCCGGGGTTCTTCGTGAGGTTGGGCAGGTCCTGCAGGCGGATGCGGATGTTGTCCTGGGCGTGGCAGGCGGCGCAGGAAAAGTCGTGCGTGCCGCCGCGGAAGAAGAAAGCGCGCTTGCCGAGTTCGTAGAAGCGGCGCTCCTCGGGGTGGCTTTGCGGCAGGTTGAACTTCATGCCCTTCGACGCTGCCGAGACCCAGGTGGCCAGCGCCGTGACGTTGGCCATCTCGCCGCGGCCGAAGGCGGTCTTGGCGATCTCGGCCTCGTCGAAGCCCTGCAGCGTGGCCATGCAGGTGACGAGCCGGGACTCCAGGTCTTGCACGCGCTTCGTGTCGGCGAAAAAGCGGGGCATCTCGACGAAGGCGCCCTTCACCACGCCCGGGCCCTTGCCCAGGTCGCATTGTTCGAGCGAAGCGTTCTTCGGCCCGCGCTTCTTTTTCCAGAGGTCTTCACCCTTGGCCTCGAACAGCTCGGCAGGGTTGCCGTCCTCGAGCATCTTGCGGTACTCGGCAATGCCGTCGGCGGCCGACTTGTCCTGTGCCAGCACAGGCGCTGACGCCAGACCGGCCAGCAGGCCCAGCACAAGGAATACTGGCATCGTTTTCCAGGTCTTCTTTTTCATCGTGTCTCCATCCACCCTTCGGAAACCTCAGGGGTCTTGGCCTCAGGTCACCGTGGCTTCGTCGGTGCGGGTGTCGCCCTTGTTGTCTTTCCAGCTCACGGTGATCTTGTCGCCGGCCTTCGCACCCTTGACGACGAACTGCATGAACGGGTTCTTCGCCACCGCCGGGCCCCATTGCGCGGTGAGCACGGGCTTGCCGTTGTGCGCGGCACTGACTTCCTGGATGAACCAGGCCGGAATGGTCTTGCCGGCGGCGTCCTTGCGCAGGCCAGTCTCCATTTCGTGGCTCATGAGAACGCGGACGGTGGTCTTGTCGCCGGCGGCTTGGGCGCGAATGCGCATCGGGTCTGCCATGGTGGGCTCCTGAAAGTGTGGAAGGGCGTGCTGGAGAAGATCGGTGCGTCGGGCGCCGGCGGGTTCAGCCGCCGCAACCGCCGAGCGTGACCTTGACTTCCTTCACGGCATACAGCACCTTGCCGTCGTTCATCATCGCCACGGCGTAGACGTTCGAGGATTGCCCCATCTTCACGCGGGTGGAGAAATTGGGCTCGACGCTGTCGGTGACGTCGAAGATGGCGGTGAGCATGGCCGGGTTCTTCTCGACCAGCACCATCAGGCGCTTCGCGCCGGGCAGGCTGGTGGAAGCGCCCACCGGCACGACCGCACCGTTTTCGGCGATGTCCGGGCCGGTGATGGTGACGTCCTTACTTTCGGTGGGGGCGCTGCCCCCCAGCGCCGCCATCAGCTCGGCCATGTTCTTGGCGTCGAAGGCCTTGGCGTTGAAGGCCGCCTGCGCCGCGGCAGGCAGCAGGCCGGCGCCCGCCAGCAGGGCTGCGAGCTGCGCGGAATGGGACAAGACTTGGCGGCGACTCAGCATGTGTTTCTCCTGGGTTCGAACATCGTATTGAACGGATGTCCGCTTTCGGGTGCGGATCATCCCTGAAGGTTCCCGGCGGTGCAGGCGCCCGGCTTCTCTACCGGCCGGCCCCGCGGGCGATCCACTGCGCCAGGGTGCGCGCATCGGCTTCCGGCAAGCCCTGGGCAGGCATGGGGATGGCCCCCCAGACACCTTGACCGCCGTTCCTGATTTTCCCTGCCAGATGCGCTTCGGCGTCGTCCCTGCCGGCGTACTTCCTGGCCATTTCCGCAAAGCTGGGGCCGACCAGCCGATTATCCAGGCCGTGACACGCAGTGCAGCTGTGCCTGGTCGCCAACGCCATGGCCGCGGGCGGGCCGCTCGCCGACGCTGAAGCCAGCGGCCCCGGCTGCGGCGGCGAGCCGGCCGCACGGGTGGTGTCGGCGCCGCGCTGCGGGCCCACCAGCCGGTTCTGTTCGGCCAGGTTGCCGTGGGCATTGCGGGCGAAGTCCGGCAGGAACGAGGCCAGCTTCGGTTCGGCTTCGCAGTTCGTCATGCAGGCCGTGACGGCCACATCGGGGCGGTCGCGGCCCATCGACCGGCCCGGCCACAGGTGGTGGTCGGTGGACATGCCGTTGCGGTTGGGCATCAGGGCCTGCACCTGCGCGATGTTCCGGTCGGACAGCACGAAGTCATCGGGCAGCACGTTGCCCAGATTCAGCATGTAGGCGGTGACGGCGTAGACCTCTTCGACGCTCAGGCTCTTGGGTGCGTTCCAGGGCATGGCCCGGCTGATGTAGTCCCACAGCGTCGAGATGTTCGCCACCTTCATCAGCGTGGTGCGCCCCGGGAAGCTGCTGTCGGTCAGGCGTGCGACGCGGCCGGTCTGCACGTCTTGCCGGGTCGTGCCGCCGATCAGCGGCGTGAAGATCTCGTTGCTCTCGCCGAAGATGCCATGGCAGGACGCGCACTTGCTCTCCCAGACTTCCATGCCCTTGGCCACCGAGCCGCTGCCGGCGGGCAGGCCCTTGAAGTCGGGCCGCACGTCGATGTCCCAGGCCCGCACTTCCTGGGGCGTGGCGGCGCGGCCGATGCCGGGGTAAGCCGCAGCGCCGCCGGCCTGTGCCTGCGCCAGCGCCGACACGAACAGCAAGGCCAGGGCGGCCGCGGCATCACGACAGCTGGACATTCTTCACCTCGCCGCTTTCCTGCACCAGCCAGGTCTGGATGGCGTGGTTGTGATAGATCGAGCGGGTGCCGCGCACGGCACGCAGCTGCCGGTAGGTGGGCTGGGTGGTGCCGGTGTCGTCGGTGGCCCGGCTTTGAATCAGACCGGGCCTTCCGTCCCAGGTCCAGTCCAGGCTGAAGCGGGTGAGGCACTTGCTCATCACCGGGTCCTGCAGCCGCGCGGTCTTCCAGTTCCGGCCGCCGTCGACCGAGACGTCCACGCGGGCGACCTTGCCCTTGCCGGACCAGGCCAGGCCGGTGATCTGGTAGTAGCCTTTGTCGAGCAGCACCTGCCCGCCCGACGGCGTGGTGACCACGCTCTTGCATTCCTGGGTGCTGGTGTATTGCCGGTGCAGGCCGCCGGGCATGAGGTCGATGTAGTGGATGGCCTCGTCCTTCGTGGCGTAGGGCTTGTCGCCCACCTCGATGCGGCGCAGGTACTTCACCCAGCTCACGCCCTGCACCCCAGGCACCACCAGGCGCAGCGGGTAGCCGTTCTCGGGGCGCAGCATCTCGCCGTTCTGGCCGTAGGCGACGAAGACCTCGCCGTTCTCGATCAGCTCCATCGGCACCGTGCGCGTCATGCTCGAGCCGTCGGCACCTTCGCCCAGCACGTAGCGGCCACGCTTGACGTCGACGCCGCACAGGTCCAGCAGGAGCTTCAGCGGCACGCCCGTGAATTCGCTGCAGCTCAGCATGCCGTGCGTGTACTGGCAGGTGGGCACGGCGACATTGCCCCATTCCATGCCGGTGTTGGCGCCACATTCGATGAAATGGAAGCGGCTGACGCTGGGCAGGCGCATCAGTTCGTCCATGGTGAAGACCTTCGGCGTCTTCAGGATCTTGTCGTCGCTGCCATTGATCATCAGGCGGTGCCTGGACGGGTCGATGTCCCACCAGCCCTGGTGGTGGCGCTCGAAGTGCAGGCCGCTGGGAGTGACGATGCCGAACAGGCTTTGCAGCGGCGCGAAGCTGACGCTGGACTGTGCGGTCTGGGTCAGTCCCGGGCTCTGGCGGCGCTGGACATTGGCCTCGTACTTCGACGGCTTGCCGTAGCCGTCGGTCACCACCCCCTGGCCAAGGCCGGTGGTGTGGGCGGGCAGGTTCAGGATGTGGGGGTCGCCGCCGCCCGCAGGCACTGGTTGGGCTTGACCCACCGCCTGGCCTACCGCTTGACCAGTCGCACCCGCCGCCACGGCAGCGGCGAAGGCGTTGCGGATGAAGTCTCGCCGGCCTTCCCTGGCCTCGGCAAACACGCGGCGCACGTCGTCGGCCGGGACGAAGTTCTCCGGCGCCTTGCGCAAACGGCCCGTGGGGCTGGACTCCAGGTTCACGACATCTCCTCGCTGGGGCGGGCACACGGCGGGTGGAACCGGCTGACGCGTCCATCCACATATTCGTTTGGACAGATATTAGGCAAGCGTGATGTTTCGGCGCGCTGGGACTTACCCGCGCCCCGGGCCCTACACGACCGCCGGCTGCAGCAGCTGCAGCGTGCCCGCGTCGGCGTCGATCTCGGCCGGCAGGCCCACCGGCAGGCTGAACTTGCGACGGATGTGGCCGAAGCTGGCGCCGCTGTAGACGGGCACGCCCAGCGGCCCGAAGTAGTCGTCGAAGACCTCGTCGAGCGTCAGCGTGCCGTAGTTGCCGTCGCCCGGGCCGCAGTTGGTGAACGCCCCGAGCACGACCCCGGCCAGCCGGTCCAGCGCCCCGGCGAGCTTCAGGGTGCTGAGCATGCGGTCGACGCGGTAGATGTATTCGTTGACGTCTTCCAGGAACAGGATGGCGCCGTCGAAGCGCGGCCAGTAGGCACTGCCGGCCATGGCGCTGAGCACGGCCAGGTTGCCGCCGACCAGCGGCCCCCGGGCCCGGCCGCCGCGCAGCGTGCGCGTGCGGTTGGCCTTGGCCACGAGCGCATCTTCCTTGTCCTGCGGGTTGGCCAGCAGCATGGCCTGGGCCTCCATCGCCGTGCCGCGGAAATGGCGCACGCTGAATTCGTTCCATTCCGAAGCGGCCATCGGGCTGTGGAAGGTGACGAGCCCGGTCTGCACGTGCACGGCATTGACCAGCGCGGTGAGGTCGGAGAAACCGCCCAGGAACTTCGGGTTGCGCCGGATCGCGGCGTAGTCCACCAGCGGCAGCATGCGGCCGCCGCCCGAGCCCCCGGTCATGGCCAGGATGCCATGCACGCCGGGGTCGGCGAACATGGCGTTGATGTCGGCGGCGCGCTGGGCGTCGGTGCCGGCGAAATGGCCATAGCGGGCGCGCAGATGGGGCGCCTCGCGCACCTTGAAGCCCAGCGCCAGCAGGTTCTCGGTGGCGATGTCGTAGGGCGCGCGTTCGTAGATCGCGCCCGAGGGGTTCACCAGGGCCACGGTGTCGCCGGGCTGCAGGCGGCGCGGCCGGATCAGGGGCGGCGCGGGTGGCTGGGCGGGGAGCCTGGCCTGGGCCCACGCCGGCCATGCCGGTACGGGCAACGCTGCGGCTGCGGCGGCCTGGAATAGCTGGCGTCGGTGCAAGGCCATGGCCGGAGGTCCTTCTGCGGGTTCAGTCCACGCGCGGCAGGGTGCGGCGAACCGCATCCCGGTCGCCATGATCGAAATGCCACCATTCGGTGGGAATGCCGACGAAGCCGCCCGCCGCCATGGCCGCGGCCAGCCGCTCGCGCAGGGCCACCTGAGCCGGTGTCAGCACGCCGCTGGCCAGGTGCTCGGCATGCAGCGCGGGGTGCGAAGCGAGGCTCATCTCGTCGAAGCCGCTGCCCATGTCGACCTCCCGTCCATCCGGGTCGAGCAGGGTCACGTCCACGGCCATGCCGAAGCTGTGGATCGAGCCGCGCGCCGGGTCGGCGAAGTACATCGCCATGGGTGTGCCCACCACGTCGGCCCAGATGGCTTCCTGCACGCGCTGCGGGCGCAGCGCGTCGAGCACGCGCAGCTGCCAGCCGGGGTGACCGGCGGCCAGCCAGGCGGCGGCGCTCTCCAGGCCAGCGGCGGCTTCGGCGCGCAGCCAGGCGCAGTCGAAGCCGCGATAGAGCACGCGGCCGGCGAAGTTGTCGGTGCCGGCATAGCGCAGGTCGTGCGCCACGCCGCGCAGGCCCGCCAGCGCCCGGAACGCGGGGTGGCCAGGCACGTCTTCGACGAGGAGGGTGGTGCAGGGCGTCATTCGCGCCAGACGCCTTCGAAGTCGACGCTGCCGTCGGCCGCCATCACGAAGCCCTGCACGTCCTTGCGCAACGGGATGTAGATCGACGAATGCGCCATGGTGATCCAGGGCCGCTCGCGCTTGAAGATGGCCTGGGCACGTTCATACAAGGCCAGCCGCTTCGGCACGTCGACCTCGGCGCGCGCGGCTTCGAGCAGGGCGTCGAACTCGGGGTTGCAGAACTTGATGCCGCCGCGGCTGGAGGCGCAGGTGAGGTTGGGCGCCAGGAAATCATCGGCCGAAGGCACGTCGGTGCTCCAGCCGCTCATGTAGACATCGTGTTCGCCGCTGTTGGCGCGCTTGAGATATTCGCCCCATTCGTAGGTGAGGATGCGCGCGCGGATGCCCACCTGCGCCCAGTCGGCCTGGATCAGCTGGGCCATGAGCTGGCCATTCGGATTGGTCGGCCGGCTGATGGGCAGGGCCCAGAGGTCGATGGTGGTGCCCGGCGGCACGCCGGCCTGGGCCAGCAGGGCGCGTGCACGGGCAGGGTCGTGCTCGTTGCGCAGCGCCGTGTTGAACCCCGGCACGCTGGGCGGAAAGGCACTGACGGCCTGCAGCGCGTCGCCGCGCGGAAACAGCACCCTGAACAGCGCGTTGCGGTCGATGGCGATGTCCAGGGCCTCGCGCACCTCGCGCCTCGCCAGCAGCGGGCGCTTCAAGTTGAAGGCCAGATAGCTGATGTTCAGCGCCTGGGTCTTCAGGATGTTCACGCGCGGATGACCGCTCAGCGTGCTGACGTCGACGTCGCGGATGGCCGCGGCCACATGGCATTCGCCGCGGGCCAGCTTCTGCACGCGCACGTTCGGTTCGCGGCTGATGGCGTAGATCAGCGCCCTGGGCTTCTGCACGCCGCCCCAGTAGGCCGGGTGCGGCTGCAGGCGCAGCACGTCGTCCTTGCGGTAGCTCTTGAAGCGCCAAGGGCCGGTGCCCACCGGCTGGTTGTTGATGGCGCTGGCGCGCCCGGCGGCCAGCAGCTGCGCGGCGTATTCGGCGGAGTGGATCGACGCGAAGGCGCTGGCGAAGTAGGACAGGAAGTTGACGTTGCCGCGGTGCAGCCTGAAGCGCACGGTGTGCTCGTCCACCCGGTCGATGCCGGCGATCATCTGCGCCAGGCCGAGGCTCTGCGCGTGCACGAACGTGGCCGGGAAGGCGCGGTTGAAGGGCAGTTGCGGGTCGATGAGCCGCGTGAAGCTGAACATCACGTCGTCGGCGTTCATCGGCCGCGTCGGGGTGAAGCTCGGCGTGGTGTGGAATGCCACTCCGCGACGCAGGGTGAAGCGCACGCTTCGCGCGTCGGGCGACACCTGCCAGGCCGTGGCCAGCGCCGGCTTCAGCGTGGCCGTGCCGCGCTGGTAGCTCACCAGGCCGTTGAAGAGCTGGGTGGTGACGTTGCTGGTGGCGCTGCTGTCCCACAGCGCCGGGTCGAAGCCCTCGGGGCTGGCGTCGGCGCAGAAGACCAGCGGCTTGTCGCTGGCGCGGACCGGGCCGGTAAAGGCCACGGCGGCGAGTGCCATCGCCACCGCAACACCGCACCACCCCGGGAAGCCTCTGCTGTTCAGCACCGCTTCATCATAGCGGGCGGTCCCCGCCCGCCCGCGCGCGGCGCCCCAAACCGGGGCAATACCTCGCCAACACCGCCACCCATGGGGGTGATGGCGGCTGCTGCGGGCACCTACTCTCGGGGCGAATTGAGCACGTTCATACAACTCAATGATGCCGTTCTAGGGGGCCAAAGCTAGCGTCGACCCCATGAGCAGTTGTGAGGTCGGCCCTGAAGAAGACCGGAGCATCGCGCTCGGTCCCCCCATCGAGTCTGTCGCCGCCCTGAACGATTCCCCGCCACCTCCAGAACCGCCGTCGGAAGCCTGGCTGTCGGCCGCCGTCGACATGCTCGCTTACCCGATGTTGGCGCTGCAGCCCGACGGTCTGCTGCTGCACGCCAATCTGGCTGCGCGCGAGCTTCTGAACCAGGGTGTGCCCCTCGAACTGGGATCCGACCAGCGGGTTGCGCCGCGCATTGCCGGGCAGCGCGGCAATTTCGGCGCGGCCGTGCAGTCGGCGTCGACCGGCCAGGCCCAGCAGCTGGCCTGGGCCGACGGCGATCTGACCGTGCACGCCACGCTCAGACCCCTGGCCGAGCCCAGCCCGGGCGCGCCCGCGCCGCCGGTGCTGTTGATGCTGGCACCACCGCCGGACACGGTCTTCGACGCCAGCGGCTTTGCCAACACCCACATGCTGAGCGGCGCCGAAACCCGGGTGCTGGAAGCCCTGCTCCATGGGCACCAGGCCGAGGTCACGGCGCAGCGGCTGGGCGTGGGCGTGGCCACCGTGCGCAGCCAGATCGCGGCCATCCGCCGCAAGACCGGCCACGACAGCGTGGCCAGCCTGCTTGCGGCGCTCGGCGACCTGCCGCCACTGCGGCGCCCTGGTAAATAGATCACCAAACAGCACGCCCGGATTCACCGCCTTCCCGCAACCCGGGTCCGTAGATTCCACCCCATGGCGACGAGTCGTCGAAACCACAGTCCAAGGGGTCACACCATGTACCAGATCGTCGGCGCGAAGGCGCAGCAGGTTCTCGCAGCGGCCATGGTCACGGGCGGTGCGTCCCAAGGCGGTCACGGCCAGCGTCAGCCGTCCACGGAAAGACGCAGCGGCGGCCAGTTCAGCCAGTGGCTGACACGCATGCTCGACGAGATCGACTACGGCATGCTGCTGGTCAGTCCTGAGGCCCAGGTGCTGTACGTGAACCATGCTGCCCGCCACGAACTCGACGGCGAACACCCGCTGCAGCTGCTGGGCCACGCGCTGCGCGCCCACCGCCCGCAGGACGTGGCGCCCCTCTACGACGCCCTGGCCGCAGCCCAGCGTGGCCTGCGCCGCCTGCTCACGCTGGGCGAAGGCGAGCACCGCGTCAGCGTGTCGGTGGTGCCCCTGCCCTGCGCCGACGCCGAGCCGGCCACTGTCGCCGGCCAGACCACCCTGCTCGTGCTGGGCAAGCGCCAGATGTGCGCGCAGCTGTCGGTGCAGGGCTTTGCCCGCAGCATGTCGCTCACGCCCACCGAAACCCGTGTGCTCGAACTGCTGTGCAACGGCGTTCGCCCTACCGAGATCGCCACGCGTCAGGGCGTGGCCGTCAGCACCGTGCGCACGCAGATCGGCAGCATCCGCGGCAAGACCGGTGCGGCCAGCATCCGCGAGCTGGTGCGCCAGGTCGCGCTGCTGCCGCCGCTGGTGGGGGCGCTGCGCAGCGGACTGGCCGGCCGCTGAAGACTTCGCCGTGACCCGCTAGCATCGGCGCGCCCCGTCGGCCCTGAAGGCCGCGGGATGCCCCCGATGGCCCAAGCCCGCACAGGCAACCCCACACGCCCGACCGACCCGCTGGAGTCAGCGCCCATGAGCGATTCGCTGCGCGCGCTGGCCCGGCGGGGTGAACGCCGCCACGTCAGGCGTGGCGTGCAGCTCATCGTCGAGGGCGACGTGGGCGACACGCTCTACATCGTGTTGCAGGGAAGGCTGCGCGCCTACAGCGTCGGGCCCGACGGCCGTGAAGTCACCTACGCCAGCTACGGTCCGGGCGAATATGCCGGCGAGATGGGCCTGGACGGCGGCCCGCGTTCGGCCAACGTCGAGGCGGTCGAGGCGAGCATCTGCGCCGTGATTGCCCGGCCCACCCTGCAGGCCCATCTGCAGGAAGACCCGGCCTTCGCCTTCGAGCTGCTGTCGAAGGTGATCCGCCGCGCCCGGGCCACCACCATCGGCCTGAAGCAGATCGCGCTGAACGACGTGTACGGCCGGCTGAAGGCCCTGCTGGAAGAGATCGCCGTGCCCGACGCCGACGGCCGCCGCGTGGCCGAGCCGGCCCCTTCGCACCTGGAGATCTCGCAGCGCCTGGGCTGTTCGCGCGAGATGATCAGCCGCGTGATGAAGGACCTGGAACGTGGCGAGTATGTGGAAGTGGGCCGCCGCCGCATCGCGCTGCTGCGCGAATTGCCCGCGAAGTGGTGAACCCCGCGGGCGCCGGCGCGCCTGCAGGCTAGGCCCTGGGCGGGCCGAACTCGCGGCTGGGCTTGTCGGCACGCTGGTACAGCGGTTCGACCTTCGGCAGCTTCGCCTGGATGTCCCGGATGCGGGTGTCGCCGGCCGGGTGGGTCGACAGGAATTGCGGCGGCGCGCCCTTGCTGGCGGCCATCATCTTCTGCCACAGCGTGACACCCGCCTGCGGGTTGTAGCCGGCTCGGGCCGACAGGTCCATGCCCACCAGGTCGGCTTCGGTTTCGTCTTCGCGGCTGAAGCGCAGCGTCAGCAGTTGGCCGCCCATGTTCAGCAGGGCGTCGCCCGTGCCGCCCAGTCCGAGCAGCGAGCTCAGCACGTTGGCACCGATGCGCGTGGCGGCGGTCTTGCCCATGCGTTCCCGCGCATGTTCGCGCAGGGCATGCGCCACCTCGTGGCCCATGATCGCAGCGACCTCGTGGTCGGTGAGCTGCAGCTTGGTCAGGATGCCGCTGTAGAACGCGATCTTCCCGCCCGGCATGCAGAAGGCGTTGACCTGATCGCTGCCCAGCAGGTTGATCTCCCACTGCCACTGCCGCGCGCGGCTGTTCCAGGGCATGGCATGGGGCACGATGCGCTGGGCGATGCTGCGCAGCCGCTGCACCTGGGGGTGGCTGTCGGGGGCCAGGGCGCGTTGCTGGCTGGCCTCGCGCATCATCTGCAGGTATTGCTGCGCGGCTGCGGCTTCCACCTGTTCTGCCGGCACCAGCTTCGTGAAGCGCGATTCGCGGCCGACGTCACCGCGCAGGCCCTGGTCGGCGGCCTGGCCCTGCTGCGCCTGCGCGCGGCCGGCCACGGCCGCGGCACCGCCGGCCAGCAACAGGCCGGTGAAGAGCCGGCGGCTGTGCAGCATGCACAGGCAGCTGGGAATGTGGTTCGAGGGTAGGTTCATGCGGAAGGGCGGGTCTCTTTCAATGTCCGGCGGGATAGATCGCACCGGCGGCGACAGGTTCAAGATGTTCCGCCGCAGTTTATCGAGCGCTGCCATCGGCGGCGCTACAGTGCGCAACAGCCACTGCGTCAAGCCCTGCCCGCACCCCCTTCAGGCCGAACCATGAACCTGCCCAGCTTTGCAGAATTCCAGGCCCAGGCCCGGGCCGATGGCTTCCATGAAGTGCTCGAACGCATCTGGGCGCCAGACCTGCTGATCGACACCCACACCCACCCGTTTGCCGTCGAGGCCCTGGTGGTCGAAGGTGAGCTGTGGCTGAACTGCCAGGGCAGCAGCCGCCACCTGCGCACCGGTGACCGCTTCGAACTGCCCCACGGCGAGCCCCACGCCGAACGCTACGGGCCACGAGGCGCCACCCTCTGGGTGGCGCGCCGCAACCCGGCTTGAAACACCGGCTGCCGCCCACAACTGAGGTCGATGAACACGCCGCCCCCGCCGCTGCACCTGCCCTGCCCGCACTGCGGCGCCACCAACCGCCTGCCCGTGGTCCGCATCGACGAGGCGCCGGCCTGCGGGCGCTGCAGCCAGCCCCTGCTGGCGGGCCAGCCGCTGGACCTGGACGACAGCAATTTCGACAGCGTGGCCGCCGCCACCCGGCTGCCGCTGGTGGTGGACTTCTGGGCGGCCTGGTGCGGCCCCTGCCAGGCCATGGCCCCGGCCTTCAAGCAGGCCGGACAGCAGCTGGCTGGCCGCGCCCTGCTGGTGAAGGTCAACAGCGACGACAGCCCGATGCTGGCCGCGCGCTTCGGCATCCGCAGCATTCCCACCCTGGTCAAGCTGCAGGCCGGCCAGGAAGTGAAGCGGCAGAGCGGCGCGCTGCCGGCATCCGTCATCGTCGCTTTCGCCGGCTAGGCCGGTCTACGCATTGGCGCGGCTCCGCGCCAGCGCCACGAACCAGTCCACGCAGTCGGCATTCGCCATCGCGTCGCGCTTGAACACCGCATCATGCGCGGCGCCCAGCAGCAGCTTCTTCACCGGCAGCTCCATCTTCTTGCCCGACAGCGTGCGCGGCACCGCCGCCACCTGGAAGATGTCGCTCGGCACATGGCGCGCCGACAAGGCCTGGCGAATGGCCAGGCGCAGGCGCTGCTGCAGCACGTCGTCGAGCACCAGTCCTTCGCGCAGCACCACGAACAGCGGCATCCAGCTCTCGCGGCCGAGAAACTCCAGGTCCACCACCAGGCTGTCCAGCACCTCGGGCAGGGCTTCCACCGCGCGGTAGAGCTCCGACGTGCCCATGCGGATGCCGTGGCGGTTGATGGTGGCGTCGCTGCGGCCGTAGATCACCGCACCATGGGCGCCCGCACCCGGCTGCGGCGTGATGCGGATCCAGTCGCCATGGCGCCAGACGCCGGGAAACATGTCGAAGTAGCTGGCGGCGTAGCGCGCGCCGCCTTCGTCGTTCCAGAAGTGCAGCGGCATCGACGGCATCGGCTGGGTGCAGACGAGTTCACCCACTTCGCCGATGAGCGGCCGGCCGTCTTCAGACCAGGCTTCGACGGCGGCGCCCAGGCAGCGGCACTGCATCTCGCCCTTCACCACCGGCAGGCCGCGGTGCCCGGCGACGAAGGCGCCGGCGAAGTCGGTGCCGCCGCTGATGGCGTTCAGCCAGATGGGCTGGCCGCCGGGGCGTGGCAGCTGCTGCCAGATCCAGTCGTAGCAGTCATCGGACAAGGGGCTGCCGGTGCTGCCCACGGCCTGCAGGCGCGACAGGTCGGCCACCTTCATCGGTTCGATGCCGGCCTTCAGGCAGCTGGCGTAGAAGGCGGCGCCGGCGCCGAACCAGGTGACACCGGCCTCGGCCGCGAAGCGCCAGAGCGTGCCCCAGTCGGGCGCCTTCGACGACCCGCCGGGGTTGCCGTCGAACAGGCAGATGGTGGTGCCGCCCAGGAGTGCCGCGACCTGGGCGTTCCACATGATCCAGCCGGTGCTGCTGAACCAGAAGAAGCGTTCGGGATGGGCCGCGCCTGGGGCGACGCTGGCGTGAACGTCGTTGTGCAGCGCACCTTTCAGCGATTCGAGCACGATGCCGCCATGGCCATGCACGATGGGCTTGGGCAGGCCGGTGGTGCCGCTGGAATAGACGATCCACAGCGGGTGTTCGAAAGGCAGCCACCGCGGCGCCCAATCGACGGGCGCATCGCCGGCCAGCAGCTTGTTCCAGTCGTGGCCCGCGAAGCCGCTGCCGTGCGGCGCCACGAAATCGGCCGCCCGCGCCTGCGCATCGATGCCCGGCACCAGCACCAGGTGCTGCAGCGTCGGCAGCCCGGCCAGCACCTCGCGCAGCACCGGTCGCCGGTCGTGGGCGGTGCCGCCCCAGACCTGTCCGTCCACCGCCAGCAGCAGTTTCGGTTCGATCTGCCGGAAACGGTCGAGCACCGCCACCGGGCCCATGTCGGGGCTGCACACGCTCCACAGCGCACCCACGCTGGCGCAGGCCAGGAAGGCCACCACCGTCTGCGGCGTGTTGGGCAGGTAGGCGCAGATGCGGTCGCCAGGCTGCACGCCCAGCTGGGTGTAACGCGTGGCCAGCACCGCCACCTGGCGCTGCAGTTCGGGCCAGGACAGGCTTTGCGGCGGCAGGCCCTGCGCCTGCCGGCTTTCGTTCTGGAACACGATGGCGGGCTGGCCCGCTGCGGCCGACGTTTCCACATGGCGCAGCACCTGGCGCGCGTAGTTGGTCTGCGCGCCCGGGAACCAGCGCGTGCCGGGCATGCGCGGGCCCGCCGGCGGCGGCACCAGCACGGCGCTGTGCGGCGTGGGCGACTGCAGCTCGAAGTGGTCCCACAGCGCCTGCCAGAAGGCGGGCAGGTCCGTCACCGACCACTGCCAGAGCGCGTCGTAACTGTCGAACTTCAGGCCACGATGTTCGGCCAACCAGGCTTCGAACTGGGCCATGCGCGTGCTTGCCATGCCGGTGTGCCTTTGCGGGTGCGATTGTGTCTGCTTGCGTTCGTCAGGCCGGGGCCGGGTCGATGTCGGCCCAGCGGTACCAGTCGGTGTTGAACGGGTGCCGCACCGGGCCGTGCACGCCGGGCTGCAGCAGTTCGGTGTCGATGGGGTGGTAGTGCGGGATCAGCGGCATGTAGGCCAGCTGCAGGCGCTGGGCCTCGCGCATGAGCGCCAGCCTTTCCGGGCCGTCGGGCAGCAGGCGCTGGCGTTCGTAGGCGCGGTCGAAGGCGGGCAGCTTGAAGCGGCTGTCGCTGCTCTGTCCGGCGTTGGGGCCATAGGTCAGGCCGAGGAAGAAGTCGCCGTCGGGGCTGCCGGCATTCCAGATGAAGTTCCAGATCATGATCTGCCCGGCCAGCGAACGCTTGATCAGTTCACCGAACTTCGCGAATTCGAAGGTCACGTTCAGGCCCACCGCCTTCAGCTGCTTGAACCACAGTTCGCTGAGCGCACGGTTGCGCTGGTCGGGGGGAAAGGCCATGCGCAGCAGCAGCGGACGGCCGTCGGGCAGCTCGCGCCAGCCGTCGCCGTTGCGGTCGGTGTAGCCGTGCAGGTCGAGCAGCGCGCGGGCACGCGCCAGCGAAGGCGTGCCCAGCTCGCTTCTGAAAGCCGGGTCGTAGCCGTAGCAGTGCGGCGGGATGATGCTCTGCGCCTGCAGGCCCTGGTCGCGGATGGACCCGCGCACGATGGCCTGGTTGTCGTTGGCCAGGGCGATGGCGCGGCGCAGCGCCACCTTTTCCGGGCCATAGGCGTTCGGGCCGCCCACCAGCGGGTCGTCGAAGTTGAAGAAGCTGTGGCTGATGGCCGGGCTCAGCCCGCGTTCGGCGTGCACGCGGTCGCGCTGCAGGAAAGGCGCGAGTTCGCCGCCGGGCATGGCCAGCTGGCCGAAGTCGGCGGGCACCGTCATCACGTCGAACTCGCCTCGCAGGAAGGCCAGCCAGCGCGGCTGCGACTCTTCGACGATCTGCATCTCGATGCGGTCCACGCGCGGCGCGCGCGTGCCGGCCAGGCGCTGGGCCGCGGCCTGCAGATGCGGCTCTGGCCCCGCGCCCACCGTGTGGAAGACCTGCTCGCGAAAGCGCGGGTTCTTCTCCAGCACGATCTGCGAACCGCGCCGCCATTGCGCCAGCCTGAAGGGGCCGGTGCCCACCGGGTGGGCCATCAGGTCGCTGCCGTAGGCTTGCACCACCTCGCGCGCCACTGCGCCGCACACGCCGATGGCCAGCAGCGAGGTGAAGCGTGGCGAGGGTGCCGCCAGGCGCACCTCGAAGCGGTAGCGGTCGAGCACGCGCAGGCCGGGGACCTCGGTGTCGTAGGGGAAGGGTGTCTTGTCCTTCAGCACCTGCGCACGCAGTTCGCTCAGGCCCAGGATCTTCTCGTTCTCAAAGTAGTAGAGGTGTTCGGTGATGGTCGCCGGGTCGTAGTAGCGCTTCAGGCTGTAGACATAGTCGGCCGCCACCAGCTCACGCGGCTGGCCTTTGAAGGCCGGGTCGTCGGCGAAGAAGATGCCCGGCTGGATGCTGACGATGAATTGCTTGAAGTCGGCCGAAGCTTCGGGCAGGCGCGCGGCCGTCAACGGCACCAGCACGGCGGGCCGGGCCAGCAGGTCGTAGGTCAGCGGGGCTTCGAAGATGTGGCCGTTGATGCGCAGCGAGGTCTGGTCGCTGACGCGGGGTGGGTCGAAGCCGAATTCGCCGATGTGCTGCACCACGCGCAGCGTCTTCTTCGGCACGCTGGCGAGCGCCGATGCAGACGCCGAAGTCGGCAGCAGCAGGCCGGCGGTGCCGGCCGCGATGAATTCGCGGCGCTGGAACATCGGGGGTTCAGGCCACGCCATCGCGATGTCCCAACTCGATGTCCACGAAGTGCCACCACTCGTTCCAAAACACCGGGCGGCGGTAGCCCACCAGGGCCGGGTGGAACAGGTCGGCCACGAAGCGGTGCACGTGCAGCTTGTAGGGCGCGTACGCCACGGCCAGGCGCTTGGCGCGGTCGAACAGGGCCTCGCGTTCCGGGCCGTCGGGCAGCACGCTGAGCTGGTCGTGGAGGGCGTCGAACTCGGGCAGGGCGAAGCGCGGCAGGTTCTGCTGGCCGCCCTGCGGGCCGTAGTAGCGCGTCAGCATGGCCTGGCCGTCGCCGCTGGTGGCGCTGCTGGCCACGCCCCACATCTGCAGCTGGCCGGCGCGCGCGGCCTTCAGGTTCTCCGGCCACTTGGCGGTCTTGAAGCGCATGCGGATGCCGATGCTCTGCATGGCCTTCTGCCACAGCTCGTTCAGCTGGCGGGTCTGCTGGTCGGGCTGGGTCGCGCATTCCAGCAGCAGAGGGCTGCCGTCGGGTTGTTCGCGCCAGCCGTCGCCGTCACGGTCGACATAACCGTACAGGTCGAGCAGGGCGCGCGCGCGGGCCGGGGCGTGGTCGCTGTTCTCGCTCTTGAACTTCGGGTCGTAGCCGCTCATGTGCGGCAGCACCGGGCTCTGCGCCGGGATGGCCATGCCGCGGCGCACGCTGCGGATCTCGCGGTCCAGGTCCACGGCCAGGTTCATGGCCCGGCGCAGTGCCACCTTGTGTGGCTGCAGCCCGCCCAGCACCGTGTCCTGCATGTTGTAGTAGGTCATGGTGACGTCGGCCACCAGCACACGCTCGCCGCGGATGCCCTGGCGCGCCAGATTGGGCGCCACGCGGCCGCCGGGCATGGCGACGTCGATGAACTCGTTGGGCAGCCGGTCGACCAGGTCGGCCTGGCCGTTCAGGAACGACAGCCAGCGCGGCTGCTCGGCCTCGATGATGGACACCTCTACCCGGTCCACGAGCGGCAGGCGCCGGCCCCGCAGCCGCGCGGCGATGGCCTGGCCTTCGGCGTCGTCGGCGGCCGGCTCGGCTTCCCACAGGCGTTCGCGGTAGGCGCGGTTGCGCTCCAGCACGATGAGCGACGAGCGCCGCCATTGCGCCAGCCGGAAGGGGCCGGTGCCGACCGGGTGTTCGCCGATGCGCTCGCCATAGAACTCGGCCACCTCGCGCGCCACGGCGCCGTACCAGCCGCTGGTGGCGAGCATCTCGGGGAAGCGCGGCAAGGGGTCTTCCAGGCGCACCTGAAGGGTGTAGCGGTCCAGTGCACGCAGCCCCTCGATGGGGCGGTCGTAGTCGAAAGGCGTCTTGTCCTTCAGAGCCTGCCGGCGAAGCGCCGCCAGGCCGACGAACTTGCGCTGCTCCATGCTGGCCCACAGCGGGCTCTTCACCGCGGGGTCGGCGAAGCGCTTGTAGGTGTAGACGAAGTCTTCGGCCACCAGTTCGCGAGGCTGGCCCCTGAACGCCGGGTCGTCGGCGAAGAAGATGCCGGGACGCAGCCTCACGGTCCAGGTGCGGTAGTCGCTGCTGGATTCGGGCATGGCGGCCGCCGTCAGCAGCACCAGCTTCGCGGGCCGCGCCAGATGGTCGTAGGCCAAGGGCGACTCGAAGATGTGGCAAATGACGGTGCGCGAATAGACGTCGCTGATCTGCGCCGGGTCGAAGCTGCTTTCGGCCACCGGGAAGGCATAACGCAGCACCTTGGCGGCCTGCGTGGCGTGTGCCTGCGCGGCGCGTGCCTGCAGGGGCAGCGGCAGACCCGGGGCCGCCAGGCCCGCCGCCAGCGCCAGCGTCTGCCTGCGCTTCACGCCGAGCGCGGCTCCACGTCCACCATGTGCCACCAGTTGTACCAGTAGGCCGGGCGGCGGTAGCCCACCACGTTGCTGTACATCATGTCCGCCACGAAGCGGTGGCAATGCAGCTTGTAGGGCATGTAGGCCACGGCCAGGCGCTTGGCTTCCTTGAACATTGCCTCGCGCTCGGGGCCATCGGGCAGCAGCGAGAGCTTGTCGTAGACGGCGTCGAAGGCGGGCAGCTTGAAGCGCGAGATGTTGCCCTCGCCAGCCTGCGGCCCGTAGTAGCGCAGCAGGATGCTCTGGCCGTCACCGCCCGAAGCGGATGAGGCCACGCCCCACATCTGCAGCTTGCCGGACCGCGCACCCTTCAGGTTCTCCGGCCACTGCGCCTGCTGGTATTCGGCGCGCAGGCCCACGGCGGCCAGGTTCTTCTGCCACAGGTCGCTGAGCTCGCGGCTGACCTGGTCGGACTGGGTGGCCGGCCGCAGCACCAGCGGCTGGCCGTCCGGCAGCTCGCGCCAGCCGTCGCCGTCCTTGTCGACATAGCCGTACAGGTCGAGCAGAGCCTTGGCGCGGGCCGGGCTGTATTCGCTGTTCTCGCTCCTGAACTTCGGGTCGTAGCCGCTGGTGTAGGGGATGACCGGGCTTTGCGCGACGATGCCCATGCCCCGGCGCACGACCTTGATCTCGCGCTCCAGGTCCAGGGCCAGGCCGATGGCCCGGCGCAGCGCCACCTGGTGCGGTTCATAGCCGCCGACCACCGGGTCTTCCATGTTGAAGTAGGTCATGACGACGTCGGTCGTCAGCACGCGCTGGCCGGTGATGCCGAGCTTGACCAGGTTCGGCGCCACCTGCCCGCCGGGCATGGCGACGTTGACGAAGGCCCCGGCCAGCCGTTCGAGCACGTCGAACTGGCCGTTCAGGAACGACAGCCAGCGCGGCTGCTCGGCTTCGATGATCGACACCTCGACACGGTCGACCAGGGGCAAGCGCCGGCCTTTCAGCCGCGCCAGGATGGCCTGGCCCTGGGCGTCGTCGGCGGCGGGCTGGGCGTCCCACAGGCGCTCGCGGTAGCCCGGGTTGCGCTCCAAAATGATCTGCGACGAGCGCCGCCATTGCGCCAGCCGGAAGGGCCCCGTGCCGACGGGGTGTTCGCCGATCTTGTCGCCATAGGCCTGCACCACTTCGCGCGCCACCGCGCCGTAGGTGTCGGTGGCGGCCAGGATGTCCATGAAGCGCGGGCGCGACAGGCCCAGGGTGAACTGGACGGTGTAGCGGTCCAGGGCGCGCAGGCCCTCGATGGGGCGGTCGTAGTCGAAGGGCTTGCGGCTGTCCAGGGCCTGCTGGCGCAGTTCTGCCAGGCCGAGCAGCTGGATGTCGTCCAGCGTGCTCCAGGTCGGGCTCTTGACGGCGGGGTCGGCGAAGCGCTTGAAGGTGAAGACGAAGTCCTCGGCGGTGAGTTCGCGTCGCGCGCCCTTGAAGGCCGGGTCGTCGGCGAAGAACACCCCGGGGCGGATCTTGATGGTCCAGCGCGTGAAGTCGGCGTTGACCTCGGGCATGGCCGCGGCCAGCAGCGGCACCACCTTCGGCGGCCGCGCCAGGTGGTCGTAGTTGTAGAGCGCCTCGAAGATGTGCGAGGTGATGGTGATGGAGTAGACGTCGTCGCGCTGGGCCGGGTCGAAGTTGGTCTCGGCCGTGTTGAAGGCGTAGCGCAGCACCCGCTGGCCGCCGGCCTGGGGTTGCTGCGCCAGGGCCGGCAGGGCCAGCACGGCACCGGCCGCGGCGCCCAGGCCCAGCGTGTCGCGACGCCTCACTGCGCCGCCCCGCGGCTGCGCTGCTGAAGCTGCAAGTCGATGTCGATGTACCGCCAGAAATCGCGCACGAAGATGTTGCGGTGGTAGCCCTGCACCCAGGGCTGGGCGATGTCGGTCCAGACGCGGTGCACGTGCACCTTCATCGGCATGTAGGCCACCATCAGCTTGGCGGCCTCATAGATCACGGCGTTGCGCTCCGGACCGTCGGGCATGCGGCGCTGCTGTTCGTAGAGTTTGTTGAAGGCCGGCAGGTCGAAGCGGGCATGGTTCGACTGCCCCTTGTTCGGGCCATAGCCCACGGCCAGGAAAGTGTCGCTGTCGGGCCCGCCGGTCCAGCCCAGGCCCCACATCATCAGCTTGCCGGTGCGGCTGGTCTTCAGGTTCTCGGGCCACTTCGCGGTCAGGAACTCGATCTTGACGTTGATCGCCTTCATGTTGCGGCTCCACTGCTCGATGAGCTGGCGGCTTTGCTGGTCGGGCTGGGTGGAGTACTCCAGCACGAGGGGGCTGCCATCGGGCTGGTCACGCCAGCCGTCGCCGTTCTTGTCGACATAACCGTGCAGGTCGAGCAGGGCCTTGGCACGGCCCAGGTCGTAATCGCTCATCACGCTCTTGAACTTCGGGTCGTAGGCCGTGGTCTCGGGTGCGATCGAGCTCTGCGCCGGAATGGCCTGCCCGCGCCGCACCAGGCGGATCTCGCGGTCCACGTCCACCGCCAGGCTGATGGCGCGGCGCAGTGCCACCTTGTGCGGCTCGTAGCCGCCCACCACGGGGTTCTCCATGCCGAAGTACGCATACGAGATGTCGGCGCGCGGGTAGCGCACCGCCTGCATGCCCTTCTTGGCCAGGTTCGGCGCGAGCTTGTTGTTGGGCAGCACGGTGGTGGCGAAGTCGGCCGGCACCTCTTCCATCAGGTCGTGCTCTTCGTTCAGGAAGGCCAGCCAGCGCGGCTGGTTCTCTTCGATGATGGAGATGTGCACCTCGTCGATGAGCGGCAGGCGCTGGCCCTTCATCTTCTGCGCAATGGCCTGCAGCCTGCGCGCTTCATCGCTGTTGCCGGCCGGTGGGTCTTCGTTGTAGAGCACCTCGCGGAAGTTCGGGTTGCGTGCCAGCACGATGCGCGAGCTGCGCTTCCAGTCGGCCAGCCGGTAGGCGCCGGTGCCCACCGGGTGCTCGCCGATCTTGTCGCCGTAGAACTCGACCACCTCGCGCGCCAGCGCGCCGGTGAAGGAACCGTCGGTGAAGTTGCTGTAGAGGAAGCGTGGCGCGGGTTCGGCCAGCTTGATCTGGAAGGTGTAGCGGTCAAGCGCCTTCAGGCCTTCGACCGGGGTGTCGTAGTCGAAGGGCTTCTTCTCGGCCAGCAGCTTCTTGCGCAGTTCACTCAGGCCCAGGATGCCGGCGCCTTCGAGGATGTAGAGGTTGCCGCTTTTCCAGCGCGGGTCGTAGTGGCGCTTGAGCGAATAGACATAGTCCTCGGCCACCAGCTCGCGCTTGACACCCTTGAATGCCGGGTCGTCGGCGAAGTAGATGCCGGGCTTGATGCGGATGGTGAAGGTCTTGAAGTCTTCCGAGATCTCGGGCATGGCCGCGGCCGTGGCCAGGCGCATGCGCGCGGGCTTGGCCATGAACTCGAATTCGTAGGGCGCCTCGAAGAAGCCGTTCGCCACGGTGCGCGAGTACAGGTCGGTGATCTGCGCAGGATCGAAGCTGGTCTCGGCGATGCGGAAGGCATATTTCAGGATCTTCTTGCCCTGGGCTGGGGCCTGGGTCTGGGCGAAGGCAGGCAGGGACAGCAAGACGGCCAGCAGGCCGGCCAGGGCGAAACGAAACACGGTCATGCAGGTCTCCTGCCAGGTTCAGGGTGCGGCGGCATCGAGCGCGATGTCGACATGGCGCCAGAAGTCGCGGATGAAAGGGTGGGGCACGTAGCCGCGCACGCGCGGCTGCACCAGCCAGGTCTGGACGTCGTGGCCGCTGGCTTTGTAGGGCATATAGGCCAGGGCCAGCTTCATGCCCTGCTGGATGAGCGCGTCGCGCTCGGGCCCGTCGGGCAGCTGGCGCTGGCGCTGGTGGACCTCGTCGAACAGCGGCAGCTTGAAGCGCGAGGCATTGGCCTGGCCGATGTTCTGGCTGTAGAGCAGGTCCATGAAGTAGCTGCCGTCGGGGATGGCCGCGCTCCAGCCGGTGGTCCACATCATCAGCCGGCCGGCGCGGCTGGCCTTGATGTTCTCGGGCCAGGTGGCAACGCGGAACTCGATCTTCACGCCCACGGCGTTCATCGATTTCTGCCACAGGCCCTGCAGCGAGCGGCCGAGCTGGGTGGGCTCGGTGGTCAGCTCCAGCACCAGCGGGCTGCCGTCGGGCTGCTCGCGCCAGCCGTCGCCGTTCCGGTCGGTGTAGCCATACAGGTCGAGCAGGGCCTTGGCCCGGCCGGGGCTGTGCTCGGCCATGGCCGACTTCAGCTTCGGGTCGTAGCCGCTCACGCCCGGCGGCATCAGCGACTGCGCCGGCACCATCTGGCCGTAGCGCACGAGCTGGATCTCGCGCTCGGTGTCATAGGCCAGCGACAGCGCCCGGCGCAGGGCCACGCGCTCGGGCTGCAGGCCGCCGACGACTGGGTGGTCGATGTTGAAGTAGACGTGGCGGGTGATGGGAATGACGTACTGCCGCATCTGCACGCCGCGCCGCGCCAGGTTGGGCGCAACGACGTTGTTGGGCACGGCCTGGGTGATGAATTCCGGCGGCACCCAGAGCAGGTCGAGCTCGTCGTTCAGGAAGGCCAGCCAGCGCGGCTGGGTTTCCTCGATGATGGCGATTTCCACCCGGTCCACCATCGGCAGGCTGCGACCGCGGAACTGGTTGGCGATGTCGCGGCCTAGCGTGTCGCCTTCGGCCGGCTGCTCGTTGTGCACGCTGTGCTTGTGCACCGGGTTGCGCTCGAGCACGATGCGCGAACTGCGCGTCCAGCTGGCCAGGCGGAAGGGGCCGGTGCCCACCGGCGGCACCATCTGGTCGCGCGGGTGGGCTTCCACCACCTCGCGGGCCAGCGCCCCGCTGGATCCCGGCGTCGCGAACACGTAGGGCAGGCGCGGCGCGGGTCGGGCCGTGCGCACCTCGAAACGGTAGCGGTCGAGCACCCGCGCGCCGGCCACTTCGGTGTCGTAGTCGAAGGGCTGCTTGCTGTCCAGCGCCTTCTTGCGCAGTTCACTCAGACCCAGCAGGCCGGCGTTTTCATAATGGAACAGCGTCGGACTGCGCGTGAGCGGGTCGTAATAGCGCTTGATGCTGTAGACGTAGTCCGCCGCCGTGAGCTCGCGCGGCTGGCCCTTGAACGCCGGGTGGTCGGTGAAGTAGATGCCCGGCTTGATGCTGAAGACGAAGCGCGTGTAGTTGTCCGATATTTCGGGCAGCTGCGCCGTGTTGGGCTTCAGCCGCACCGGCCGGGCCAGCAGATCGTAGGTGAGCGGCGCGTCGAACAGGCTGGACACCACGGCGTTCGAGACCACGTCGGAGATGCGCGGCGGGTCGAAGCCGCTTTCACTGGCCTGGAAGGTGACGCGCACCGTCTTGGTCTGGGCCGCAGCAGGCGGCGCGAACACGCAGCCCAGACCGGCCAGGAGCAGGCCGGCCAGGCGCCAGGCGGACAGGAAGGAAGGGGTGGCAGGCATCGGCGCGATCATCCCTGGAACAGCGCGGCGGGGCTTCAGGTGCGGATTGGTGAAGGCCGAAGTCTAGGCGCGCCCGGGCACGGGCCTTGCTCGACTTGCCCCGCAGCTCGGGGGGGGAAACTCCCGCCGAACCGGCCCCAGGGCCCCCCTACACTCGCGCATTCCAAATTTGGGGCGCCCCGCCACGAGCGCGGGCGCCCGCCCGGAGACCCGAAACGATGGCCGCCTACCTGATACGCCGCCTCTGGCAGATGATCCCCACGCTCGCGGGCGTGGTGCTGCTGGTGTTCTTCCTGTTCAAGTACTTCGGCGGCGATCCGGCCGAGGTGCTGGGCGGCCTGAACGCCAGCCCGGAGCAGATCAAGGCCATCCGCCAGACGCTGGGCCTGGACGAGCCCATCTGGTATCAGCTGTGGCTGTTCGTCAAGCAGATCGTCACCTTCGACTGGGGCAAGAGCTGGGCCACCAACGAAGCCGTGAGCAACCTGTTCGCCACCCGGCTGCCGGCCACGCTGACGGTGATGATCCCCATCCTGGTCCTGGACGTGCTGCTGGCCCTGCCCATCGCCATGTGGGTGGCCTATCGCCGCGGCAGCCTGACCGACCGCACCCTGATGGTCGTCACCACCGTGGCGCTGTCGATCAGCTTCCTGGTTTACGTCATCATCGGCCAGTACGTGTTCGGCTTCCAGCTCGGCTGGTTCCCGGTGCAGGGCTGGAGCGACAGCACGCTCACCAACCTGCTCGTCTACACGCCGCTGCCGGTGCTGCTGGCGGTGCTGGTGGGCCTGGCCCCGCAGACGCGGCTGTACCGCAGCTTCTTCCTCGACGAACTCGGCCAGGACTACGTGCGCACGGCGCGCGCCAAGGGCATGACGGAAGGCACGGTGTTGTTCAGGCATGTGCTGCGCAACGCGATGATTCCCATCCTGACCAACATCGGCCTGCAGCTCCCCACCATCTTCGTGGGCAGCTTCCTGATCGAGGTCTTCTTCTCCATCCCCGGCCTGGGCCGTGAGGTGCTGCTGGCCGTGAACCGCAGCGACTTCCCGGTGATCCAGGCCGTGACCATCTACCTGGCCGTGCTCACCATGCTCATCAACCTGCTCACCGACCTGGCGTACAAGGTGGCCGACCCCCGCGTGGTGCTGAAATGAGCGCCGTCCTGCCTGTCCGGAGCGCGCTGGACGACGCCCAGCAGAAGAGCGAAGGCGTCTGGCACGCCGCCTGGCGCCGCTTCAAGGCCGACCGCGTGGGCCTGGCCTCGCTGGTGGTGGTGCTGGCCTTCCTGCTGATGATCGTGCTGTCGTTCACCGGCGTGATCGGCAAGAACTGGCAGAACGAAGTGGGCGTGCCGAACGCGCCGCCCACCTTCATCGGCCCGAAGCCGCCCCAAGCCACCGGCGCCATCGAAGTGCCCACTGGGCCCAACGTCGACCTGTCGGACATCGACCCGCTGGCCCCGCGCTACGCCGAATGGGACGAACGCGCCAAGCAGTTCCAGACCACCGAGACCGTGAAGGCCCAGACCCTGCCCCTGGGCGGCGACCGGCTGGGCCGCGACGTGCTGGAAAAGACCATCAAGGGCACCGAGATCAGCGTCTTCGTGGGCGTGGCCGCGGCCGTGGTGGCCACCACCATCGGCGTGCTGCTGGGCGCCTTCGGCGGCTTCTTCGGCGGCAAGATCGGCGACGTCCTGGAATGGGTCTACAACGTCTTCGAGAGCATCCCGAACATCCTGCTCATCTTCGCCTTCGCGGCGGTGGTGGGACGCGGCGTGGAAAGCGTCGTCGTCATCCTGGCGCTGACGGGCTGGACCGGCATGTACCGGCAGGTGCGCGCCGAGTTCATCAAGCACAGCAGCCGCGAATACGTGCGCAGTGCCGAGGCCATCGGCGCCAGCCGCATGAGCCGCATGTTCAAGCACATCCTGCCCAACGTCAGCCACGTGGTGCTGGTGCGCATGGGCCTGCTGGTGGTGGGCTTCATCAAGGCCGAAGTGATCCTGTCCTACCTGGGCCTGGGCGTGCGTGTCGACCAGGTGAGCTGGGGCACCATGCTGGCCGAGGCGCAGAGCGAGCTCATCCTCGGCCTGTGGTGGCAGCTGGCCGCCGCGACCGTGTTCATGGCGGTGTTCGTGACCGCCTTCTCGCTGATGGCCGACGCCGCGCGCGACGCGCTGGACCCGAAGCTGCGCGG
>JANOBX010000169.1:0-43532 GCA_031411875.1 Burkholderiales bacterium | reverse complement strand
CGTGGCCTTGACCATCACCAGCCAGTTGTTCGAGAAGCCCGGGATGGCGTGGCGCACCATCTGCGGCAGCACGACGCGCCGCCAGACCTGCGCGCTGGACAGGCCATAGGCCCGCGCCGCTTCGGCCTGGCCGGGCGGAATGGAGAGGATTGCGCCGCGAAAGGTCTCGGTGAGGTAGGCGCCGTAGATGAAGCCGATGGTGAGCACGCCGGCGGCGAACGGCGGCACGTCGACGTGGTCCCAGCCACGCGACTCGACCAGGTCGTTGAGCAGGATCTGGCCGCCGTAGAAGATGGCCAGCATCAGCACCAGGTCGGGCAGGCCGCGGATGACGGTGGTGTAGGCCGCGGCCAGGGCCCGCGCCAGGCGCGAGCGCGACAGCTTGGCCGCTGCGCCCAGCAGCCCCAGCGCACAGGCCACCAGCAGCGACAGTGCGGCCACGCCGAGCGTGACCCACAGTCCGCCCAGGATGGCAGGCAGATAGCCCTGCAGCATGGCTTAGGTCGGTGCCTTGCGGGACGGCTTCAAGCCCGCGTCTGCCGTGTCACAGCGCCAGCAGGGTGCGGCGGTAGTGCTCGAGTTCGTCGATCGACTCGTGCACGTCGGCCAGCGCGGTGTGCGCCTGCGCCTTCTTCAGGCCTTCCAGCGCCGCCGGCTTCCAGCGCTTGGCCAGCTCTTTCAGCGTGCTGACGTCGAGGTTGCGGTAGTGGAAGAAGGCTTCCAGCGCGGGCATAGTGCGGGCGAGGAAGCGGCGGTCCTGGCAGATGCTGTTGCCGCACATGGGGCTCTTGCCCTTGGGCACGTAGGCCTGCAGGAAGGCGATGACGGCGGCCTCGGCGGCGGCTTCGTCGATGCTGCTGGCGCGAACGCGGTCGACGAGGCCGCTCTTGCCGTGGGTGCCCTTGTTCCAGGCGTCCATGCCGTCGAGCACGGCGTCGGTCTGGTGGATGGCGAAGACCGGGCCTTCGACGCGCAGCGTCAGCATCGGGTCGGTGACGATGACGGCGACTTCGATGATGCGGTCACGGTCGGTGTCCAGGCCGGTCATTTCCAGATCGATCCAGATCAGGTTCTGGTCGCTCGTCGGCAGCAGGGGTTCGCTCATGGTCGGGTGCGGGGTGGGCAAGCCCGGATTCTGGCCGAAGGCCGCGCGACCCCGCAGCGTCAGTATCCGGCCGCCTGCGCTTGCGGCAACAACTCGGCCAGCGACGCAATCCGCACGACCTGATTGCTGATGGCCGGCACCAGGTAGTAGAGGCTCCCGTCCTTGAAGCCGAGGTAGGCGTCGGTGCCGGGGTAATAGCGGAAGTAGTAGCCGAGCGTGGGTTCGGTGACCGACACGAAGCCCGTCGGCCGGGCGTACTCCGGATAGCTGGCTTCGATGAAGTTGAACACCCGGTCGGCGTCGGACACGGGTGCCGGCAGCTCCCGCGCAGACTGCACCATGGTCAAGTTCTGGTCGGAGATGCCGGCGCAGCTGGTGACGGTGGCGCGCATCGGCACATCGGTGAAGGCACCGCCGTTGACGAAACAGTTGCTGAAGTTCAGCTTTGCCAGGGCCGCCACGCGATCGACCACCGCCAGCCCTGGCGCGGTGACCTGCCCGAACACCGTGAAACCGCCGTTCTGGTTGTCGAGGTTGGCCGCGTTGTTGGCGACGTTCACGAACCACTCGGTCGTGGCGCTGTTGGGGTTGCCGCCCAGCTTGGCCATGGCCACGGTGCCGCGCAGGTTGGAACGCGTGAGGCTGAACTCGTTCACCACGGGCGGCCCGGCCGGGATCTTGGCCGGTCCGGCGCCCTGGGACCAGGTGTAGCCCCCCGTCTGGACGATGAAGCCGGACACGCTGCGGTGCACGAACGACTGGGTGTACGCGCCGCTGCGCACATACCCGAGGAAGTTGGCCACGGTGGCCGGCGCCTGGCGGTCGAACAGGCGGATGTCCACCGGACCGAGCGCGGTTTCCAGGCGCACCATGGTCGACTGTGCGGCCGCGGGCCCGGCCAGGCCTGTGCCCAGGAGCACAGCCGACAGGGCCAGGGCCCAGCGTTTCAGGACACTCGAAACATGAGACGGGGTGGGGTGCATGGGTGGCAAAGCCGCAAGGGCCCGTGGCGGTTGATGCCCATGATTCTGAACCAGGTGCAGGGCCGGTAGCCGGCCGCAGCCGACGCTGCGGAGCCACTCACTCTAGACTCGAGGGCTATGCACGCAGACACCCTGACTTTCGCCTTCGTCGCCGCCTTGTTGGTCTCGCTCGTGACCAAGCTCTGGCTGGCCACGCGACAGATGCGCCACGTCGCCGCACACCGCCACCAGGTGCCCCCCGCATTCCGTGAAACGGTGACCCCGGCCGCCCACCAGAAAGCGGCCGACTACACTTTGGCCAAGGGCCGCTTCGGCCTGCTGGCGCTGGCCGTGGGCAGTGCGGTGCTGCTGGGCTGGACGCTGCTGGGCGGGCTGGATGCGCTCAACACGCTGCTGCTCAACCACGTGCAGCCGCAGCTGGGCAACCTGGGCTACCAGCTGGCGCTGCTGGCGGCCTTCGTGGTGATGGGCTCGATCATCGAACTGCCGCTCGATTGGTACAGCACCTTCCGCATCGAGCAGCAGTTCGGCTTCAACCGCATGACCCTGCGCCTGTGGCTGGCCGATATGGCAAAGGGCAGCCTGGTCGGCGCCCTCATCGGCCTGCCACTCGCGGCCGGCATCCTGTGGATCATGGGCAACTCCGGTGGCCTGTGGTGGCTTTATGCATGGGCCGCCTGGGTGGCGTTCAACCTCGTGTTGCTGGTGCTGTACCCGACCGTCATCGCGCCGCTCTTCAATAAGTTCGAGCCACTGCCCGACGAAGCCCTGAGAACCCGCGTGCAGGCGCTGATGCAGCGTTGCGGCTTCGCAGCGAAGGGCCTGTTCGTCATGGACGGCAGCCGCCGCTCGGCCCATGCCAACGCCTACTTCACGGGCCTGGGCGCGGCCAAGCGCGTGGTCTTCTTCGACACCCTGCTTCAGCGACTTTCCCCAGGCGAGGTGGAAGCTGTGCTGGCCCACGAACTGGGGCATTTCAAGCGCCGACATGTCGTCAAGCGCATGGTGGGCATCTTCGGCTTCAGCTTGCTGGGCCTGGCGCTGCTGGGCTGGCTGGCCGGGCAGAGCGGTTTCTACACCGGCCTGGGCGTTCAGCCGAACCTGGGTTCACCGAACAACGCGCTGGCCCTGATCCTGTTCATGCTGGTGCTGCCACCGTTCACCTTCTTCGTCTCGCCGCTGATGGCGCATGTCTCGCGCGTGCACGAATTCGAGGCCGACGCCTATGCCTGTGCCCAGGCCGACGGTGGCGACCTCGCGCGGGCCCTGCTCAAGCTGCACGAAGACAACGCGGCCACGCTGACACCCGACCCGCTGTACGCGCGCTTCTACTATTCGCATCCTCCGGCCAGCGAACGCCTGGCCGCCCTGCCCCCACCCACCCTGCAATCTGCCTGAGCACCATGTCCACCGCCGCACTCGCCCAGCAACGCTGCCAGCCGATGGAGGGCCGGGCCGCCATGACCACCGAAGCCATCGAACAGCACCTCGTGCAGGTGCCGGGCTGGGTGCTGGCGGCGGGTTCGATCGAGAAGCGGTACAGCTTCCCGGACTTCCACCGCACCCTCGCCTTCGTCAACGCCCTGGCCTGGATTGCCAACGCCGAAGACCACCACCCCGACCTGCTGGTCAGCTACGGCCAGTGCACGGTGCGTTTCAACACGCACGCCGTGAACGGCATTTCCATCAACGACTTCATCTGCGCCGCCAAGGTCGACGCCTTGCTGGTTTGAACACCGGCCGGGTGGTCGCTGCGCACGGCCGCCAGGTGATGGTGGAAACGCCGGAAGGCGTTCGTGTGCGCTGCCAGACCCGCGGCAAGAAGAGCGAACTGGTGGTGGGCGACACGGTGCGCTGGGCCGTCACCGGCGATGGTGGCGTCATCGAGGCACTGGAGCCCCGCCGCAACCTGCTCTACAGGCAGGACGACTGGCGCACGAAGAGCTTTGCCGCCAACCTGGACCAGGTGCTGGTGCTGGTGGCCGGCGAGCCGATGTTCAGCGAGACCCAGCTCGCGCGTGCGCTGATCGCGGCTCGGGCCGAGGGCATCGCTGTCACCATCGGCCTGAACAAGACCGATCTGCCCGCGGCCGCCACGGCGCGCGAAAGGCTGGCGCCCTACCGCGCCATGGGCGTGCCCCTGGTCGAGCTGGCGCTGAAAGCCGACCCGGCGGCCGCGCGCGCATTGCTGGCGCCCGTGCTGGCCGGCCGCACGACGCTGGTGCTGGGCCCCAGCGGCACCGGCAAGAGCACGCTCATCAACCTGCTCGTGCCCGAGGCCGCAGCCCTGGTCGGCGAGATCTCGCAGGCCTTGCAAAGCGGCCGCCACACCACCACCAGCACCACCTGGTACTGGCTGGACGAAGCGCACAGCGCGGCCTTGATCGATTCCCCGGGCTTCCAGGAGTTCGGCCTGCGCCAGATCACGCCCGAGCAGCTGGCCGGGCTGATGCCCGACCTGGTATCGGCGCTAGGCCAGTGCCGCTTCTACAACTGCACCCACCGCCAGGAGCCCGGCTGCGGCGTGCGTGGCGCAGCCGAGAGGGGCGAGATCAGCCCCTGGCGCATGCGCATCTACGACGAGCTGTACGAGGAACTGTCCAGGCCGCGGTACTGAGGCCCCGCCCGCCAGGGGCGCGGCGCCCGACTAACCCAGCACGTTGGCCAGCGACAGCAGCGCCACCAGCAGCATCCACAGCACCATCGACCGCCACACCAGGCCCACCACGCTCTGCAGGTGCCCGGGCTGGGGTGGCAGGCCGCTGGTGGACCCTTCGGCGCTGGCTGTGCCGGCCTGGATGCCGGCGGTGAAGGTCTTGCTGCGATCCGGCGTCACGCCAGGCGCGGCCAGGCCACCCAGTTGCACCCCCACCGCGCCCGAGGCCGCAGCGAGGATCACGCCTTCGTTCGGGTATTGCCAGAGCCCGGCATCTCGACGCCAGCTGTTGATGGCTTCCTCGAAGTTCCCGACCACGGCAAAGCCGAAGGCCGTCAAGCGGGCCGGCACGTGGTCGATCAGCGAGAACAGGCGCCGCGACAGCGTTAGCAGCCCGTCGTTGGCCGGTGCGTCCATGCTGCGCTGCCGGTAGCCCCAGTAGCGGCTGGAAAACTCTGCCATGCGGTAAAGCACCGCTCCCAGCGGCCCCAGACCCAGCGCCGAGAACACCACGAACCAGAAGAACACGCCGAAGACGTGCCGATGCGCCGCCAGCAGTGCGTGTTCGATGACGTGACGCAGCAGTTCGGTGCGCGGCAACTCGCTGGCGTCCAGGTGCCGCCACTCTGCCAGCAGGCGCCGCGCTTCGGCTTCGTCGCGGCGCTCGATGGCGTCGCGGATGTCGGTGTAGTAGTGGCTGAACTGGCGGAAACCCAGCGTCAGGTAAAGCAGGCCGACATCGAGAGCCAGTGCCAGCAGCAGGCTGTACCGGGCCACGAGCAGGTACACCGCGGTGACGAGGAGCGCGGGCACGCCCACCGAGATGCCCCACACCACGCCAGCATGGTGCGGCTTGCCGGCGTCGAAGTTGCGCCCGGTCCAGCGCACCCACGCCACCAGCATGTCGTGAACCCAGTTGTCACGCGGCAGGGGCTTGAGTTGCTCGATCAGCAGCGCGAACAGGACGGCGAAAAAACTCATCCAGGCGAATGATAGCGACGCACCGATCGGCAAGCCCCGCCCTCGGGCCGGGGTTCACGCCGTGGCCAGGAAGCCATAGAGGTTGCGGAGCATGGCCGCGGTGGCGCCCCAGATGAAGTATTCGCGCACCACGCCATCGGCGCCCGGACCGCGCCAGGGCATGGACAGGAACTGTCGTTCCATGCCTTCGAACTCGAACACATGGCGGTGGTGGTGCGCGGGCGTCATCAGGAACTGCAGCGGCACTTCGAAGGCCTCGGCCACCTCGAAGGCGTCCAGGGTCAGCAGCAATGGCGGTTGGACCACGGCCACCACGGGCGTGACGACGAAGTGGGTCACCGTGGTGTAGGCCGGCAAGCTGCCCAGCACCTGCACCCGTCCGCGCGGCAGGCCGACTTCTTCTTCGGCCTCACGCAGCGCGGTGGCTGCGGCATCGGCGTCGAAGGTTTCGCTGCGGCCGCCTGGAAAGCTGATCTGGCCGGCGTGATCGCGCAGATGGTCGGTGCGGCGTGTCAACAGCACGTGCCAGCCGTCGGCGCGCGCGACCAGCGGCACCAGCACCGCCGCGGCCATGGGCTGGCGGTCGCCGGCCGAGCGACCGTCACCGGCAATCTCGGGCATCCAGCCAGTGGGCTCGAATTTGGCAAAGCGACGGCGCAGCCGCTGCAGGTCCAGGCTATCGAGGTCCAGTGCGGGCAGGTGCGCATCCGTTCCGGCGACGGGCACGATGCGGGGATCGACGATGCGCGGACGGGTCATTCGGGGAAGCCTCGGAGGCAGCAACGACAAGGCCGCCCTGGGGCGGCCTCGTGAGGGTGTGGCGGTCAGGCTGGACCGCCCGGCAATCAGGCGAGCTTTTCCTTGATGCGCGCCGACTTGCCACTGCGTTGACGCAGGTAATACAGCTTGGCACGACGAACCGCACCGCGACGCTTGACCTCGACGCTCGCGATCAGCGGGCTGTAGCTCTGGAAAGTGCGTTCGACGCCTTCGCCGTTGGAGATCTTGCGCACGATGAAGCTGCTGTTCAGGCCGCGATTGCGCTTGGCGATGACCACGCCTTCGTAGGCCTGGACCCGCTTGCGCGTGCCTTCCACCACGTTGACGTTCACGATGACGGTGTCACCGGGCGAAAAGTCCGGCAGGGTGCGGTTCAGGCGAGCGATCTCTTCCTGTTCCAGCATGGCAATGATGTTCGGCATGTTTTCTCCGAGTCGATCTTGCCCAGGGGTGGTGGATTGGGTGTGTGTGTTCTGCCGGTCGTGGAAATGTCCATCAGGCGGCAGACCCCGGCAGAGGATCGAAAAGCCTTTGATTATAGCTCGAGGCTTTTCAGATAGCGCTCGTCAGCGGGCAACAGCCGCCCGGCTGCACGGGCCTGCTGGATCAGGTCTGGGCGGCGGCGGGCGGTGGCGGCCAGGGCCTGTTCACGCCGCCAGCGTGAGATGCGACCGTGGTGGCCTGACATCAGCACCTCGGGGACGCCGAACTCCTGGCCGTCGATTTGCAAGCGCTCGGGGCGGCTGTAGTGCGGACCTTCGAGCAATCCGTCCTCGAAGCTGTCCTGCTCATGGGAGGGTGCAGTCAGCACGCCCGGCTGAAGGCGCGCCACCGCGTCCAGCAGAGCCAACGCCGGCAACTCGCCGCCCGAAAGCACGAAGTCGCCCAGGCTGACCTCGTGCGTCACGTGGCGGTCGATGACGCGCTGGTCGATGCCCTCGTAGCGACCGCAGAGCAGCACGGCGCCCGGTCCGGCTGCAAATTCACGAACCCGTGACTGGTTCAAGGGCTGGCCGGTGGGCGTGAAGTTCACCACGGCAGGGGCGGCCCCGAGATCGTCTCGGATGGCAGCAAGCACCCGCAGCAGCGGCTCGGCCAGCATCACCATGCCGGGGCCGCCGCCGAAGGGGCGGTCGTCGACGCGGCGATAGGCGTCGTCGGCGAAGTCGCGCAGCGGCCAGAGCCGCACGTCGACGACGCCGGCGTCGAAGGCACGGCGCGTGATGCCGTGCTTGAAGTGCGGTGCGAACAGTTCTGGAAACAGCGTGACGACGTCGAAGCGCATGCAGGACAGCGCGCTCAGTAGTCGGCTTCCCAGTCGACCAGGATGCTGCCGTTGGCGACGTCCACCTGGTCGACATAGGCGTCGACGAACGGCACCAACCGTTCTTCGGCCTCGGCCTCGGCGGGCTGGATGCGGAGCACGCAATGCGGCCCGGTCTCGATCAGGCCCACCACCGTGCCCAGCGCCAGCCCCTGGCGATTGGACACGTGCAATCCGATCAGGTCGACCCAGTAGAACTCGCCGTCGTCGGGGGTCGGAAAACTGGCGCGGGGCACGAAGATGCGGGCGCCAGCCAGCGCCTGGGCGGCGTCGCGACCCTCGACGTCGTGGACGGTGGCGACGACGCCGTCACCGTGCTCGCGTGCCTGCTTGACGCGCAGCAATGCGGGCAAGGCCTGTGCGGCCTTGGCCCCGGGGGGTCGAGGCAAATCGTTTGGCTGGAGAAACCAGCGCTTCGAAGAAAACAGTGCCTGAGGGTCGGAGGCAAACGGTTTGATCTTCAAGCCGCCTTGCACACCCCAGGCCCCGATGATCCGACCGACCTCGATGGCGTCGGCCGGCATCGCGTCGGTGGGTGCGCCCGGCAGGGCCCCCGCAGGTGCGGCTGCCGGGTTCACGTCCTGCGCGTCTTCAGGCGGCCGGAGCGGCCTTGGCCTGCTCGACCAGGCGCGCCACGGTGGGCGAAAGCTGCGCGCCGACACCGGTCCAGTGCGTCACGCGGTCCATGGCCACGCGCAGCGGCTGCTCGGCGCCTGCGGCCACAGGGTTGTAGAAACCGACGCGCTCGATGAAGCGACCATCACGGCGCTCCCGCGAGTCGGCGACGACGATGTTGTAGAACGGGCGCTTCTTGGCGCCACCACGAGCCAGCCGAATAACGACCATGATGTGAATTTCCTGCAGTACGGGGCCGACGACACCACCGCGGGGACACACCGGGCAGGCCATCGAGGTGGGCCGCCTCGGCAGACCGGTTGCCGCCTGTCAGGGCAGCCGCCTGGCCCGCAGAGCCTGAAGCCCGCGGTCGGTGCTGTAGATACGCCCGAGTTGCGCTGCAAACAGCAGCGTGCACTTCGAACCATCACCGAAAACCGCGCATTCTAGACTACGAGGCTTCCTGCCGACATCATGATTCCAGCACCCGCTCACGTTTTGCCCATGCCACGCTACCGATCCAAGCCGATGGCCGCCTGGCTGGCACTGCTGGGCGGTGCGCTCGGGCTGCACCGGCTGTATCTCCGCGGTCTGCGCGACCCTTGGGCCTGGGCGCATCTCCTGCCCACTGCCACGGGGTATGTCGGATTGCAACGCCTGCAGCAGCTCGGACAGGACGACCGTCTGGCCTGGATGCTGATTCCGCTGCTCGGGACGATGTTGTCGCTGGGCGCGTTCTTCGCCATCCTGTACGGCCTCACCCCCGACGAGAAGTGGGATGCCCGCCACAACCCCGGCCAGCCCAGTCGGGTCACGACGTGGTCTCCTGTGCTGGCCGCCGTTGCCGCGCTGCTGCTCGGTGGCGGGGTTCTGATGGGCACCATCACCTACAGCGTGCAGATGTTCTTCCAGTGGCAATTGCAGCCTGGCGCCGGTGCGGTTCAGCCTGGCGGCCAGTCTGGCGCCGAGGCCAGGCGCTCGAGCGGCTGATCCGCCAGAACAGGCAAGACCGCGGCGAGTTCCAGTGCCAGTGCTTCGTCATGGCCGAGGATCTCCAGCAACGGCCGCACGACGAACGCACGCTGATGCAACCGCGGATGCGGCAGCACGAGCTCGGTGCCGGCCAGGACGCTGTCGCCGTGGCGAAGCAGGTCGAGGTCGAGTGTGCGCGGGGCGTTGCGGTAGGGCCGCTGCCGACCGTGTGCAGTCTCGATGGCCTGCAGCCCGTGAAGCAGTACCAGGGGCGCAAGACCGGTGGACAGGCTCACCACGGCATTCAGATAGTCCGGACCGGTGGCATCGACCGGAGCGCTGCGCCAGAGCGAGGACGTCGCCTGGACCTGCGAGTCCGGCAGGGCCGCCAGGGCGCGCCAGGCGCTGATCAGCGTGGCGCGCAGTCGGCCCGCATCGCCCCCCAGGTTGGCGCCCAAGCCCACGTAGGCCGTGACTCTGCCCACCTTCTTCGACGCCGGTGGCTTCAGTCGATGCGCGGTGGTGGCGATAGGTCGGGGCCGTCGTCGGGCCGTTCCGCGGCAGCGCCCTCCCCGGCCGGCCGCCGGCGCCGGCGCCGGCGCTTGCGGGCCGGCGCACTGCCGGCTGCGAGAGGCTCGCCGCCGTCGCCGTCGCCGTCGGGGTCGGCTTCGGTGGATTCTTCGTGGTCAGGCACGGTCCGGCCGGCGACCTGAACGCCCTCGCGCCCCGCACCCGCTTCCGCGACGGCCGACTTCGGCCCGGGCACGCGCCGCAGCTTGGGCTGCTGCAAGGCGCGCACGTCCTCGAGCAGGGCTTCGCGGTCTTCGTCGCTGCCCAGGTGGAAGTCTTCCCACCAGTCGGCCAGCTCCACGGCCACCTCGCCCGTGTCGGCACGCAGGCGCAGGAAGTCATAGCCGGCACGAAAGCGTGGCTGGCCGGCCAGGCCGTGCGCGCCGCTGGGCGTGCGTCGGTCGAAGCGAGGCTGCATCAGCCAGATCTCGCGCATGTCGCCGCCGAGCTTGCCGCGACCCGAGATGTCGCCGATGCGCGCGTCGAACACCGCGTCGACCGCCTGCTGCAGCGCCGGGGTGGGCGGTTCGCCCGCCGCCTTGAGCGCATTCCAGCGGTCCAGCACTTCGTGCCACAGCAGGCAGGCGAGCATGAAGCTGGGCGCCACCGGTCGGCCTTCCTGCACCCGGCGGTCGGTGTCCTGGAGGGCCAGACGCACGAAATCATCGCGGGCCGGATTGGGTTGCGGTGCTGCCAGCACGGCGTCCAGCACGGGGAAGAAGCCGCGGTCCAGCCCCTGCTTTTTCAGTTCCTCGATGCTGGCCAGCGCATGACCGGTCTGCAGCAGCTTGACCATCTCGTCGAACAGCCGCGATGCCGGCACGTTGGCCAGCAGGGCCGCCATCTTCCTGATCGGCTTGCGTGTGGCGGGCTCGATCTCGAAGCCCAGCTTGGCCGCAAAACGCACCACCCGGATGATGCGCACCGGGTCTTCGCGGTAGCGGGTGTCGGGGTCGCCGATCATGCGCAACGTCTTGGCACGGATGTCGGAGATGCCGCCGTGGTAGTCCACCACGGTCTCAGAGACCGGGTCGTAGTACATCGCGTTGATGCTGAAGTCGCGCCGCGCCGCGTCCTCGATCTGCGGACCCCAGACGTTGTCTCGCAGCACGCGGCCGCTGGCGTCGACGACGTGGGTCTTGTCGGCGATTTCGTGCTTGCTGGTCTTCTCGTTGCCGGCCACGGTGTCGGCCGCGGCGATGTCGAGGTAGGCGCGAAACGTCGACACCTCGATCGTCTCGTGCTCGCGGCCCCGGCCAAAGACGACGTGAACCAGACGAAAGCGACGGCCGATGATGAAGGCGCGCCGGAACAGCCCCTTGACCTGCTCCGGCGTGGCGTCGGTGGCGACGTCGAAGTCCTTCGGGCGCAGGCCGACCAGCAAGTCGCGCACCGCACCGCCGACGATGTAGGCCTCGTAGCCGGCATCCTTCAAGGTCCTGACGACGCGGACGGCGTTGGCGTCGAGCAGGCTCGGGTCGATGCCGTGGTTGCCGACGGCCACCTCGACACGGGCACCCAGCGGCACGACGGGCACGAGCGGTTCGGCGGGCGCCGCTGGCGGGGTCTCGCCTTTGCCCAGCAGGCGGTTGATGAATTTCTTGATCATTCGAAAAGCTTCAGGACAGGCCAGCCCCGTTCGCGGGCATGACGTTCCAGCGCCGGGCTGGGGTTGGTGGCCACCGGGTGGCTCACGTGCTCGAGCAGCGGCAGGTCGTTGGTGGAATCGCTGTAGAAGGTGCTGGACTCGAAGTCGCCGAAATGGCGGCCTCGTGCTGCGAGCCAGGACTCGACGCGTTCGATTTTCCCCTCGCGGAAGGCGGGGGTTCCGGCAATGGCACCCGTGACCCGACCCTCTGCGTCACGGGCCAGCTCGGTGGCGATGAGGTGCTCGATGCCGAACAGGGCGGCAATCGGCCGGGTGACGAACTCGTTGGTCGCCGTCACCACCGCCATGAGGTCGCCCTGCTCGCGGTGGCTCTGCACCAGCCCCGTGGCCGAAGGATGAAGCGCCGGCCCGACCACCTCATCGAGAAAGCGTGACTGCGCCCGGCTCAGTTCGGCGGGGCTGCGGTTGCGCCAGGGGCTGGTCGCGAAGTCGACATAGGCGCCCATGTCCAGGCGGCCCGCCTGATAGTCGGCGTAGAACGCGTCGTTGCGCTGGCGGTGCTGTTGACTGTCCGCCCAGCCCAGCCTGATGAGGAATTCGCCGAAGGCATGGTCGGAGTCGGTGGGCAGCAGGGTGCCGTCCAGGTCGAAAAGCGTGAGTTTCATGCAGGGGCCAGATCGGGTTCGGCCAGCAGCGCACGCACCAAGGGCACGGTGATGTGTCGGCCGTTCACCAGCGCGTACTGGTCGAGCGCGTCGAGCAGCCGCATCAGGTAGCCCAGGTCACGTTCGAAGCGGGTCAGCAGATAGTTGAGGACTTCGTCGGGCAGGAGCAGCCCGCGTTCGTCGGCCTGGCGGCGCAGCACCGCGCGAGTCTCGGCCTCGCCCAGCGCCTGCACCGCGAGCACATGACCCCAGGCGAGGCGACTCTTCAGGTCGTCGCGCAAGGGCAGGTCGACGGGCGGCAAACGCCCGGCTGCAGCCACTTGCGTGCCCTGCGCTGCGGCCTCGACGAACAGTGCGAAGGCGGCCTGCTGTGCGCCGGGGTCGAGTCGGTCGCAATCGTCGATCACGACCCACTGCCATTCGGGCGACCAGTGCCAAGGCTGCGGGCTGCCGGCATCGAACCAGCCCACGCCCTGCCCGCCAGCCTGCAGGCGATGGACCAAGGCCCGCAGCAGATGGGTCTTGCCGCAGCCGGCCTCGCCCCACAGGTACAGAGGTGCAGGCGCGGGCGTGGGCGCCTCTGCGGCGCAAGGCGAACCGGCGAGTGCCAGCAGCTGTTCGCGCACGGCCAGGTTCGCACCGGCCAGATGGTTGTCGAAGGTCGGTACGGCCACCGGGCCGATGGCCAGGGGAAGCTGTCGCATGGCCAATCAGCGCGCCCGGCCGGTGGCCCGGGAGATGCGCCCCTGCCAGCCGGCCAACTGTTGCTGCATGCGCATGGCGTCGTCGGCTTCGGGCCGGTTCTGCAGGTAGAGCGCCAGGTGGTCGATGGCATCTTCCAGCCGACCCAGTTCGCCCATCACCAGCGCCAGGTCACGCCGTTCGTCCCAGGCCTGCGGAAGCAGCGTGGCCAGTCGCTCCAGCACCGCCACGAGCCGTGGGCGGTCACCGACGCGACGGTGAATCTCTTTCAAGTTGCGCAGCAGCCGGGCCACGATGTCGCGCGGCTCAGCGGCCTGCAGATACAGGCCCAGCGGGACTTCGTTGTCGCCCGTCAAGCCGAAACGGCGACGAAACGGAGCCAGGCGCTCCTCGAGCTCGTCGCGGGACAGGGTCTGCCCGCTGAATGGATCGAGAACCACCTCGCCGCGCGGCATGCGCAGCTTCACGAGGAAATGGCCAGGGAAGGACACCCCCTGCGCCTTCAGGCCCAGTTGGGTGGCCATCTCGATGTAAGCGATGGCCAAAGTGATCGGAATGCCTCGCCGGGTCTTCAGCACCTCGTGGAGATAGCTGTTGCGGCGGTCGTGATAGTCGTTGACGTTGCCGGCAAAACCCAACTCGTGGAAAAAGTAGCTGTTAAGCAGCCGCAAGCGCTGCAGCGGGACGGCGTCATCGGGCAGGCGGCGGCGCAGGCGGTCGGCCAGAGCGTCGATCTGCGCGAGAACACCCTGGGTGTCGAGCCCCGGTTCGTCGTCCTGCCCTACGGCAATGGCCGCCTCAGTGACCGACAAGGATGCATCTTCGGCCACGAGGGTGGCGAAGTACTCCAGTGCGGTCGGGGTGGCGAAGTTCAGGATTCCGGACATGGCGACCAGTGTAGGTCAGCCCCGGCGCGCGAACTGTCTCGGCCGCAGGCCCAGCAGTGCCAGCACACCGAAGTACAGCAGGGCCACGCCGACCAATACCGCGGCCACGGCCCCCACCCGCGTGGCCCACGCCGCCTGCAGCCCGACCCAGTCGACCTGATGACCCGCCCACGCCAGGGCGGCGCCGAGCGCCACGTTCGCCGCCAGCACCTGCAGCGCAAAGCGCTTCCAGCCGGGGCGCGGCTGGAACACCCGGCTCCTGAGCAGCCCTGCCAGCAGCAGGCCGGCATTGACGAGCGCCCCCAGGCCGATCGACAGCGCCAGTCCCGCATGACCCAGCCACGGGACCAGGACCAGATTCAGTGCTTGCGTGGCAAGCAGCACACCCACGGCGATCTTCACCGGGGTTCGGATGTCCTGCCGCGCATAGAAAGCCGGTGCCAGCACCTTGATGGCCACGAGGCCGAGCAGGCCGACCCCATAGCCCTGCAGCGCCAGTACCGTCATCGACAGGTCGACAGCCGTGAAGGCGCCGTAGTGGTACAGCACCGAGACCAGCCCCGTGGGAAACAGCAGCAAGGCCAAAGCGCAGGGCGCGGTCAACAGCACCACCAGGCGCAGGCCCCAGTCGAGCATGTCGGAGAAGCCTTCGCTGTCTTCGCGCCCTTTCGCGGCGGACAGTTGCGGCAGCAGCACCACGCCCAAGGCAACGCCCAGCAGCGCGGTCGGAAACTCCATGAGCCTGTCGGCGTAAGTCAGCCAGGACACGGCACCCACTGCCACATGCGAGGCGATCTGCGTGTTGATCAACAACGATATCTGCGCGACCGAGACGCCCAGCAACGCCGGCGCCATCTGCTTCAACACCTGCCGTGTGCCAGGGTGGCGCCAGGCGCGGGCCAGCGACGACGGCAGCACACCGATGCGCGGTACCCTGCCGATGGCCGCCAGCGCCGGAATCTGCACCACGGCCTGCAGCACCCCACCCAGCATGACGCCGCCGGCCAAAGCCAGGATGGGATCGATGCCGCGCGTTTCAAAATAGGGCGCGCCCCACCAGGCCGCACCGATCACCGAAAGATTCAGCAACACGGGCGTGATGGCCGGCACGGCAAAGCGTTTCCAGCTGTTCAGGATGCCCGCGGCCAGCGCCACCATCGACATGAATCCGATGTACGGGAACATCACCCGTGTCATGAGCACGGCCGAATCGAAGGCCTGCAGGCCAGAGCCCATCGCCCAGACCAGAACAGGCGCCCCCGCCACCCCCGCCACGCAGGTGAAAAGCAGGGTCCAGGCCAACAGCGTGGCCACGGCGTCGATCAGGTCGCCTGTGGCTGCGTCGCCCTCCCTCGCCCGGGTGGCTGCCAACAACGGCACGAAGGCCTGGGAAAAGGCGCCTTCGGCGAACAGCCGGCGGAACAGGTTCGGAATTCGGAAGGCCACGTTGAACGCGTCGGTGGCCGCACTGGCGCCGAAGGTTGCGGCAATCAGCTGCTCCCGTACCAAGCCCGTGATGCGGGAGACCAGGGTCAGCAACGAGACGGTGGAGGCGGCCTTGAGGAGGTTCAACTGCAGGAGTATAGGCGGCAAGTTCGGGGGAGTTCTCCAAGTGACGCCAGGCTGCTATACTCGACTGTCTTTGCTATTCCACCAATCAACCTGAAGCATGGCAACCTCGTCCAAAGCCAAGAAGAAAACCGTTCGTCTCGCCTCGGGCCGCAAGCGCGCTCGCCAGGACGTGGTGCTCAACGCCGCCAACACCTCGCTGCGCTCACGTTTTCGCACCGTGGTGAAAAACGTGGTGAAGGCAGTTGCCACCGGTGACAAGACCAAGGCCACCGAGACCTTCAAGACCGCCCAGAGCGTCATCGACTCGGTCGCCGACAAGGGTGTCTTCCACAAGAACAAGGCCGCACGTCTGAAGAGCCGGCTGTCGGCGAAGGTGAAGGCACTCGCCCTCGCCGCCTGAGTTCAGCCACCTCCCGCATTGGCGGCGACCTTGCCGCCTTGCAACGAAAGCCCGCGCCAGCGGGCTTTTTTGCGTGGTTCAGTCAGTGTCAGGCGTCGACGACCTTCAGACCGTTGTCGGTGGCGAAGTTCATCACGAAGTCCCAGGCCATGGGCTCGATGTCGCGCAGGGCCTCGTTCACCAGGACACACTTCACCCCATCGATGACCTGAGGCACGCAATACGGTGAATAACCGATGTAGGCCTGCTTGCCACCAAGGCCGCCACCCGGGCGGAAACTCGACATCGCCCCGGCCAGGCGCTCGGCCCAGTCGCTCGGCCGGAAAGTGCGGCCCTGCAAGGTGAGGCCCTGGATGTAGTACTTGCGCGGCGGAGGTTGAGTCATCAAGCGTTATTCGGGGAAACCCAGGGGATTGTGCCCTGGCCTTGCTGCGTCGCAGCATGACGGAGGGCACGCCGGGTCGGCCTTTAGAATTCACCCTTCGGCCGGCTTGTCGCCGTCGCCGCATGAAAAGGGCCCTGCCATGAACGCTCCCGAATCCCCCAAGGCGCTGGCGCGCCCCATGCCCCATGTGCTGAACACCTATGGGCGCCTGCCCATCGCGCTGTCGCACGGCCGCGGCTGCTGGGTCTGGGACACGAACGGCAAGAAGTATCTGGACGGCTTGGGCGGCATCGCCGTCAACACCCTGGGGCACGCCCACCCGAAACTGGTACCTGCGCTGCAGGACCAGATCGCCAAGCTGATCCACACCAGCAACTACTACGAGATTCCGCTGCAGGAGCAGCTCGCGGCCAAGCTGTGCGAGCTCTCGGGCCTCGACGGCGCCTTCTTCTGCAACTCGGGGCTCGAGGCCAACGAAGCGGCTCTCAAGATCGCGCGCAAGTTCGGTCACGACAAGGGCATCGATCGGCCCGAGGTCATCGTCTACGAACGCGCCTTCCACGGCCGCAGCATCGCCACGCTGTCGGCCACCGGCAATCCGAAGGTACAGGCCGGTTTCGGCCCGCTGGTCGAAGGCTTCTTGCGCGTGCCGATCAACGATCTGGGCGCGATCGAGGCTGCTGCGCGCAGCAACCCGAACATCGTGGCGGTGTTCCTCGAGACCATCCAGGGCGAAGGCGGCGTCAACCCGGCGCGCTGGGACTACCTGCAGGGCCTGCGCAAGGCCTGCGACGAGCACGACTGGCTGCTGATGCTCGACGAAGTGCAGTGCGGCATCGGTCGCACCGGCAAGTGGTTTGCGCACCAGTGGGCAGGCGTCAAGCCTGATGTGATGCCACTGGCCAAGGGCCTGGGCTCGGGCGTGCCCATCGGCGCCGTGGTCTGCGGCCCGCGCGCTCTGAACGTGCTCGGCCCGGGCAACCATGGCACCACCTTCGGCGGCAACCCGCTGGCCATGCGTGCCGGCGTGGAAACGCTGCGCATCTGCGAGGAAGACGGCATCCTCGCCAACGCCGCCACCGTGGGCGAAGCGCTGCAGGGCTGCCTTCGCCGCGAACTCGAAGGCCTGGCGGGCGTCAAGGAAGTGCGCGGCGCCGGGCTGATGATCGGCATCGAACTCGACCGCCCATGCGGTGTGCTGCTGGGCCGCGCTGCGGAGGCTGGGCTGATGATCAGCGTCACCGGCGACCGCGTCATCCGCATCGTGCCGCCGCTGATCCTTTCGCTGGAAGAAGCCGGGCAGATCGTCGCCATCCTCTGCCCGCTGATCAAGCAGTTCCTGGCCGAGCCATGAAGCCGGGCACGCGGCTGATCAAGCACTACCTGCAGTTCAAGGACCTCCGCGCCGAGGAATACAGCTACCTCTTCGAACGCACCCGCACGATCAAGACCCGCTTCAAGAACTACGAGCGCTATCAGCCGCTGGTCGACCGCACGCTGGCGATGATCTTCGAGAAGGCCAGCACCCGCACCCGCGTGAGCTTCGAGGCCGGGATGTACCAGATGGGCGGCTCGGTGCTGAACCTGACGACGGGCGACAGCCAGCTCGGTCGCGCCGAACCCGTGGAAGACACGGCCCGCGTGATCAGCCGCATGGTCGACATCGTGATGATCCGCACCTACGAGCAGGCCAAGATCGAGCGCTTCGCCGCGCATTCGCGGGTCCCGGTCATCAACGGCCTGACAAACGAATACCACCCCTGCCAGATCCTGGCCGACATCTTCACGTTCATCGAGCACCGCGGCAGCCTGCAGGGCAAGGTGGTGGCCTGGGTCGGCGACGGCAACAACATGGCCAACACCTGGCTGCAGGCTGCCGAGACCCTGGGCTTCACGGTGCATGTCAGCACGCCGGGCGGGTACGAGGTCGACGCCGCCGTCGCCGGTGTCCGCGACACACGCTGCTACAAGGTCTTCGACCACCCCATGCGTGCCTGCGAAGGCGCGCACCTCGTCACCACCGACGTCTGGACGAGCATGGGTTTCGAGGCCGAGAACGAAGAACGCCGCAAGGCCTTCGTCGACTGGTGCGTCGACGACGACATGATGGCCGTGGCCCAACCCGACGCACTGTTCATGCACTGCTTGCCCGCGCATCGCGGCGAGGAAGTCACCGCCGAGGTGATCGACGGCGCGCAGAGCGTGGTCTGGGACGAGGCCGAGAACCGCATGCACGTGCAGAAGGCGTTGATGGAATACCTGCTGCTCGGCCGCATCGGCTGAGGCCGGGCCACCGGCGACGAACGCGCTAGAGCAGCAGCGTGACGCCGGTCTTGGCGTGCAGTTCTTCCGCACTCACCCCCGGGGCGATCTCCAGCACCTTCAAGCCTTCAGGCGTCACTTCCATGACGGCCAGGTCGGTGATGATCTGGTTGACCACACCCACCCCGGTCAGCGGCAGCGTGCACTTCGGCAGGATCTTCAGGTCGTGCCCGCCGTCCTTGCGGCGCGCGACGTGCTCCATCAGCACGATGACACGCGCCACCCCGGCCACCAGGTCCATGGCGCCGCCCATGCCCTTGACCATCTTGCCGGGGATCATCCAGTTCGCCAGGTCGCCATGTTCGCTCACCTGCATCGCACCCAGGATCGACAGGTCGATCTTGCCGCCGCGGATCATGGCGAAGCTCTCGTGGCTGCCGAAGATGCTGGTACCCGGCAACGTGGTCACGGTCTGCTTGCCGGCGTTGATGAGGTCGGCGTCGACCTGTTCCTCGGTGGGAAAGGGGCCGATGCCGAGCATGCCGTTCTCGCTTTGCAGCCAGACCTCGATGTCGGGGCTGACGAAGTTGGCCACCAGCGTGGGCAGGCCGATGCCCAGGTTGACGTAGAAGCCGTCGTGCAGTTCCTTGGCCGCGCGCGCGGCCATCTGGTCGTGGGTCCAGGGCATGGTCAGGCTCCAGCTTTCTCGGTCAGGGTGCGCTTCTCAATGCGCTTTTCGGGGTTCGCGTTGAGCACGATGCGGTCGATGTAGATGCCCGGCAGATGCACGGCATCGGGCTCGATCTCGCCCTTCTTCACGATCTCCTCGACCTCGACGATCGTCACCTTGCCGGCCATGGCCGCCGCCGGGTTGAAGTTGCGCGCCGTCAGCCTGAACACCAGGTTGCCGGACTCGTCGGCCTTCCAGGCCTTCACCAGCGACACATCGGGCACCAGCGCACGCTCCATCACGTAGGTGTGACCGTCGAACTCGCGCAGCTCCTTGCCCTCGGCCACCAGGGTGCCGACCCCGGTGCGCGTGAAGAAGGCCGGAATGCCCGCGCCACCGGCACGCAGCTTTTCGGCCAGCGTGCCCTGCGGCGTGAATTCCAGCTCCAGTTCACCAGCCAGGTACTGCCGCTCGAACTCCTTGTTCTCGCCGACATAGCTGCTGATCATCTTGCGAATCTGCCGCGTGGACAGCAGCTGGCCCAGGCCGAAGCCGTCGACGCCGGCGTTGTTGCTGATGACGGTCAGGTCCTTGGCGCCGCTGTCGCGCAATGCTGCGATCAGGGCCTCGGGAATGCCACACAGGCCGAAGCCGCCGACGGCGAGCATCTGCCCGTCCTGGACGACGCCGGCCAGTGCGGCGGCGGCACTCGGGTAGACCTTCTTCATGGGGGTGGAACTCCGCAGCGAACGGAGTAAGCTGGTTGGGAACGACCATAAGCGTACTACGCGGCGACCGGCGCTCCGCAGGCCCAGCCAGCCCGGACAACCCGGCGTCGTATGCACCACAGCCCCTGGAGCCGCTCCCCATACCCAGGGCGGGGCGCCGCCCGGGCCAGCCGACCTACCATCCGAGCAAAGCCTCGCGCCAGCTTGACGCCTCGTCTCTCCACCGCGAACCGGGCTCAAGTCAAGGGCAACGCATGGAGCCGATGAAGCACCGCTTCGAACCGATCACACCGTTCCTCGGTGGGATTCCGGGCCGATGGATGGCGCCAGCGCCGAAGGCGCCAATGAGCGCACCAGTCCCGCCTGCGTCCTGACAGCATCGCTGCTGACCCTCCGGACAATGCGAACCCTTCGCACAATGGCCCAGGCCGCCTGCCTGCTGGGGCGCGATGGTGCGAGTGCGCCTGCGCCTGCGAGCCCGCTCGACGGCGCCGACCAGCACCTGCAGGTCATGGAACTGCGCCAATCGGCCCTCGCTGCGCAGCTGCAATCGCGAGCCCGGGAGCTCGATGCGCTGCAAGACCTGTCGGTGGGCCTGGCCCGAGGAAACGGCATCCCCGAGCTCGTCATGCAGACTCTCGACGCGCTCCACCGGGCCATGAATGGCCAGGTCAGTGCGTCGGTCTGGGCACGCGAGGGCCTGGAGCCCGGCCGACCCGTCGTCCTGCTGGGGTGGCTCAGTCAGGACCCTGCCCTCGCCGCATTGAGACCCGCAGACCTGTGTGACCTGCGACTGGCCTGCGCCTGCCTGCCGCACTACGAGCAGATCGAGGCCCAGGGCCTGCCCGTGATCGACAACCAACCCGAGCCCGTGTTGCCGAACCCGCCCTGGGTCATGGTCACTGGCGATGCCCGCACCTCGGCCCTGTACCGCGACACCCGGGCCTGGATGGCGTTGCCGCTGACAGTGGGCGAGCGGTTGCTGGGCGTGCTGCGAATCGACCACCGCGAACCCGGCTACTTCGATGCTGAACGTGCGAAGCTGCTGCAGGCCGTGGCCAGCCAGACCGCCCTGGCCCTGGGCCAGGCCCGGGCGCAAACTCGGGACGGCGGGATGCCGGTGCTCGCCGGCCGCAGCAAGCTTGCCAGCGAGCTGCACGACGCCGCTTCACAGACACTGTTCGCGGCCAACCTGCTGGCCGGCACCCTGGCCCGCGACCCTGGAATGGACCCGACGAAACGTCAGACCGCGATGACCCTCGAAAGGCTCCACCGCAGCGCACTCGCCCAGCTGGGCATGCTGAAGTTCGAATCGCGGCCCGAAGTCATGCGGCGCGCCGGCCTCGACGAACTGCTGCAGCTGGCCGTGGAAGCCCTGGGTGGACGCAGCGACATCGAGACCAGCCTCCAGCTCGAGCCCGGTGACGGACCACCACCGGCTCAGAGGGTGCAGCTCTATCTGTTGGCGCAGCAGGCGCTGTCCCACATCGCCCACCACAGCGGGGCCCGTCGAGTGCAGGTGGCGTGGACCCAGCCGAATCCTGGCTTCGGCCGTTTGCGCATCAGCGACGACGGCCTGGGCCTCGACCTTGACACCGAACGACCTGGCCATTTCGGCCTCGTCAGCATGCGAAGACAAGCAGAAGAACTGGGCGCGCGCCTCAGCGTCGCGAACCGGCCAGGCGAAGGCACTCACATCGAACTGGAACTGAGCTGGGAGGCTCGACAAGACCATGTCCAATGATTCAATCCGACCCACCATCCGCGTTTTCGTCGTCGACGATCATCCGATGATCCGCCACGGGCTGGCGGCCATGGTCCAGGCCGAGCGGGAACTGCTCTGGGTGGGCGACGCGGCCACGGGGGAAGATGCCCTGCGCCTGGCGCCAGCGCTCAAGCCGGACGTGGTGCTGATGGACCTGGTGATGCCGCAGATGGACGGCATCGCCGCCATCACCACCCTGAGGCCACTGCTGCCGCAGACCCGCTTCGTCGTGCTGACGAGCCTGCTCGAGCCTTCCGAGGTCAAGCGCGCCCTGGATGCCGGCGCGTCCAGTTTCCTGCTGAAAAATGCATCGGCACAGGAACTCATCACCGTGATTCGCGCCACGGCGTCGGGCCACCGTGTGCTGGCCCCGGAGGTCACCGACGCACTGATCGCCGGCGAGCGTCGCAACAGTCCTGGCGCCGATCTGACCCAGCGCGAACGCGAGCTGCTCGCCCTGATGGCGCGCGGGCTGAGCAACCAGGAGATCAGCAACCGTCTGTCCATCGCGATGCCCACCGTCAAGTTCCATGTCACCAACATCCTGGCCAAGCTGCACGCCGACAACCGCACCGAGGCCGTGCTCACCGCCCTGAAGCAGCGGCTGGTGATGCTGGACTGACAACTCTGGACTGAAGTACCGCAACGCCCACTGACATCTTGCGCCTCGCTCCCAGCCTTAGGTCTGGCAACAGCCCAGCTCCCAGACGGTGACAAGATCGACCTGCAGCACCAGCATCGTGGCAGTGATTCCAGCCGCCAGGAGCACGAGGCATGAACGGATACTTCCAGCTGATCGAGGGTGACGATGGCGCCTTCATGTTCACCCTACGTGCCGGCAACCACGAGACGGTGCTGACGAGCCGCGTGTTCTGGTCACGCCAGGCCGCCATGGACGGCGTGGCCTTGCTCCGCAGCCAGTCACAACGCCCGGAGTGCTACGTGCGCCACACCGACCCGGACAGCCGCCAGTGGTTCGAGGTGCTTGACGAAAGCCGGCACACGCTCGGCCGCAGCGAGCCCTATGCCAGCCGCTCAGGGCTGGCGGCCGGCATGGCTTCGGTCAAGCGCAACAGCGTGGCCACGGTGTTCAGGGGGCTGGTACGCCGCGCCAACGTCGGTCAGCTGGCATCGGCTTTCCGCCGGCCGATGGCCAGCCCGCTGGCAACGCCCGCCCTCGGCGCGCTGTCCAAGGGCTGATGCGACGCCGGCCGGCACAATGCCGGCCATGATCACCCTGCATCACCTGGAAAACTCCCGCTCGCAGCGCGTACTGTGGCTGCTGGAGGAACTTGGCCTGCCCTATCAGGTGCAGCGCTACGCCCGCGACCCGAAGACGATGCTGGCGCCGCCGGAACTGGCACGCGTCCACCCGCTGGGCAAATCTCCGGTCATCACCGACGGTGAAGGCGCGCAGCGGGTCACCGTGGCCGAATCGGGGGCCATCATCGAATACCTGGTGGAAACCTATGGCGCTGGCCGCCTGCGCCCGGCGGCTGGCACCGCCGAGGCCCGGCGCTACACCTACTGGCTGCATTTCGCCGAAGGCTCGGCCATGCCGCCCCTGTTGATGAAGCTGGTCTTCGACAAGGTGCGCAGCGCGCCCGTGCCCTTCTTCATCAAGCCCGTGGTCAAGGGCGTGGCCGACAAGGTGACCAGCAGCTTCATCGCGCCGAACATCAGCCGACAGCTCGACTTCATGGAAACCGAACTGGCCAGCCGCGACTGGTTTGCCGGGCCGGAATTCACGGCGGCCGACATCCAGATGAGCTTTCCGCTGGAAGCCGCCGCGGCCCGAGCCGGCCTGAATGCCTCGCGGCCCCGGCTCATGGGCTGGCTGTCACGCATCCACGCCAGGCCGGCCTACCAGCGCGCGCTGGAAGCCGGCGGGCCGTACTCGATCCTGGGCTGATCAGCGCAGCGCGGGGTGCAGCAACTCTGGCGCCGGCGTGCTGGCGCGCGTGCTGTTCAGGCTGCCGAACGCCGCCTGCGGCAGAGCCTGGGCCAGCTCGGCCGCCACCGCCTGGATCGCCCGGACGAAGGCTTCGGCCCGCGCCATGTCGAGGTCGGCACGGACCAGGATCGGGTTGACCGAACCGACCGTGGCCAGGGGCGCGTCGATCCCCGGGTACAGCCCCGCAGGCACCGTCATGCCCTGGAGCAGCGGGTACTTCGCCAGGATCTGCGGCAGCTGTTCCGCGGCCGGTCCCAGGAAGCGCGAGCCACCGGGCGCCTGTGAAAGGGCCACGAACCCCGGCCAGCCTTCGCCCGCACCCCAGAGCGCCGCGGCTTCGCCCGCCAGCACCCAGCGCGGCGACTCCGCAGCCTGGGTCACGTAGATCGCTTCGAAGTCGCGGTCGATGTCCAGGCCGAGGCCGTCGAACACCTGCCGCGCCAGCGTCACCAGGCCACTGCTGCGCACACCGAAGACGACGCGCCGGCCCTTCAGGTCTTCCAGCCTGCGTGCGGCCGATGCCGCCGGCACGGCCAGCATGCCGGGGCTGGGGTACATGGCCCAGAGCACGCGCAGGCCAGCGGCCTGGCCCTGCTGCAGCACCTCGCTGGCCGCGGTGCCCTGCACCAGCGCGGCGTCGATCTCCCCCCGCTGCAGCAGGACCAGGTTTTCCGCGGTGCCACGGGTACGCTGGGCATGCAGCAGGCTGCGGCCGGCCTGCCGGTTGAGCAGCCGTTCCAGCGTTTCGCCGTACAGCGCAAAACCGCCGCCGGCCGTGGACGTGCCCAGAACCAGCGGCGGCAGCGCCGCCTGCAGACGGGCGGGGCATGCGGCTGCCACCAGCGCGGCCAGGCAGCTGCGACGGGAGCTCGCGAAGTTCAGGCAATCGATCACGGCGGGTTCGGCAGCACCCGCAGCACCCGGCCGGCGGCGTTGTCGGTCAGCAGATAGATCGCGCCGTCGGGCCCGACGCGCACGTCGCGGATGCGCTCGCCCAACTCCTGGAACAACAGTTCCTGCGGCCCCGGCACGCCCCCGACCATGGGCACGCGGCGCACGCTGCGCTCCTTCAGGGCCGCCACGAACAGGCTGCCGCGCCAGGCCGGGAACAGGCTGCCGTCGTACCATGCCAGGCCGGCCGGGGCAATGGACGGGGTCCACTCCAGCAAGGGCGGCTGGATGCCGGGCAGGCTGCGATAGGGCGTGATGCGGGCATAGGTGTAGTCGATGCCGCCGGTGGTGACGGGCCAGCCGTAGTTGGCACCGGGCTCGATGCGGTTGAGTTCGTCGCCGCCGCGGGCGCCGTGCTCGTGGGCGTAGGCCACGCCAGCCACGACGACCAGGCCTTGCGGGTTGCGGTGGCCGGTGCTGTAGATCTCGGGCCGCGCGCCCGGGCGCTGCACGAAAGGGTTGTCGGCCGGAACGCTGCCATCGGCGCCGATGCGCAGCATCTTGCCCAGGTGGGTGTGCAGCCGCTGCGCGTCGGTGCGCTCCAGGTTGGCGTCGCCCATGCCCAGCAGCAGGCTGCCGTCGGCCAGCCAGGCCATGCGGCCACCGAAGTGCTGGCTGCGGATCTTTGCCGGCTGCGAGGTGAAAACCGGCTGGACGTCTTCGAGCCGGCGGCCGTCGAACCGGGCGCGCACCACGCGCAAATGGTTCGCCTCGGGGGTGCCATGGGCCAGCGACAGGTAGATCCAGCCGTTGTCGGCAAACCCGGGGTGCGGCAGCACCTCGAACAGCCCGGCCTGGCCCTGCGCGAGCACGGCAGGCACGCCCGCCAGCGGCTCGGCCACGAGCCGCGGCCGACCGTCGGCACCGGGTTCGATCAGCCGCAGGCGGCTGGGCCGTTCCGTCACCAGCATGCGGCCACCGGGCAGGAAGGCCAGCGACCATGGGTGGGCCAGGCCGCTGGCCACGGTTTCGACGCGGTAGCTTGCGGCCTGCGCCGACAACACCACGGCCAGTGTGCCGACAAACAGGACGGACAGTTGACGCATCATCAGGTCAGTATGGAACAGATGCCCGAACGCTTGAACCCGCCCCGCCCCTGGACCCGCCATGTCGGCGCCTTGGCCCTGGCCGGGCTGCTGGCCGTGGCCTGGGGCTCGGTGGTGCAGACGCAGTTCAATCTGCAGGCGCTGGCAGACCTGGGTTTCGAGGTTCCCGCCGAAATCCGGGCGCGCACCACATGGCATGACCTGATCGGCTTCGGGCCTGTCTACGCCGGCATCCTGGCCGCGGGCTGGCTGCCCGCCCTGGCCGCGGCCGCCCACCTCGGACGGCGCTTTCCGGCGGCGCGCAGTGCGCTGCTGGCCGCAGCCGGCGGCCTGGGGCTGATCGCTGCCGTCCGTGCCGTCGACGCCGTGGCCCCGATGCCGGTGTTCATCGACGCCACCCGGGGCATGCCCGGTCTGCTCGCCATGGCCGCCGGCGCCGCCCTGGCGGCGCTGATCTACGCGCGCATGACGGGCCCGCGCCGATGACCGAGGCGCCGACGCCCGACCCCGCGCTGATCGTCGTCTTCAACGTCGGCGCCGGCCACGGGCGTGCCGACGAATTACGCCAGGTGCTGCGCGAGGGCTGCGCCGCTGCGGGCCGCCGGCTCGAGCTGCTCGAAGTGCAGGACCCGATGCAGCTGCTGGCCATGGCCCACCAGGCCGTCGAGCAGGCACGTGCCTGCGGCGGCGTGGTGGTGGCGGCCGGCGGCGACGGCACAATCAACACCGTGGCCCAGGCCGCACTGGGCAGCGGCTGCCCGTTCGGCGTGCTGCCGCAGGGCACCTTCAATTACTTCAGCCGCACCCACGGCATCCCGGCCGACGCCGCCGAAGCCCTGCAGGTGCTGCTGGCCGGCCACCGCCAGCCGGCGCAGGTGGGGCGGGTGGGCGACCGCGTGTTCCTCGTCAACGCCAGCCTGGGCCTGTATCCGAAACTGCTGGAAGACCGCGAAGAGTGGAAACGTCAGTTCGGGCGTAGCCGCCTGGTGGCGTTCTGGGCCGGTCTGGTGACCCTGCTGCGCGAACATCGCAGCCTGCGCCTGGCCGTCGAATCGGGCGGCCGGCAACGCGAACTGCGCACGCCCACGCTGTTCGTCGGCAACAACGCCTTGCAGATGGAACAGCTGGGCCTGAAAGAGGCGCGGGCCATCGACGGCGGCATGCTGGCGGCCATCGCCTTGAAGCCGGTGGGACGGCTGGCGCTGCTGGGCCTGCTGTTGCGCGGCGCCTGGGGGCGGCTGGGCGAAGCCGAAGACCTGATCCACATTGCCACGCCCCGCCTCGTGGTGCGTGCCAGGCGACGGCTCGGCGGGCTGCGCGGGCAGCGCATCAAGGTCGCGACCGACGGCGAGGTCACCTGGATGCAGCTGCCGCTGACCTTCGAAGTGGCGCAGGACACCCTGGACCTGCTGCGCCCGCCCAGCGCTGCCCCTGAACGTCTGCCCGCAGCCGCGGACAGCGGGGCCGCTGCGTGACGCTGCTGCTGCAGGTGTCGGACCCCCACTTCGGCACCGAACGGCCCGCCGTCGTCGAAGCCCTGGTGCGGCTGGCGCAGCGCATTCGACCGGATGTGCTGCTGCTGTCTGGCGACATCACGCAGCGCGCCACCGCCGTGCAGTTCGCGGCGGCACGGGCCTTCGTGCAGCGGCTGCAGGTGCCGCGCTGCCTGGCGGTGCCGGGCAACCACGACATCCCGCTGTGGCACCTGCCGCTGCGCCTGAGCCGGCCCTATGCCCGCTACCGCGCGGCCTTCGGCGACGAGCTCGAACCCAGCGCCGAAACCGAGGACCTGCTGCTGCTGGGCGTGAACACCACGCGCTGGTGGCGGCACGAGGACGGACAGCTGTCGACGGCGCAGATCCAGCGCGTCGCCGCGCGCCTGATGGCGGCCCGCCCGGAGCAGCGCCGCGTGGTGATGGTCCACCAGCCGCTGCGCGTGACGCGGCCCGAGGACGAAGGAAACGTCCTCCATGGCCACGCCGCAGCGCTGAAGCGCTGGGGCGAAGCCGGGGTGGACCTCGTGCTCGGCGGCCACATCCACCTGCCGTTCGTGCTGCCATTGCCGCACGGCGGGTGGGCCGTGCAGGCGGGCACTGCCGTCAGCACGCGGGTGCGCGCCGAGGCCGGCAACTCGGTCAACCTGATCAGGGTGGACCTGCAGTCGTCGGAGCGCGCCGTGGTCGAACGCTGGGACCATGAACCGCAGCAGGACGCTTTCGTGCAACGCGACGAGCACCGCCTGAGCTGTTGACTTTGCCCGGCTGCAGCCCGGCTCATCGAAGCTGTTCGAGCGCGCTCGCCGCCGCTGCGCGAATCTGCCTGCACAGCTCGGCCTGCCGCCGTGCGCAGCGGATCGTGGTGTAGGTCAGCACGGTCTGCAGGTCGGCCCGCGTGCCGCGCGCGTTGATGTGGCGCAGCAGGAAAGCCCTGAAGTCGGGGGCTTCGTCGACGAGGGCCTGCAGCTCGGACAGCTCGTTCCAGCGCGCGGCCAAGGTGCGCGTCACCAGCTCCGAATGGGTCTGGGCAAACGCGCCCTCGTCGGCGCAGGGCGGGAAGTGCCGCCGTTGATGGCTGCGGATGCTTTGCCAGCCGGTGAGCGCGTCGACCTCGTCGCTGAAGGTCTGGTCGGTGAGGCTGCACGCCGTGGGGCTGGCGGCGGCGGCAGGCCCCGCGGCCAGCATGGCGCACGAAGCCATCAAGCCGATGAGAAGGCCTGGCCAGCGTGCCATGCCCGCCCTCATTCCACGCCCAGCTCGCGTGCCATTCGCTGCACCAGGGCCTTGAGCTCGGCCAGTTCTGCGGCCATGCGCGCCTGCTCGGCCTTCAGCGCGGCCAGTTCACCACTGGCCACGCTGGAAGCCTCAGAAGGGTCGGCCAGGCGCTGCGGGCTGCCGGCGGTGTCCAGGGGCACGTCACCGCAGAGCAGGTGGGCCCAGCGCGGCTCGCGCGCGCCCGGCGCGCGGTTCAGGCGCACCACGCGTGCCGGTTCCTTGCTCGCCAGCTCGTCGAGGAAGCCTTCGACCGCCGAGATGTCGGCGAACCGGTGCAGGCGCTCGCTGTTCTGGCGCAGTTCGGCCGAGGTCTGCGGCCCGCGCAGCATCAGCACCGCCAGCAACGCCACCGACTGACGCGGCAGCCGTGTCACCGCGGCCATGTTCTGCTCGTACTTCACGACGCGGCTGCTCGAGCCTTCGAAGACCAGGCTCAAGGTCTTCAGGCCGTCGACGGCGGTCTGGACCTCGGCGTCGCTGGCGTCGATCACCGGCCAGCGCGCGGTCTTCTGGTTGCAGCCGGCGACCAGCGCATTCAGCGACAGCGGGTAGGTGTCGGGCACGGTGGCCTGCTTTTCGATCAGCACGCCCAGCACACGGGCTTCCAGGGGCGTCAGGGCTCTCATGTCGCGATCTCCAGGGGTACTTCGAAACAGAACCGGCTGCCGCGCAGCAGGCGCGATTCGGCCTGCACCGTGCCGCCCATGGCCCGGATGATTTGGCGCGTGATGGCCAGGCCCAGGCCGGCGCCGGCACCTGCGCCGCGGCCGGCCACGCCCTGGGCATAGGGTTCCCACAGGCGCTCGATGTCGGCCGCGGCAATGCCCGGCCCGCTGTCCAGCACCTCGACCCGCAGCCGCGCCTGGGCGGCGTCCCAGCGTCCGGCCACCACGACCTCGCCTTCGGCGGTGAACTTGATGGCATTGCCCACCAGGTTGTGCACCGTCTGCGACAGCCGCAGGGCGTCGAAGCGCAAGGGGGCGTCGGCCTGCGGTGCCTGCAACTGCAAGGCCACGCCCTTCGAAGCCGCCGTCAGCTCGTGCGGTGCCAGCGTGTCGCGCCACCAGGCGCCCAGGTCGTGCACGGCCGGGGCGAGCAAGACACCGTGCGTCAGTGCGCGTTCGTTCTCGAGCGTGCTCTCCAGCAGCCGGCTGGTGCTTTCCGCCGACGACTTGATCCAGCCCGCCACCTGGTCGGGCGAGACCTGGGTCTGCCCGGGCAGCATCAACCGGGCGCCCCAGCCGATGCTGTCGACCAGGCCCCTCACTTCATGCGCCAGGTAAGCCAGGAAGCGGCCGCGGGCGGCGTTCGCGGCCTCGGCCTCGGCACGCGCCAGTTCGGCGATGCGCCGTGCCTGACGCAGCCGGCGGTTGGCCAGCACCAGCACGGCCAGCCCGACCAGCATCGCGGCGGCGACGGGCAGCGCCCAGCGCAACACCTCGGCCCACTTCAGGCCGTCGTCGATGCGCAGCAGCAGCCAGCGCTGGCGCAGCGCGGCCATGTCCGAAGGCGTCAGCGCTTCGAAGCCCAGTGCCAGCACCCGCGCCAGCTGCGGCTGGGAATGGGGCACGCCGAAGTACAGATCCACATCGCCGTCGCGAACGACGCCGGTGACGTGCAGGCGGCCTGCGTGGCGCTGCTGGATCAGGTGGTTCATGGCAAAGGCATTGCCGATGGCGGCCGCCGCACGCCCCTGGGCCACGGCCTGCAGCGCCTGGTCCTGGTGGTCGAACACCAGGACGCGCAGCCCCGGCAGCCGGCTGCGCAGCTCGGGCAGCAGCGGTTCGCTGCGCAGCACCGCCACGCCATCCAGCGCGACCAGCTCGCGCAATTCCACGGCGGCCAGCGGCGCGCCCACGGGCATGACGATGACGGTGGCGGCCCGCAGGTAGGGGCCGACCAGCTGGAAGCTGTCTTCGTTGGCCGGCGTGCGCGCCAGGCCGACCGCGATGTCGATCTCGCCCGAACCCGCCAGGCGCGGCAGGTCGTCGGCGACGACGCCCCGCGCCACGCCGATCTGCAGACGCGCCTTCTGCGCCGCCAGGCGCAGGACGTCGGCCGCCAGACCGGTGAAGTCATCGGAGGATGGTTCCCGCCCTGCTTCACCCGCCCCCGGGCCCGCCTGCGACAGCGGTGGTTGCGCCGCATCGAAACCCACGCGCAGCTTGGGCTGCCGCTCCACCCATTTCTGCTCTTCGGCATCGAGCATGGCGGTCTGGGTTTCGAAGGGCGTGCCCACGCCCTGTGGCAGCCAGCGCCGGGCCAGCATGGTGCGTTCCGCAGGCGAGACCGTGGCCAGGGCCTTCGCGACGATGCTGTGCAGCAGCGGAAACTGGATGCCGATGGCCGGACCGGCTGGCAGGGCCGGCACCTGGGGCACGCGGCGTATCTGCACGCCGGGCAGGCGGTTGCGCTCGATGGTCTGGATCGCCGCGTACAGGTCCACCAGGGAGATGTCGGCCTTGCCATCGGCGACCAACGCCACCCCGGCGGCCTCAGCAATCACGTTGTCGATCTGGGCCAGCGGAAAAGCAGCCGCGACGGCGTCGACCAAGGGCGTGCCCAGCGGCACCGCCGCACGCAGGCCCGGCTGGGCGCGCAGCACGTCCATGGCCGGCGCGTCGTGGCGCACCACCCAGACCATTTCGTTGCCCACCAGCGCTTCGGGCATGGTCATGAACTTGCTGCGCTGCGGCGTCATGCGCAGCACCGGCGTCATGTGGATATGGCCTTGCAGCATCAACGCCAGCCCTTGGCGCACATCGAGCACCGAGACGTAGCGGATCTGCATGCCGGCCCGCTGCGCGATCAGCGCCATCAGGTCGGCGGCGTAACCGGTGACGACGGGCTCGGCGCCGGGCCGGTTGTTCGGCAGCTGCACCGTGTAGTAGGCCAGCGGATAAGGCGTTGGGGGCCCGACGCCCACGATGACCGGGCTGTTGGCCCGCAGCCAGGCCTGTTCCTCAGGCGTCAGGTCCAGCGCCAGCGCGGGCCAGGCGCCACCCAGCAGCCACAGCACGCCGACCAGCCAACCCCAGCACCGGCGGGCCTTCGGCTTACACACCAAACCCATCGTCTGCCGCGATGATGGCGCCGTTGACGAAGTGGCTTTCCTTGGCGCACAGCATCATCAGCACCGCGTCGAGGTCCTCGGGCTTGCCCAGGCGCTTGCGCGGCAACATCTGCACCAGCTTCTGGCCGGCGTCGGTCTGCCAGTGATGATGGTTGATCTCGGTGTCGATGTAGCCCGGGCACAGCGCATTGACGTTGATGCCGAAGCGACCCCATTCGAGCGCCATCGCCCGCGTCATGTGCACCACGGCGGCCTTGCTCATGCTGTAGACGCCGATCTGCGACAGCACCTTCAGGCCGGCCATCGACGCCACGTTGACGATGCGCCCGCCGGCATAGGTGCCCGGCAGCTGGCCCTTGCTGCGCGCGATCATGCGCTGGGCCACGGCCTGGGCGACGAAGAACGCGCCCCGGGTGTTCGTGTTCATCACGAAGTCGTAGTCCTCGGGCTGCACGTCGACCAGCTTCTGGGTCGTGCTGACGCCGGAGTTGTTGACGAGGATGTCGATCGCGCCCATCTCGGTTTCGGCGTGGGCCACGGCCGCGCGGATGCTGTCGGGGTCGGTCACGTCCAGGCCCACGACGTGGGCGTCGCCGCCGGCCGCCTCGATTTCTGCACGCAGCGTCTTGAGCCGCTCGATGCGGCGGGCCGCGAGCACCACGCCGGCGCCGGCGCGGGCCAGCACCTTGGCGAACTGTTCACCCAGGCCGCTGGACGCGCCCGTGACCAGGGCCACGCGCCCTGAAAGGTCGATCTCGTATGCCATGTCTTTGCCTCGATGCAAGGCCTTTCACGATAGCACGCAGGCCCGGGCGCGAGGCCCTGCCGCCGCCCTCGGCAAAGGCCCGGCCAGGAGCTCCGCAACAGCATGTGGGGCATCATCCAGCGCACATGTTGCAGATCGAAGAACTGGGCAAGACCTTCGCCGAGACCCCCGTGTTCGACGGCGTGTCCCTGCACTTGCGAGCGGGCGAATTCGTGGCGCTGCTGGGCGAGTCAGGCGTGGGCAAGAGCACGCTGCTGAACTGCATCGCCGGCCTCGAGCGGCCCGACCGCGGCAGCGTCCGCATCGCCGGCATCGACCTGGCCACGCTGAACGACGACGGCTGTGCGCGGCTGCGGCGGCAACACATCGGCTTCGTCTTCCAGGCCTTCCACGTGCTTCCGCATCTGACCGTGGCCGAAAACGTGGGCCTGCCCCTGCGTCTGCTGGGCCGGCCCGACGAAGCCCGCGTGCTGGCCCTGCTGGACACCGTGGGGCTGGCCGGTCTGGGCGCGCGCATGCCGGCGCAGTTGTCGGGCGGGCAGCTGCAGCGGGTGGCCATCGCGCGCGCCGTGGTGCACGCGCCGGGGCTGCTGCTGGCCGATGAGCCCACCGGCAACCTCGACCCCCACACCGCCGAGAAGGTGCTCTCGGTGCTGCTGGCGCAGGTGCGCGAGACCGGCGCGGCCTGCCTGCTGGTGACGCATTCGGCCGCTGCCGCGGCTCGGGCGGACCGGGTGCTGCGCCTGGCCCCCGACGGCGTACGCGAGTCCGAGGCGACCAGCGTCGCATGAGCGTCGACACGGCGCAGGCGCGGCTTTCGGGACCACCCGGCGCCGCCGGGAATGTGACCGGTGCGCCAGCAGCGGGCCTGCCCGCACCCGGCTGGCGCCTGGCCTGGTCGCTGATGGTGCCGCTGATGCTGCGTGAATGGCGCCACCACCCCTGGCGCCACGCGGTGGCGCTGCTGGCGGTGTCTCTGGGCGTGGCGCTGGCGTATTCCGTGCACCTGATCAACAGCTCGGCGCTGGCGGAGTTCTCGTCGGCCGTGCGCGCGGCGAACGGCGAACCCGACCTCAGCCTGCGCGCACCCCAGGCGGCGCTGAACGGCCGGCCCGGCTTCGACGACGCGCTGTTCGACCGATTGGCCACCGACCCTGGCGTGCAGCTGGCCAGCCCGGTGCTGGAGGTCGACACCTACGCCCAGGCCGCCGACGGCCACCGCGTGGCGGTGCGTGTGCTGGGGCTGGACGCGCTGCGCGTTGCCGCGGTCGCCCCCAACCTGCTGCCACGCGCCAACGCCGGTGAAGCCAACCTCGCCTTCCTCGACCCCGAGGCCGCCTTCCCCAATCCGGCGGCCCGCGACCGTCTCGCCCTGGCCGAAGGCGCACCGCTGTCGCTGCAGTCGGGCCAGGCCTGGCAACGCTGGCGCGTGGCCGGCACCGTCCCCGCGGGCGGCACGCCGCTGGTGGTGATGGACATCGCCGCAGCGCAGGCGCGCTTCGACCTCGAAGGCCGGCTCTCGCGCATCGACCTGCGGCTGGTGCCCGGCACCGAGCGCGCGGCCCTGCTGGCGCGGCTGCAGCTGCCCGCGGGCGTGCAGGCGGTGGCGCCCGACGACGCCGAGCAGCGCGTGTCCAACCTCAGCCGCGCCTACCGCGTGAACCTCACGGTGCTGGCCCTGGTGGCGCTGTTCGTCGGCGCCTTCCTGGTGTTCTCGGTGGTGGCCCTGTCGGTGGCCCAGCGCACGCCGGGCCTGGCCCTGCTGGGCGTGCTGGGCATGACCGCGCGTGAACGCCGCGTGCTGGTGCTGGGCGAATGTGCCGCCATGGGCCTGGCCGGCAGCGTGCTGGGGCTGGCGCTGGGTGCGGGCATGGCCTGGGGCGCGCTGCGCTTCATGTCGGGCGACCTCGGCGGCGGCTACTTCCCGGGCATCACACCCAGCCTGCAATGGGGCTGGCTGTCGGCGGCGGTGTTCCTGGTGCTGGGCATGTTGTCGGCCGTGCTCGGCGGCTGGTGGCCGGCGCTGCAGGCACAGCGCATCGCCCCGGCCCAGGCCCTGAAGGGGCTGGGCCTGGTCGACACCCGCACGCCACCGGTCTGGCCCGGGCTGCTGCTGCTGGCCGGTGGCACGGCCGCGGCCTTCGCGCCGCCGATCGCCGGCTTGCCGCTGGCGGCCTACGTCGGCGTGGCCGCGCTCCTGCTGGGCGGCGTGGCCCTGGTGCCCGCGGTGGTGCACGGCGTGCTCGCGCTGCTGCCCACGCCGCAGGGTGCGCTGGCGCTGCTGGCCGTGCAGCGTGCCCGCTTCCAGCGTCGCACCGCCACCGCGGCCGTGGCCGGCGTCGTGGCCAGCCTGGCCCTGAGCGTGGCGCTGACGATCATGGTGGCGAGCTTCCGCACGGGCGTGAGCGACTGGCTCGACAGCGTGCTGCCCGCCGACCTGTACGCCCGCAGCGCCGGCAGCAGCGCCGCCGGCGAGCAGGCCTGGCTGCCACCCGACTTCGCCACGCGCGCCGCCGCCCTGCCCGGTGTGGCGCGCGTGCAGGCCGCGCGCACCCGTTCGCTGCAGCTGGCCCCGGGGCGGCCCGCGGTGGCGCTGATCGCCAGGCCGCTGCGCGACGTGGCCGAAGCCATGCCTCTGGTCGAGCCACCGCTGCCACCACGCCCCGGCGAGCTGGGCGTCTACGTCAGCGAGGCCATGGTCAGCCTCTACGACGCCAGGCCCGGCACGGTGCTGATGCTGCCGCTGGCCGAAACCCCCGTGCCGGCGCGGGTGCTCGGGGTGTGGCGCGACTTCGCGCGCCAGTTCGGTGCCGTGGTCATCGCCGACGCCGACTACCGCCGCCTGACTGGCGACGACCGCGTCAACGACCTGGCGCTGTGGCTCGCCCCGGGCACCGCCACGGCCGACGTGCAGGACGGCCTGCGCGGCCTGCTGCCCGACCCCGGCATGCTCGACTTCGCCGCCAGCGCCGAGCTGCGCACGCTGAGCCTGCGCATCTTCGACCGCAGCTTCGCCGTCACCTACTACCTGCAGGCGGTGGCCATCGTCATCGGCCTGGTGGGCATCGCGGCCAGCCTGTCGGCCCAGGTGCTGGCACGGCGCAAGGAATTCGGCCTGCTCGCCCACCTGGGGCTGACGCGGGCGCAGGTGGTGGCCGTGGTGGCCGGCGAGGGCGCGGCCTGGGTGGCGGCCGGCGTGCTGGTGGGGCTGCTGCTGGGGCTGGCGGTGAGCCTGGTGCTGGTGTTCGTCGTCAACCCGCAGAGCTTCCACTGGACGATGCAGCTCGTGCTGCCCTGGGGCCGTCTGCTGCTGCTGTGTGCCGTGGTCTGGCTGGCCGGGGTGGCCACCGCCGCATTCAGTGCACGCAAGGCTGCTGGCCGCGCGGCGGTGATGTCGGTGAAGGAAGACTGGTGAGCCCACCCACCGGTGGGTTGGGGCAATGCATGAACGTCTGAAAGTGCTGGACGAGAAGCCAGCACATCCTCATGGCACACGAATGAAGTACCTGAGCTTCGACATCGCCGAAGTCGATGCCGACATCCGCTGCCTGGAGGCGATGGCGTCGACCGCCAGCGCCGAACATGCGGCGGTCATGGCCGAAGTCGGCCGCGTGCTCGACTGGGCCTGGCAGGCCTACCCCCACACGCACGGTCGCATCGACGACGGCATGGACTGGGACCATGACCTGGCGGTGGTGGAGGAGGCAGGCGGATGGCACACGGTGTGCCTCACGCTCACCGCCACCCGAGGCTTCACAGATGACCTGCTGCTGTGGATGGCCGCCGACGCCTGCTGAGCTGGCATACAGTCGATTTCATGACCCACCCCGCAAGCACGTCCCCGTTGGCCAAGCCCGGCGATCCCGTGGCCGCCATCGACACGCCGGCGCTCGTCATCGATCTCGACGCGATGGCACGCAACCTGGCCACGATGGCGGCTTTTGCGGCCGAGCGGGGCCTGCGCCTGCGCCCGCACGCCAAGACGCACAAGAGCGCAGCCATTGCCAAGCTTCAGCTGGCAGCGGGTGCCGCCGGCGTCTGCGTTCAGAAGCTGAGCGAAGCCGAAGCACTGGCCGCACGCGGTGTGCCCGACATCTACATCAGCAACGAGATCGTCGATGTGGCCAAGCTCGCACGGGTGGCAGCGCTTGCCGGTCGCGTCAAGCTCTCGATCGCTGTCGATTCGCACACCGGCATCGACCGCCTGGCTCAGGCCTTGAAGGCTCCAGGCACCCGGGCGGATGTCTTCGTCGAGATCGATGTCGGACAGGGCCGGTGCGGCGTCGCGCCGTCTTCGGCCGGTGAACTGGCGCTCCGTGTCGAGTCGCACGGGCTGCGCTTCGCAGGCCTTCAGGCCTATCACGGCGGGGCGCAGCACCTGCGGTCACCCGCCGAACGCCAGGCGGCCATCGGACAAGCTGCCGCTTTGGTGCGCATCGCTCAGGCCAGCCTGGCGCAGGTCGACGTGCAGTGCCCCCTGGTCACCGGCGCGGGGACCGGCACCTTTGCGCTCGAAGCGGCCAGCGGCGTGTGGGACGAACTGCAGTGCGGCAGCTATGTCTTCATGGACCGGGACTATGCAGACAACCAGCGGGATCCGCAGCCGCCGGGTGTCGGCCACCTGGCGTTCGAGCATGCGCTCTTCGTGAAGTCGCAGGTGATGAGCGTGGGCGCGGCGCATGCCGTGGTCGATGCGGGGCACAAGTCACATGCGATCGATTCGGGCATGCCCAGGGTCTGGCAGGGCGAGTTCGAGTTCAGCAACGGAGGTGACGAACACGGCATCCTGACCCCGGTCGCTCGGGCGGATGGGAGCCGTCCACCCCTACCCGAGATCGGTGACAGCGTCTGGCTGATTCCCGGCCATTGCGACCCGACCGTCAACCTGCACGACCACTTCGTCGGCGTCCGGGGTGGGCTGGCGCACGGCGTGGTCGAGTCCGTGTGGGCCGTGGACACCCGAGGCTGCCTGACCTGAGGCCATGGCGACGGTCTGGGTGGTCGTCCACGTACACCGTTGCCTGGGTGTGCTCGCCGGGTTTCGCCTGACCTCTTCCAACCCAAGCACTTCTTGACACTGATCGAGCGTGAGCTGTTCAACTCAGCGAGACTGCACTTCCGGTGGAGAGCGACACCCGCTGTGTCCGTGCCCTCCACCGAGCACCCCAGAAATGCAAGCTGAACGGTCCGCTGGAGATACGTCAATGAATTCAACGCTTTGCATGGGTACCCTCGTCGGCGGTATCCACAGACTGCAGTGAGCCCGCAGCGGCGCCGCTGGCTGCTGCAGATGGCCGGGCTGGCCGCAATCGCGACGGCCAGCGCCAGCGCCAGCAAGCAAGACAAGGGCGACCCCATCCGCCGCGGCCGCGCCATCGTGTTCCCGCGCGACCACGGCGCGCACCCCGGTGTGCGCACCGAGTGGTGGTACGCCACGGGCTGGCTCGTTCCGGGCACGGCCGACGTGGCGGCCGCACCGAACGACGGCAGCCTGCTCGGCTTCCAGGTCACCTTCTTCCGCAGCCGCACGGGGCTGGCGGGTGAGCTGCCGGGCCGGTTCGCACCGCGCCAGCTGCTGTTCGCCCACGCGGCCATCACCGACCTGGAGGGCCGCCGCCATCTGCACGACCAGCGTCTGGTGCGCTGGTCCGGGCAACCCGGCGCGGCCACCGGCAGCGCCAGCCTGGACGACGGGCAGGTGCACATCGGGGACTGGTCGTTCCGCCGCGACGGCACGCCGCCCGGCAGCCGCTGGCAGGCGCGACTGCCCGCGCGCGATTTCGGCATCGAGCTGGATCTCGCCACGACCCAGGCGCCCGTGCTGCAGGGCGACGCCGGCTTCTCGCGCAAGGGCCCCCAGGAGCAACAGGCCAGCCACTACTACAGCCTGCCGCAGCTGGCCGCGGCGGGCCGGCTGACACTGCCCGGCCAGACCGGACCGGGGCCGGCGCTGCGCGGCCGCGGCTGGATGGACCACGAGTGGAGCGACGAGATCCTGCACCCCGATGCGGTGGGCTGGGACTGGATCGGCATGAACCTGTTCGACGGCAGTGCGCTCACGGCCTTCGTGCTGCGGCGGCGCGACGGCAGCGCGCTGTGGGCGGGGGGCAGCTTTCGCGCCGGCACCCCAGGCGCGGCCAGCCAGAGCTTTGCTGCCGATGCGTTGGCCTGGCAGCCGGGCCGCCTGTGGCGCAGCGGCAGCACGGGGGCCCGGTATCCGGTGGAATGGCAGCTGCGCACGCCGGCGGGCAACTTCGGCGTGCGCGCGCTGGCCGACGCACAGGAACTGGACAGCAGCAGCAGCACCGGTTCGGTCTACTGGGAAGGCCTGAGCGAACTGCTGGACGCCAGCGGCAGAAGGGTCGGACTGGGCTACCTGGAGATGACGGGCTACGTGGCGCCCTTGCGCATGGCCTGACGCGGCCTTGCCGCCCGGCGTCGCCGCGGTCGTTCTGGCCGCGGCCTGCCGATCAGACCTGCAGCACGCTTACTGCGGCCGGGCCCGGTGATCGTCGCGCCAGGAACCGGGAGGCGGCGTGACGCCGGCGTCCACGGGTGCGGCGCGCACGCAATTGCCGCCGGCCAGGCGCGCTGCCGCCACGGCTTCCTCCGCGTCGTGCAACACGGCCTGCAGGTTCAGGTGCGCCGGCCGCAGCGGCGCCACCCCGACGCTGACCGTGCCGCGCAGGCGCGTGGCCTTGCCCGCACCCGGGCCGTGGTCTGGCCAAGCCAGATCCAGCGCCTCGGCGCGTTCGCGGATGCGTTCGGCCACGTCGAGCGCGCCTGTCGGGTCGGCCTGGGCCAGGAAGACCGCCAACTGCGTGGGCGTCAGGCGCGTGACGAGGTCGGCGCCGCGCAGGGTCGGCGACGTGTGGCGGGCGAGCGTGGTGAGGAAGGCATCTGCAGCGGCCGGGCCATGGGCATCGCTCAGGCGCGGTGCACGGTCCAGGTCGACGAGCAGCAGCCCGGCACCCGAGCCATAGCGGCGCGCCCGCGCCCATTCGCGCTCTGCCAGTTCCATGAAGACGTCGCGCCTGAAGGCGCCGGTGTCGCGGTCGCGTACCGGGACGGTGTCTTGGGCGGCCGACACAGAGCGCAGCTGGCTCAGAGCCACCGCCAGGGTGGGCACGACCGCGGCCAGCAAGGCCAGGCCAGCCCCGGCGGCGGCGGCCAGCGCCGGCGACACGGCCAGGGTTTCGGCAAGCAGCCAGGCCAGGGCGGATGCGAGCACCGCACCGCTGGCCACCAGCACCCCGGCCACGGCCGGCAAAGGCCAACGCAAGCTGCGGCCCGCCAACGGCCGGGCCCGCGCGGGCGCGGCTGCAGGCGGGGCGTTGAAGCCGGCGGTGGGCAGGGGCGCAAGCGCAGCCCGGTCGGAACCACGTCGTGCCGGCGTCGGTGCCAGCCCGTCGCGGGTCGTTGCAGGTCTCGGCGACGGGGAATCGGGCGTGGGGGCAGGGGGCTCAGGCAACATCGGCTCTCTCTCGGTGCCTTATTCGACCACATCGGCTCGAAACTGTAGGCCTCCACCCCGCGTTTGTGGGCCAGGAATTGCACGCATCCCGGGCGCCGATGCGCGGCCCCGGGTACAGGTCTGCGGCCGATAGACTCTTGCAATGTCCAAAGACTCCTCGCGCCCGGCCGCGTCCACGCCCCGTTCACTGTCGGGCCTGGCGCCATTTCTGCGGCCCTACCGCGGCACCATCGTGCTGGCCGGCCTGTTCCTGGTGCTGGCCGCGCTCAGCACCCTGGCCTTCCCCGTAGCCCTGAAGGTGCTGATCGACGAGGGGCTGGTCGCCACCGACCCTGGCGAACGCATGATGGCGCTGCGCGGGCACTTCCTGCAGCTGTTTGCCGTGGGCGCGTCGCTGGGCCTGTTCTCGGCGGCGCGCTTTTATGTCGTCAGCTGGCTGGGCGAGCGCATCACGGCCGACCTGCGGGACGCGGTGTATGCCCACGTGGTGCGCCAGAGCCCGGAATTCTTCGAGACCACGCAGACCGGCGAGGTCATCAGCCGCCTGACGACAGACACCACCCTGGTGCAGACCGTGGTGGGCAGCTCGCTGAGCATGGGACTGCGCAACGTGGTCATGGGCACGGGTGCGTTGATCGCGCTGATCGTCACGAATCCGCTGGTGATGACGCAGGTGCTGGGCATCCTGGTGCTGGTGGTGCTGCCCACGCTGTACTTCGGCAGGCGGGTGCGCAAGCTCAGCCGCGCAAGCCAGGACCGCGTGGCCGACAGCAGCGCCATCGCCGCCGAGGTGCTGGGCGAGATTCCCGTGGTGCAGAGCTACGTGCAGGAGGCGCGCGAAGCCAGCCGCTTCCACGCGTCCACGGAAGCCGCGTTCGACACCGCCCGCAAGCGCACGCGGGTGCGCGCTGTGCTGGTGGGCTTCATCATCACCGCCACCTTCGGCGCGCTGCTGTGGGGCCTGTACCAGGGCACGCAGGCGGTGATCGCCGGAGAGATCAGCGCCGGTCATCTGGGGCAGACGGTGGTGCTGGTGGTCATCTTCGTCGGCGCGGTGGCGGTGCTGTCCGAGGTCTACGGCGACCTGCTGCGCGCCGCCGGCGCCACCGAACGGCTGATGGAACTGCTGGACGCCAAGTCGCCGGTGGAAGACCCGCCGGCGCCGCGTGCGCTGCCGGCCACTGCGGGCGGCTCGGCCATCGGCTTCGACAAGGTGAGCTTCCACTACCCCTCGCGCCCGAACCAGCCCTCGCTGATCGACTTCAGCCTGCAGGTGAAACCCGGCGAGACGGTGGCCCTGGTCGGCCCCAGCGGCGCCGGCAAGAGCACGGTGTTTCAGCTGCTGCTGCGCTTTTATGACACGCAGACCGGCCAGGTGCGCGTGGACGGCGTGCCCGTGCGCGAAGCGGCGCTGTCGGACCTGCGCCAGCGCGTGGGCATCGTGCCGCAGGACAGCACGGTGTTTTCGACGAGCGCGCTGGAAAACATCCGCTACGGCCGGCCCGACGCCAGCGACGAGGACGTCATCCGCGCCGCCCAGGCGGCCTACGCGCACGACTTCATCATGGCCCTGCCCGAAGGCTACGGCACCTACCTGGGCGAGCGCGGCGTGCGGCTGTCGGGCGGGCAGCGCCAGCGCATCAGCATCGCGCGCGCGATGCTGAAGAACCCGCCGCTGCTGCTGCTGGACGAAGCCACCAGCGCGCTCGACGCCGAAAGCGAACGCGTGGTGCAGGCCGCGCTGGAAGCGGCCATGAAGGACCGCACCACGATCGTCATCGCCCACCGCCTGGCCACCGTGCTGCGGGCCGACCGCATCGTCGTGCTGGAGGCCGGGCGCATCGTCGACACCGGCACGCACGAAGAACTGGTGTCGCGCGGCGGGCTTTACGCCCGGCTGGCGGCGATGCAGTTCAACATGCGCATGGAAGATGCGCATACGGCACAGGTATAGACTGCGGGCATCGCGTCCGTCCGAGGCCACCATGCGCAGCGTCCGACTCGCCACCAAGCGGGCCATCAACCTCAGCCTGAACAGCAAGGTGCTGGAAATGGCCAGGGAAATGGGCCTGAACATCTCACAGACCGTGGACGAACTCCTGACCGAAGCCGTGCTGCAACGTTACCGGGCCGAATGGCAGGTGACCAACAAGGAAGCGATCGAGCAGTACAACGATCGCATCGCCCGCGACGGCACCTTCGCTGAACGGATCCAGGCTCATCTGGCCAGGCTGCCGGTCGACGGCTGAGCACCACGCCGGGACCGAGATGCCGCGCTTCGATGTCTATGCGTCGCCGATCGTCGAGGAGCGCCGCCACACGCCCTACTGGCTGGACGTGCAAGCCGACCACCTGGCCGGTCTGGCGACACGGATCATCGTGCCCCTGCGCAAGCAGACGGCCACCGCGCTGACCACCGCCGACCTGAGCCCCGTCTTCGAGGTGGCGGGCACCCGGGTCTACGCCGACACGGCCAACATCGCCAGCTTCCCGCGGGCTTTGCTGAAGCAACCCGTGGCGAACGTGCGGGACCACCGAATGGCCATCGAAGATGCGCTGGACTTTCTTCTCACGGGCTTCTGAATGACCCTCCACACCGCCTTCGAAGATTTCATGCGCCACGTCGCCACGCACGGCGTGACCAAGGCCGACCGCACCGGCACCGGCACCACCAGCATCTTCGGCCACCAGATGCGCTTCGACCTGCGCCAGGGCTTCCCGCTCGTCACCACGAAGAAGGTGCACTTCAGGAGCGTGGCGCTGGAACTGCTGTGGTTCCTGCGGGGCGACAGCAACGTGCGCTGGCTGCAGGAACGCGGGGTGACGATCTGGGACGAATGGGCCCGGCCCGACGGCGACCTGGGCCCGGTCTACGGCGTGCAGTGGCGCTGCTGGCCCACGCCCGACGGCGGCCACATCGACCAGATCGCCGACGTCGTACAGGCCCTGAAGACCAACCCCGACAGCCGCCGCATCATCGTCAGCGCCTGGAACGTGGCCGAGCTTTCGAAGATGGCGCTGATGCCATGCCACGCCTTCTTCCAATTCTACGTGGCGCCCGTCGACTCGCCCTCGGCCCGGGGCCGGCTCAGCTGCCAGCTGTACCAGCGCAGCGCCGACATCTTCCTGGGCGTGCCCTTCAACATCGCCAGTTACGCCCTGTTGACACACATGCTGGCGCAGCAGTGCGACCTGGAGGTCGGTGACTTCATCTGGACCGGCGGCGACTGCCACATCTACAGCAACCACCGGGAACAGGTCGCGCTGCAGCTGTCGCGCGAGCCACGGGCGTTTCCGCAGCTGAACATCCGCCGCAAACCCGATTCGATCTTCGACTACGACTTCGACGACTTCGAGATCGTGGGCTACGACCCGCACCCGGCCATCAAGGCCCCGGTCGCCGTCTGAGCGCGGCGCTGCTGGTCGACGTTCCCGGGCGTCCGCTTGAACGCCTGTTCACGGCCCGTTGCGGACGTGGCACTCCGACTGGGTCCCTTGGGCTGGGCGAGCCGGGTGGCCCCTTCCGCTCATGCCCAGGGCTTGCGCCCTGGGCGCTCGCCAGGCACAAACAGTCCACTGGACTGTTTGTGTCCGGGCTCTCTCCACCGCCCGCACCCAGCCCCGCCACCGTGTCGGCGCGCGACGGAAGAGCGCAAAGTACGGTGGTTGCAAAGGTGGGCTGGGGCTGGCTGTGGCGCGCATCTGAGGCGTCGAGGATCACAGGGCCCGCGGCCCTCGCGCGAAGCGCGACTCCACCTCTGACTCATCGCGGGTGATTGAACGGAGCGAGCGCAGCGAGCGAAGTGAGTTCCGCGAGCTTGTGGATTTCGGGGCCGCGGGACCGAGCACCGCAGGGGAGCCGGAGC